>JAVBKE010000127.1:0-31039 GCA_031554185.1 Caryophanales bacterium
ATTTTCAGGCTTCACATCTCGGTGGATTATCGGTTCTCTAAGCTGATGTAAATAATGAATGACATTACATAACTGCAAAATAATCTCCATGACCGTTCGAGTTTCAAACCGATGACCAAGTTCTGAAAGCCGAATTCCATCGACATATTCTTCAATCATCACATGCTGGCCACTTAATTGATATTGTTCAATCACTTTTGGTAGAAACGGATGGGTTAGTTCTGATAAAAGCTGAAATTCACCATTCTTATATGAGGAGCTTTCAGGGAAATACTTTCTAATATAGATGTTGGTAGTGGGACCTTTAAATGAAATCACCTGCTCAGTAGAGCCGTATTCACCCTCTTTGAGTACACTAATCACCCGATATTCATCGTCTTTCTCAATATTAGCAAGCTTGTCAATCAACTCTTGCACCCGAATCATTCCTTCTAGATTATTTATCACAAATTGTCCGTTCCTTGTAGTAAAATAAACTGTCCTCGACGATGCTGAGTGGCTGTCCTTTTTCCAAATAAAAAATAATGATTGCATCTCGATTATTTTTGCAATGGAGTTCGTTTGCGCCAGCAGCACGCAATACTTTCTGCGTTTCCTTCAAAGACAAACTCATAGCAAATGCCAATTGAAGCACTTTATCACGCTTTGCCATTCGATCGCCAGAAAATATTTGATAGGCAAATGTCTTGTTGAGCTGGGATCGATTTATGACTTCATTTTTGCACAACTTCTTTTCTGTTAAAAGTTGATTAAGTATGCCAGCAAGCGATGGTTTCTCTTGCTCGTTTTCCTGAAGGAAATGCTCCAATGAACGACTAAAAAGCAGTTCATCAAGAAGTTTTGTTGTTAATTTTTCAGCCATATTTCTATACACCTCGCCATTTTCTTAGGTACTATTCTAGCATAGTCTGGGAGCTTATGGTTTTGCTGCCAGCTAAAATGAGAAGGTGTAGGCTGTTTCATTTTTAAAGGGTCTAAATAATATGAATAAAACCAGCAAAAATATAAATATTTCTAGAATGGGATTTTGTTTTTTTAATAATTCCTTTATAATGGAAAAAGAAAGTAGGAGATTACGATGAAAGCTTATTTAGCCAACGCACTGTTCTCAGAATCAGAGCAGTTATTTAACGAATATTTAGCTTTGAGTATTCGCTCAAGAATGCCAGAGGTTGATTTATATGTACCGCAGGAAAACCCAGATCTAAATGATAAGTCAGGATATGCTGATAGTTTAACGATCTTCAATGAAGACAATGCGTATTTAGATGCGGCCGAAGTGTTATTTGCTGTAATCGATGGTTCAGATATTGATCCTGGTGTTGCTGCTGAAATTGGCCGATTTGCGTTAATGCGTGAATTAGAAGTGAAGAAAGCGGGGGCCTCGAAACGGAAGATTTTCGGTTTGTTCACAGATGTTCGCGCGAATGGTCGTGATAATCAACGCAAAATTGACGCTTTGATCGAAGATGGTACGGAGAATCAATTTATCTACCGCAATTTGTACGTGGTGGGCGCAATGAAAGAGCACGGCCGAATTTTTCATTCTTCCAATGACATGCTAGCAGCAGTTGAAACTGAATTAAGAACGAAAAAGTAACCCAATGTCCATGAAGGTATGCGAAACCCACGAAACTGTCTTTGTTGCAGTCATCGTGGGTTTTTTGATTTTTATCAAATTTCATAATGAGAGCCTATTATCGCAAATGCATTAACTCAATCGCCCATGCTTCATCAATTGTTTCAAACTGCTTCGTCTGTGCTTGATACTGCTTTAGCTCAGGACGTTCAGTTACTTTTTCAAAGAAGCTTTCATTGAAATCAACACTCAGCAACTTTGCTTCGTCTGTCACGAAAATAAACTGCTTCTTCTCTGGTAGTACATCGAAATAGGCTTCTTTAATTTCAGCCGCCTCTAATTGGCTTGTCACATAGGATTGAAACAGTAGTTTACAAAGCTCAATCGCCCGATCATCGAGCTCAATGTCATTGATTTGAATTTTCTCAACTAATTGTTTTTCACTTTTCACAATCCGAATTTGATAATCTGCATCAAAGGAGCTAGCAATGTCATTTAACTCAGCAAGTTTTTCAGCTGAAGCTTCATTTGGTAAAAGATAGATAAGCAGTTTCTGCTGTGTATCATGATAGAGACAAGGGTAAATAATTTGAAACGAATGCCCGCAATGCGCGCAAGCCTCATGGAAAAAATCGTGTTTTAGAATGCGTTCTTTAATTTCTGGATTAATGGACACATTGATGCTATCCCATTTTTTTAATTGAAAATCCCGCTGGCATTTGGGGCAAGTAACAGGAATTGTTTGTGGTCGTGACATGAGTGTACCTTCCATTCGAAAAAATTTTGTATCGTTATTCTATCATAAACCTTGCGGTGTTGGACATAATTCTTTGCTGCGGCGGATATTTTACTGATGGTAATTGTGGTTGGACTCAAATCGATTCTCAATATGCTCAGTGTTTCCGAACTGTGTTTCACAAAAATGCATTTTAATCTTTACAAACGTAACAGTGTTATGTTACACTGTGTTAGAAGTCATTTGGAGGTGAACGATAATGGAAATGGAGTTAATTTCTAAGAAGGAATTACTGGATGAGAAAAACATATCGTATGGACAATTGTATCGTTGGAAGCGGAAAAATCTGATTCCAGAAGAATGGTTCATTCGGAAAAGCACATTTACAGGGCAGGAAACTTTTTTCCCACGAGAAAAGATCTTGGCACGGATCGATAAGATTCAGGATATGAAGGAAAATTTATCGCTTGACGATTTGGCGGAGGTGTTCTCACCAAATGTCAATGAGATGGCATTTACGCCAGAGCAGATGGTTGCTAGCGGATTTATTTCAGAGCCAGCGTTCAATTTCTTTATTGAACAAAGGCAGTTTACAGGTCAGTATACATTTGAAGATATTATCCAGGTGTACTTGGTGGATCAGTTACTAGGTGCAGGTGATATAAGCCAAGAAGAAGCAAAGTTATTGTTAGAACTCTTGAAAGGTAAAGATCAGTTATTGAAATCAAAACCTTGCGAGATCGTTTTTACTAGAAAGTTTGGTGTTTCCAGTTGCGTGTTAGTAACGAACCAAGAATCGTTGTTTTTTGAAGAAACGACAAGAGTGGTTAAGCGCATCGCTTTCGGTACGATATCAGAACAATTAAAATCAAAATTAATGGGAGGCGAAAAACATGACTGAGCATAAAGGTGATCTTAATATTAACGGAAATGGTCGATTCAAAGGTGGAGAATTTCGCCATGTTGTCATCAACGGAAATGGAAAAATAGTGGGTGGCACAAACTGTGAACATTTCACTTGCAATGGTAAAGGCAAACTTGAAGGAAATCTGGACAGTGAGGTCATCAACATCAATGGGCATAGTAGCTTTCTTGGAAATGTGAAAGCAACCAAGCTAAAGGTTGATGGTCATAGCGATTTCCAAGGTGATATTGTTGCTGGTTTAATTGATATCAATGGTCGTGCATCGGTATCAGGAAAAGTGAAAGTGGAAGAGTTTGAAGTGAATGGTTGGGTGACAGTGAAAAGTAGTGTTGTCGCTGACGAAGTTGATGTCGATGGTAAATGCAAGATTCTCGGCAGTTTGAAAGCGCGTGAAATTGAAGTCGATGGTCTACTAACTGTAAAAGGTGACTGTGAATCTGAGGTTTTTGAGGGTAATGGTAAATTTGAGGTTGATGGTCTACTGAGTGCTGACACAATTGATATCAATATATTTTGGGATTCTTACGCAAAAGAAATTGGTGGACAGTCCATTAAGGTGAGCCGAAACAGTGAATTTTTATCAAAACTGATTCAACCATTCAAAAATGTGCAGTTAAAAGCCGACTCGATTGAAGCAGATCACATTGAGTTGTCACACACAAAAGCAAAGATTGTTCGCGGCAAAGATGTAATCATCGGGGAAAACTGCGAGATTGATGTTGTCGAATACAGTGGCAATTTTAGAAGTGATAAGACGGCTAAAATCAATAAAATAACGGAAACTTCGGGGCTGATAAACTAGGTTGTATCAGGAATATGAATGCTTTTTGGAGGAGGAGAGTACGAATGCGTGACGGAAAATTAGTGATACACGGTTCAATGGATGCCGTGGGTGGTGAGTATGACAAGGTTAAGGTGCACGGTAGTGCGACGATTACGGGAGACGTGGTGACTGAAAAAGTAGGAGTATATGGCCAGGCCACCTTTATGAACGCGGTTCAGGCAGAATTCGTGAAGGTCCACGGAAGCCTCGATATTAATGGTGGTTTGACTGCTGAGAAGCTATCTATTTATGGGACTGCCGAGGTAGACCGAGTAGCCAGAGTGAAGGTCTGCAAAAACCGCGGACAGTTAGAGCTGAATGAGGATTTTCACGGCAGCACTGTCGACAACAAAGGTAGATTTGACGCCCGTGGTAATGTCAGTGTCGATCAATTTACGTCCGTCGGTAGTTGTAAAATCAATGGTCTATTGACTGCGGAATCGATCATGCTGAAGTTAGCACATACCTCCCGGATCAGGGAAATTGGTGGCGATAAAGTTGTTGTGCGCCGTGCAAGATTTTCAAGATCCGCCAAACTTAAAATTGATCTAATTGAAGCGGATGATATTTATTTGGAGAATACAATTGCTGATGTCGTTCGCGGCAAGGTGGTCAGAATAGGTCCTGGCTGTAAGATTGGTATCGTTGAATACAGGGAAGATGCGACTGTTTCTCGTAATTCTACTGTAGGTGAAATGAGCAAGCAGTGACATGTGTATTAAAAGGGGAGCTTTATCCTATTGGCTTCCGCCAACGCTTTCATAAAATGGAGATACAAAGAGGTGAGTAAAGTGGACCAAGCGATTACAGTAACAAACCTTCATAAATCTTATAAGGAGCTTAAAGTACTCGACGGAATCACTTTTTCTGTTAAGCGAGGAAGTATCTTTGCCCTCCTTGGTTCGAATGGGGCTGGAAAGACGACAACTATTAAGATCCTAACAACGTTATTAAAAGCAGATTCAGGAGAGGTGTCTGTTTCTGATTTTAATGTGTTTAGACAACCAGAGAAGGTAAGAGAGTCAATCAGCTTGACTGGTCAGTCTACTGCGGTAGATGTGATTTTGACGGGTCGTGAGAATTTGGAGATGATCGGGAAATTACGACATCTGGCAGATGTTAAAGGGCAAGTCACCGAATTATTGGAACAGTTTGATTTAACAGATGCGGCTGACCGCCATGTTTCTACCTATTCGGGGGGTATGCGTAGGCGCCTTGATTTAGCGATGAGTCTTTTGGGTTCTCCATCAGTCGTTTTCCTTGATGAGCCGACTACAGGACTTGACCCGATGGCACGCTCGGTTATGTGGCAAATCATTAGAGACTTGGCGCAAAAAGGCGTCACCATCTTTCTGACGACGCAATATCTAGAGGAAGCAGATCAATTGGCTGATCATATCGCCATTCTTCATAAAGGGAAATTGGTTGCTGAGGGAAATGCTACCGAACTAAAAAAACGGCTACCACAAGGGCATTTTGAACTTCGGTTCCAAGATCAATTGGCACTTTTGGCATCTGCTGAACTATTACAGTCCGAATTTACTGTGCAAAAGGATATTGAAAATCAAACGCTCTCTATTGTAACAGATGGAAGCGTCAAACAAATGACAGCAATACTTTCACAGTTAGATCAAGCAAACATTCATGTAGCCGAATTTACGCAGAAACAACCATCGCTTGATGATGTTTTTATGTCAATTGTCACTAATCAGTTTGAGGAGGGAAGCCAATGACTGCGATCAGACATTTAATGAGCGATACATGGGTGATGACTAACCGGGTGTTAAAACATAATCTTCGAAGTGTTGATACCATTATCACAGTCATCGCAATGCCCGTCATGATGATGCTCCTATCCGTTTATATTTTTGGTGGTGCAATGGATTTAGGTGAGTTTGATTATGTGAACTACATCACACCGAGTATTTTCCTTCTTTGTATTACAACAGGTGTAGCCTATACAAGTTTTCGTCTTAACAATGACATCACCAATGGGATTTTTGAACGATTTCATTCAATGCCAATTGCCAAATCATCAATACTGAGAGGTCATGTGCTGACAACAGTACTATTTAATGCGATTTCAGTATTTGCTGTTTTTCTCGTTGCACTTTTAATGGGGTTTAGACCTGATACAACTCTGCCAGCAACGCTTCTGGCCGTTCTTGTCTTACTCCTATTTACACTAGCAATGACATGGCTTGCGATTATCTTCGGATTAATTGCCAAAAGTAGTGAAACAGCGGGTGTATATAGCTACATTCTGATGGCACTCGTTTTCACAAGTTCAGGTTTTGCGCCCACTGAAACAATGCCAGCAGGGCTTCGTTATTTTGCTGAGCATCAGCCGATGACGCCAGTGATTGAAAGTGTGCGCACCTTACTAACAACAGGTACAATAACAAAGGACACTTGGATTGCTGTTGCATGGTGTATCGGAATGTGGTTTGTTTTCCGCGTAATCGCGATGCGTGTTTATAAAAGTAAACTGGGATAAACTGCTTGAAATTTGTGGTAGTAGGGGGCATAAAAACTAAATCAATAATCTGTTTATAAGCTAGTACCTTGCATAAAACAATAGCTTGTGATATATTCTCTTTGGCATAGAGCTGGGTTTTATTGGTTCAGTGTAGATACATAAACAGCTAACATATTTGTTAGTACTGCCAACTCATTCGAATCTTGAAGATTAGCGGTCATGCCTTTAATGATGGCTGGGCGTGGCTCTGATAATCTGAGTTCAGCATGCAAAATATCTAATGAAGCTTTTTCGTCATTTGAAAGTGTTTTAGACCGAGTTGTGTCCATGATTTCTGTCATGAGCTTTTCCTTTGTTGGGGCTTGTAGGTTACGAATTGCTGTAACAACATCATCGGTGAAGCAGGGTGTTTCTGAACTATTCATCAGACCTTTTGCAATATCATCAACCCGGTTCATAATAAAGCTGGCTAGTTCTCGCATATTGAGTTGAAATTGATTCTGAATGATGAGAAGGAAATAAGCTGAACGGATGCCAAATAATGAGCAGGTGATATCATTCTCAAATGGTTCAATGGATGCGCCGTAAATTTCGCTCACCAGTGTTTTAAGATGTCTAAATGTCATTAGTTGCATCTCTGTGACCAAGTGGTCAATCTTTGCATTATTCGGAACACATTCTTCTTTTCGAAGCATCATGATGAGATCATAGTTATCAAGAATTTCTTGAAACTCAAAGGTGAGTATCTGAAGGCATTTTTCTCTAGCAGATTGATTAGAAGCCATGACCGATGAAAGCATGCCGAGGCGTGTGTCGCAATAATATTGGAAAATTTGGTCCAACAGTTCCTGCTTTGATTTAAAATGCAGGTAAAAAGCACCTTTAGATATGTGACAGGCATTGGCAATCTCTTGTACTGAAGTCGCATCAAAGCTTTTTTTTGAGAAAAGCTTCACAGCTGCTTTAATAATCTCTTGCTTCTTGTCTTCCATCAAATTTGTACTCCTTTAGCATAATGGTGATGTGTCATCTGAGCTGTAGCTGTTATATATTTTTCTCATTTTAAAATTTAATCGTCTCATTAAGACTGCAGGGATATTGCATTTTTATAAATAATCAGCGTTTTTGCATGGCTATAAAGTGCATAAACAGGCCAAATCTATATCTAACTGATTTTGTGCTATTTCAATAATTTTTACTTGCCAATTAAAATGGAAGGCTGTATAATCGTCCTTGTCATTTAAACTGACCGGTCAGTCATTTGTCAGGTTTTATTATAATCCCAGGGGGCTGACTCGTCAATAATAACTTTTGCATCGGTTAGGCAAATGGTGCGCACATTCGAAAAGCTTTTGGCTTTTCACTATTATAATGAAAAGAGGGTACACAATTGAACGGTATTATTAATTTTGTAATTAAAAATAAGTTCGCTGTCTGGATCATCACATTCATCGTCCTTGCAGCGGGAATTTATTCGAGCATGACAATGAAAATGGAACAAATGCCAAGCATTAAGATTCCATTTCTAATGGTCACAACACCATACATTGGTGCAACACCTGAACAGGTAGAAGAAAAAATCAGTATTCCGGTAGAAACAGCTGTCCAAAATTTAAACGGCGTTGAACTTGTTACTTCAACATCATACCAAGGTGCATCTTCTGTTGAAATTTTGTATGACTATGATACTGATTTAGACAAGGCTGAAAAGGAAGTCAACGATGCGCTAGCAAAAGTTGATTTTCCAGAGGGGATTGAAACACCAAAAGCATCAACATTTGATTTTGATCAGATTCCGATTCTTGCCTATGGAATCGATAGTGAATCAATGGATTTAGCAGAGTTAACAAAGGTCGTGGAAGGAAAAGTTGTCCCTGTCTTATCTGGTATTGAAGGTGTTCAAAACGTTGATGTCACTGGTCAACAGCTAGAAGAAGTGCAGGTTACATTAGACCCTGCCAAAATGGCACAGTATGACTTAACTGAAGAATCGATCACACAAATGGTTCAAGCTTCAGCTATTAAGTTCCCATTAGGCGTTATGCCACTCGATGGTGAAGAAACTTCCGTTGTTATTGATGGGAAAATTGCCACGATCGATGACTTAAAGGCAGTTAAAATTCCAGTTGTTGGCGCAGGCGGGACACCAACACTGATTTCGCTTTCTGATATTGCTACGGTTGAGCGGGTAAGTGAACCAGAATCCATTTCACGGACTAATGGTAAAGAGGCAATCGGTCTTGCCATTACGAAGTCACAAAGTGCAAATACGGTCGATGTGGCGAATGATGTTTTGGATGAAGTTGAAAAACTCGAGAAAGACAATAAAGGTTTAAACTTTACGCTTGTGCTAGATCAAGCAACACCGATCGAAGAATCGATTTCAACAATGGTGAATAAAGCGATTCTTGGTGCATTGTTCGCTGTTATTATCATTTGGTTCTTCTTGCGTAGTTTCAAAACAACATTAATCTCAGTTGTATCGATTCCGTTGTCACTTTTGATTGCCATGTTCTTCCTTAAACAAATGGATATTTCACTCAATCTCATGACACTTGGTGCGATGACGGTAGCAATCGGGCGGGTCATAGATGACTCCATCGTTGTAATTGAAAACATCTTCCGGCGCATGTCTGATAGTAGTGAGAAGCTTAGCGGTGGTGATTTAATCCGCGAAGCAACAAAGGAAGTATTTAAGCCAATTCTTTCATCCACACTTGTTACAATCGCGGTATTCTTGCCGCTCGGACTTGTTGGTGGCATGGTTGGAGAAGTGTTTATGCCGTTTGCGCTTGCAATCGTCTTTGCGCTACTTGCTTCACTTTTCGTCTCAATCACGATTGTTCCGATGTTAACCCATGCACTGTTCAAAAAAGGGCTACCGAGTAAACTTCGCCATGAAGAAGGACGTCAGCATGGGAAACTAGCACTTAAGTACCGCAGTATTTTAAATTGGTCATTGAATAAGAAATGGATTCCGCTTTTAGGCGCATTCCTCCTATTCATCTCTGCGCTAGCACTTCCTGCAACGGGATTACTGGGTACAGGTTTTGCGAATACAGATGAGCAGAAAATGCTATACCTTACTTTCAGACCAAACCCAGCTAGTAGTCCTGAAGATGTTGATAGAAAAGTAAAAGAAGCAGAAGAAATGTTCTTAGCGAAGGATGATGTTGAATCAGTGCAATCATCATCAGGCGGCACAAATTACTTTGTTCCTGGTGATGATAAGAGTGCGATCATGACAGTTCAGTATGATAAGGACACAAAAGACTTTGGTAAGGAAAGAGAAAAGGTAACCAAAGAACTTCAAAAAGATCGTTCCATTGGAAAATGGATCGAAGCAACCGATACTGGCGTTAGTAACAACATCACTTACTACGTGTATGGTGATTCAACAAAAGATTTACCTGAGACAGTGAAACAGGTAGAAGATGTGATGAAAGATAACAAAGATTTGAAGAAAGTGGAGACATCGCTTCAACAATCATATAACGAATATACGCTTGTTGTAGATCAACAAAAAGCAGCGATGTATGGACTAACAGCAGCACAGATTGGTCAAGCGCTCTATCCAGCATCTTCACTCGAAACACCAGTTGTCACGACTGTCAAAGATGGTGACAAGGAACTAGATGTGCATGTTGGTGTCAAAGAAGTTCCAATGACAACCATTGAAGAAGTGAAAAACACAATGATTCCAACACCGCTTGGTGTTCCGGTCAAAGTGAGTGATGTAGCAACTGTCGAGGAAGGAACCACTTCTGATACAATTGGTAGAAGAGATGGAAAAGTATATGCCTCTGTAACAGCGACACCGACAACAGATAATGTTGGAGGCGTTTCAAAAGATGTGAAAGCTGAAATTGACAAAATTGATACACCTGATAATGTGTCTATCGATCAAGGCGGCGTAGCAGAAGACATGCAAGAAGCGTTTACGCAACTTGGTCTGGCAATGCTAGCAGCTATCGCCATCGTTTACTTAATTCTTGTGATCACATTTGGTGGTGCAAAGGCACCGTTTGCCATCCTATTCACTTTACCATTGACAGTCATTGGTTCAATGTATGGTTTGTGGATTTCAGGAGAAATTCTAGAAGTTACCTCCATGATTGGGTTACTGATGTTAATTGGAATCGTTGTCACCAATGCGATTGTACTGGTAGACCGGATTATCCATAAACAACAAGAAGGGCTTGAAGTACGTGAGGCCATTCTTGAAGCGGGAGCAACAAGGTTGCGTCCGATTCTGATGACTGCCATTGCAACCGTGGGCGCAATGTTACCACTTGCACTTGGATTTGAAAACAGTGGACTGATCTCAAGAGGGCTTGCTGTCACAGTTATTGGTGGACTTGTCAGCTCAACATTACTCACACTCTTGATCGTTCCAATTATTTATGAATTACTAACGGGTAAGAAAAAGAAGAAAAAGAAGAAGGCTATTGAAGCATAAAAAGTAGGTATTAAATCAAAACACCGATGATTGTAAAACTCATTCTTTAAATCAATGAAGAATGAGTGGTCAATGATCGGTGTTTTTTGCAATTAAATAGTTCGTGAACTTAATTAAAATGGTGTTTATGTTGGAACGATTAATAAAATATTTAATCTTGGCAACCTTTCATTCGTTTTACGCGCCAGAAATTATGTATCTAAAACATAGTCATATGTTTAGAACTCTACAACCAAAAAAAAGGGGGCTTTGTCTACTGTTCATCTTGCACTTGGATAATTTCAATGATCTCAGAAATATCGTCAATATCGAGTGCTTCACTGATTCTTTCGATGTGGGCGATTGATATCTGTTGCTTTCTGCCTTTACCAAGGTTAATTAATATCGAATGATTGATATCAGCTATCAGTGATAATTTTCTGAGAGAAATATTCTTTTTTTCTAAGAGCTCATAGATCTTAATATGAACTTTTCTTGCCATATTTTTCACTTCCTTTTAATAGCGCCACGATAGGCACAGGTAAGTACACCATAAGAAGCACCATACTAAAAATGTTAATAATTACTATTAATAGTATGTTCTTTGTTGTGCCAAAAAATAAATGATCTGCAGAAAAAAGTATTGCAGATATATTCAAACTACTTTATTATGATAGTAGAAGTGGTATCTAATCTAATCACGGTCATACGTTCTTGTTTGGACGAAAAGTTCCCCTATAACAGGGATTCATGATAATCATGATGATCAATTTTCAAAGAACAACACCAAAGATTAGATTTTATTAAATAGCGAGGTTGGATAGATTTGTAGATTGGGAACCCGGTATTTAAGAAGAGGAAGCATCACTTCTAAAGAGAACCTGAAAGCCCTGCCGTTATGCTTTTATCGTCAAACAGAGTCGTGGTACAGAACATGCGCCTTGAATAATATGATTAAATCACGAATCACTGCACAGGTGATTCCTGCATGTTTGGTCACATGTTCTGCGCTAGTAAGAGGAAGTGGCAGTATCTCACGAAGGGAAATAGCCCAATCGATTTTACCTCGTAGAAAGGAGATCAAATGCTAAATAGAAAACATAAGAGACGCCCGGCAAAGAAGTTTTCGATTTTTTTAGTTTTACTTGTCTTGTTTAGTTTTCCGTTTTTAAACTTCGGTGGTGAATTAGACGCTGCGAATGATACAAAAGTTGGGACGCAAAATCTAGATATTGATATTGCACCAGTGGCGGCCAATGTGAAGGCTGGAGATACTGGCGAGTTTCAGCTGAATTTTAAGGTGACTGGGGCGACTGCCAACTACAAAAATGCAAAGATTGTAGTGAGTTTACCTGCAAATGCTGATTTTGTGCAACCGCTACCAGAACTTGTTATCAGTGGAGTGACACCTAGCTATGATGCTGTAGCAAGAACACTTACGTGGGTCTTCCCAACATTAGCCAGTGGACAGACTTATTCGACATTAATTAAGGTGACACCAAAGAATGGGACAACAGCTAATGGCACATTGGTCAATACACAGGTAACATTCTCAGCTGATGATTTTATATCGGTCAGTGATCAGGCGAGTTTTGCAGTAGATGCAACACTACCTATTTCAATTGAAGCAAGTTTTACCGGCGTGCCTGGTCAAGGAACTGTTACTAGTCCAGATCCTGTTACTGGAATCCATAATCCGCTCCCAGGAGAAAATGCTGAGTGGAAAATTAAAGTGAACATAAAGAAAAAAGACTTGGCAATGCTTTATGCAACGGAAGGTAGCGTTATCACGATTACAGATTCGTTACCTGCCAAACTTACTTATGTTAGCTCTGATACGCCTGCTACTGTCAATGGAAGCCAGGTCACTTGGATATTTCCTGTACCTACTATCGCAGAACAAGAAGCTACTGCTGTGGGTAGTGATGTTTTTTCAAAGGAGATTACGCTAGTAACAAAGGTAGATGATACTGCAAAAAAAGCAGAAGTCATTACGAATTCTTTTTCAGGATCGGCCTACGGAATTGGGAATAGTTCACCGACAACAACAGCAACTGAGGCAAAAGTTAGTGTTGCTGACCAGACAACGATTAACAATGGTGTATACTCACCCATTCACCGAAGTCCGGCAGGTCCAAATGGCACAGTTGATGGTACGGGCAATGGTGCGGACGAAATTTCAAATGTGACTACCACAGATGGAGCAGATTTATTATATAGAGTTTATTACGCTCCATACCAGGCGACAAGTCCTGTAGAAGACTTCGATAACTATTCAATCGAGTACCAAATTGATCCTAATCTTAATTTACAGGAATTTAATTTTCGGAAGACTTTTTTTGCACCTCATTCTAAGGATGGTTATTTAACTCCCCTTACGACATCTCCAATTTGTAAGGTGTCGGTGTGGATCGATGGAACCAAACGGTATCTATTCACACATGTAGGTGATTTCGATGATGATAATTTCTACGATTTGGAGGATTATGGCGTAGCAAGTACTGAACATATTGAAAAAGTAGAATTTGAGTTTACAAACGCACCCGCTGGTATGAATGGCTCAATTGGTATGCGTTTTCGGGTGAAGGAAGGGGCGACTGGAGAAGTGGCTAATACGGCAAAGTTTAACTTTACCGGTTATACAGATGATCCAGATCTTGTTGGTAAGCCATACATTTATGGTGTGGGGATACCTGGGACTACCCTGCCGGCTACTGCTGGTTTAGCAGAAGGAAAAAGGCCAGTGACCATTGTAAATGATGCTAAGCCACCTGTAGTAGAGTCGAGCATTACGTTTGATAATCACGATGGAAATACTGTTACACCTGGAGATAACCGGATTACGGCTCGGTTAACCAATCATTTGACGTCAACCAATCGATTGAATACTTCGCATCAGGCAATGCTTCTATTGCCTAGGGGAGTTACATTAAACTCAGACCCACATCCAACTTATGTGGATGGAGAGGGCAATTCTTCATCAACTGGCGGTTCGTATTCGATTGTCACTAATAACTATAATGATACTGGGCAACAGCTAGTGAAGGTAAATTGGACTTCAGCAGATTTGTTTCCATCTCAAAGCTTAGAAGTGGGGCTTGATGTAACAGTTGCTAGTAATGCGCCAGCACCACTGAATATGAGTGTCTATGGATTCTCAGCAGATACTGCACTAGCAGTACCAAATCCAACGAGTTCTGTTATTGAGACCGATACCAATGATATAAACGCTGACGGAAATGTCTCTGAGCCTCGTGTAAAGACCAGTACTAGTTACGATCTAGTGAGACCAACAAATGTTCAAACAGAATCACTTGTAAAAGGCTCCCTTGATAGCAGCTATTCATCGTTAGGGCACACCACTCCAGGCGGGGATATTAGTTACCAGCTGGAATTAACGAATACAGATGGTGCCACGATTGAAGATATGACACTAATTGATGTCCTCCCAAGTGTTGGTGATATTGGTATAACAGATGGCGCGAGTCGTGGCAGTGAATTCACGCCTACACTCAAAGGCCCGGTCTCTGTCTCGTCAAAATGGCAAGATAAAGTGGACGTGTATTACAGCACGGCAACCAACCCGAAGCGTGATGACTTGGTCGATAGTGTCAATTATCCAGAAACAACAACGCCAATGAATCCGGCTCCAGTTGGAGCAACAGATCCAAATTGGATGCTAGGGACAGCAGTCACTGACTGGAGTCAGATTCATAGTTTTAAGATTGAGATGAAGCCAGGTGTGAAATGGCTAGAAGGCCAAGACATCACATTAACATTTGATATGAAAGCACCCACCACAGTAGCGCCACAAATCACAACGGCATGGAATTCTTTTGCATACGCAGCTAATGACTTACAAGTTGTTGAGCCTCAGAGAGTAGGGATTCAGGTGAAGGCAGCGGTGCCATTTAAGTTTACAAAAGTAGATGCAAATGACCCGAACCAAGTGCTTTCAGGAGCTGAATTCCAGCTATATGTCTGTGATAATGAGGCCGTCGGCCATGATCATGGGGCGCTTGTTACTGATGCAGTAGTTAGTTCGGGTGAGTGCTGGGAATATACAGGAAGTCAAACCAGCGAGTCAAATGGCATTATAGATTTTGGCTTACTGGATGATGGTGAATATATGTTAGTGGAATCAACCTCTCCGGCAGGGTATGAATTACCTACTGGGCAATGGTTGCTCACAATTGACAGCACGCAGCTAGTAGCCACCGATAGAATCAAGATTGAAGCAAAGGGTGACCGGCTTCCGCCTGCATTCATGGTTTCAACCGAAAATTCTGTTGTTCAATATAAGCTACCGAACTCAAAGCAATTTGAACTTCCGAAAGCTGGAAGGGAGGGGAGCCAGAGAATCATTTTCTTAGGAGCATTGGTAATGGGTATTTCGCTCATTCTCTTAATTGTTGAAAAGGGAAAGCGAAATACGAGAATCTTTTAATTGTTTCATTGCTTCATTGCACGACAAAGCACCACAACAAATAAGAACATTTAAAGGGGAAGAAATCATGAGTAAAAGACTATTCAAACGACTTAGTATGACTGTAATGACTGCAGTTATTGCATTCGGATTATTAACATCAAGCCTATTCACTAGTACAGTAGGAGCCGAAACCAAGAATCTACCTGATCCAGCTAAAAAAACAAGTTTAACAGTACACAAGTACGCAACAGCTACTGAATCTCAAACACCTGGAAGCGGCTTAGAATTATCTGATGCAGAAGCTGCTGCACTAGGAACAACTTTAGCAGGTGTTGGGTTTACACTTTATTCTGTTGATCAAAATTTAGTTGATGAAAATTCAACGCCTGCAGGTTTACTTGCAGCGACTGGTACAGCACCGGTTGGAACAGAGCAGTTTACTGATGCAAATGGGGAAATAAAGTGGTCTGAATTATCACAAGGATACTACGTTTTAGTAGAGACAACGCCACTAGCAGGCTACAAAAAATCGCCAGATACAATTATTACGCTTCCAATGGGTATTGCAGATGCAGATGCAGATGGCGATGCTGATAACACTGGTTTCAACTACGATGTGCATGTTTATCCGAAAAACGTATCTGATTCACCGATTACGAAGGATGTAGAAGAAGGGTTTTATGAAATTGGTGAAACAGTGACGTGGACAATCGATGCTAGAGTTGACTACGATCTGTACAAACCGGCAGTAGTAGGTCCTCCAGCAGTAGCTGAGGCATATGGATCATTTGTGATTACCGATCCATTAGATACAAGATTAACATATGATCCTACTGGAAGCCCAGCTGTACTAACAATGACAGGCGGGAAAAGTGGTCCTACAAAGTTGACTGCTGTCACAGATTATACAGAGGTATATGATGCAGCTACCAATAAAGTCACATGGACATTAACCCAAGCTGGAATGAAAAAAGTAGATGCAGATGATGCTGGTGCAGTTAGAGTTGAGCTTGACACAAAAATCAATGATACAGCAATTGGTACAGATCCAACAATCGCTAATACAGCGATTCTAGATAATTCAGATGCAAATGGAACAGATGGAACACCTGATGGTGGTGTAGAACCGCCAATTATTCCTGAAATTGGTGTTGCTGGTATAGAAGTATTGAAAGTAGATAGCGTTGATACTTCTATCTTTCTGAACAACGCTAAGTTTAAAATTGCATTAACAGAGCAAGATGCCAAAGATAAGAAATTCGTTAAGGATAAAGCTGGTAATGATGTAGAAATTACAACGGGTGACAACCCTGAAACAACAACTGTTGAAATGGGATGGGGCTATTTTGCTGGTCTTCCAGTGGATGAGCCAGGACCAACTGATTTCTATTTAGTTGAGACACAAGCTCCAGATAATGTACTTGATCCAAGCAAACCATATATTTTAAAGCAAGAAGCTGTCTATGCAGAAATTAAAGTAGATGAAAAAACAGGATCAGTAACAGTGAAAAACCAAGCTTTAGGTAACCCGCCAATTGATGAGAAGAAGCCAACATTTGAGCTTCCGAAAACAGGTGGAACGGGAACTGTGTTATTCACAGTTGCTGGTATCATCCTGATGGGTGGCGCAGCATTTTTATTCATGAGATCTAGAAAAGCAAACGCGTAACAAATAATATTATTTATTTTAACAAGGAGGGAGCGTGCATTATGGCTCCCTTTTTGCAAAAGAAGTGTAGAAAGAGTGAGTAGGTCATGAAGAAACGATCAGTCAGAATTGCTTTATTGGTTACAGCTTTTATGCTTGGGTTAGGTCTTATGCTGTATCCAATTATCAGCAACTGGTTGTCCAAAAGAATTGCGGTTGAAACTTCTTTGACCTATGAACAGGCCGCGAGTAGTTTGTCTGAGGAAGAACGTGCAAAAGAGTGGGAAAAAGCAAAAGCTTATAATGATAGTTTAAAAGGTGATCCAGTTAGAGACCCATTTGTACCTGGAAGTGGTAGAGCACTGCCGCAAAATTATCTTGATGTCTTGGCAATTGAACCAGCGATGTCCGTCATTAAAATTCCTGCGATTGATGTAGAATTACCTGTTTATCATGGTAGTAGTGATGAAGTATTGCAAAAAGGTGTTGGTCATCTCGAGAATTCAGCTGTACCGATTGGCGGAGAAGGAAATCATACCGTACTTACAGGACATACGGGATTACCTTCGGCTAAAATGTTCACTGATTTGATCGATTTGAAAAAAGGAGATCAATTCTACATTGATGTGCTTGGTGAAGAGTTGATATATGAAGTAGATCAAATCAAAGTGGTCGAACCTAAAGATATTTCCTCATTGGTGCCTGTGGAAGGGAAAGACTACATGACTTTGGTTACCTGTACACCCTACGGTGTCAACTCTCATCGCTTATTAGTACGCGGGGAAAGAACTTATCAGTTGTCTCAATCAGTGAATATTGTAGAAACAAAATACATCCTATATCAGGTGATTTTTGTTATCTCATTATTATGTACAGTGGGCACTTTAATTGTATTAGTCAGAGGGCGTAGGGAATGAGACGAAAAATTTTACTGATTATCGCAACGATTATTTTTGCAGTGGGCGCCGTTTTCCTAGCTTATCCATTGATTACAGAGTGGTTTTATGGGAGACAGGTAGCTGAGATTAGCGCGCGTTTTGAGCAAGATATTGATGAGCGTAACAAGCTGTTAGATGAGCTATATCTAACTCTTTCTGGGGAGAATAAACGATTATATGAGGAAGGCCAGGTAGGATTGAAGGATCCGTTTTCCTATGAAACTCCAGGCATCGACCTTCGAAACTATGGTATTACAGACAATATTATTGGGTTTATTACCATTCCGAAGATCCATCAGCAATTACCGATTTATTTAGGTGCTAGTGAAGAAAATATGCAAAAGGGCGCCGTGCATCTGACTCAAACGTCTTATCCAATTGGCGGTGATAACACCAATAGCGTGTTAGCAGCGCATAGAGGTTATCGTAAAGCAGCGATGTTTCGAAACATTGACGAACTTGTGGTCGGTGATCAGGTCATCATCAGCAATTTTCATGAAACAATCACTTACCAAGTGGTAGGAACTGAAATCATCGATCCGGACGAGTATGAAAAAATCATGATTCAGCCCGGAAAAGATAGGGTGACACTGATGACTTGTCATCCGTATACCAAAAGCACTTACCGTTATCTAGTTTATTGTGAGCGGTCTCAAATATAGTAAGTAGCAAACGATTTGAAGGATGAAATGTATGGTGGAAGAGAAAACAAGCACAAGCTTCGCTGAAGAAATAAACCAGCACCAAGAGAACAATCTAAATGGCGGTGTCAATCAGTTCAATGGGTTTTATAGAAAAAGCATGTCAAAAAAACGTAAAAAAAGAATTAGCTGGACTAAAAAAACAAAAGTTATTTTAACCAGTTTCCTTATTTTACTTGTCTTCACCACCTTATTTTCAGGTTGGAAAGCTTTCAGAGAGGTTCCGGTAATAAAGAACACAGCGTACAGACAGTATGAAGCTGTTCTTTCAGATGCAGAAATGAAAGAATGGGAAACGAAAGAGGCCGACAAAGGGGAGACATTTGTACAACTGAACACGAAAATTCCTGTACAGGGCGTGATCGCGAATATCAGATTAATTAACCCGCCTTATAATAACTATTCGTGTCAATTCAAACTATCGTATAAGGAAACCCCTGGAGAGTATGTATATGAATCAAAGCAGATTATTCCTGGAACTGTCGTTGAGTATGTCAAATTAAACGAGGCAGTATCACCAGGTGAACATGATGCCATTGTGAAATACACTTTCTTTAATAGTAAAGGAGAAATTCAAGGCTCACATTCAGTTAATGTTGTTTTGGAAAGTTACTAAAAAGATGTAAAAAGATTAGACAGACAAAGTAGTGAAAGTGCCCAACATAGTGAAGAAACATCAAACCAAAATGGTATAGTGATCAGTGTGATCGTTGAGAAAAATGAATAAGCTATCGGTAACTAGTGCAGACAGTTAATAAACAGACAACTTTGTAAGGGTATCATTGGCTGATCATCAAGCCAAGTTTAAATTTTACAGACAAGAAACAAAAAAGATTCATGATGACAAGAGGGTATGAGCACTGTGCTGACATTCTCTTGTCATGTATTTTAAATCAGACAATTCTAATTCCGGTGAACGAACATGGAAAGGAAACCCGGTATTAAAATTATTCATTTCAGCGTGCTAAGGTGTGTTTAAACAAGATTTATAAGAGGGGTTTTGACAAAAAAATTTAAATAGCACGGAGAAACATTGCAAATATCGGGTATATTTAAGACCTTGTAGCGCTTGAAAATGGTGATATTGCTGAGATGTACTTTCAAATGTAAGTCTAAGGCTAGCAAAGAAGATTGAAATAGCCAGCCTTACCCGGATTTTTAAGCTATACAAGGTTGCTAGTGTAGGGGGGAGAACAGATGAATCAAGAAAAAAAGCGTATGACTTTAGAAGAGCTAGAAAAAGCATTTCAGGAACAGCAAAGAGAAATTCGAGAGAAACAAGAAATCCATAAGAAAAAAAGACAAAAACTGATTTTTATGCTGGTTGCTGTGGTGTTGGTGTCTGTGATAATCGTAACGATTATAGTAGAATCCCAAGGAAATCAAGCTTCTGAAGCTAGCAATCAAACAGAAGAGGGTCAAAGTGAAAAAGTGAGCCCTGAAGCCGAGGATGTCCCACCTTTTCTAAATGAAGGACAACAGATGGAATGGACGGAAAAGCCAGTGGATGATTCACAAGTCTATATGCAATTTTCAAATAAATTAGAGATCACTGCAGGGCAAAACATACTTGATTTACAATTGGTGAATCCACCCTACAGTGCTTATAGCATAGACGTAGTAATCGTGATGAAAGATAATCCATTAGATGTACTCTATCAATCAGAACTGTTAAAACCAGGTGAGTATTTGGAAACCGTGGGGTTAACAAGGCCTTTAGAACCAGGAACTTATCCTATTTTAGTGCAGTATCAATTCTATTATGAGGACGGTAAGACACTAATGGGCAGTTATGAAAAGGAAGCAAACATTGAAGTTCTTCCGTAACAGAATCATTATCAGTTGAAAAGTGAGGAGAATAGAAGATGAGTCATATTACATTTAGTATTGTCAAAAAAGGGTATCAAGTGGAAGAAGTAGAGAAATACATATCAATGCTGAAAGATTACATCACAGAGAATGAGGAACAGGTAGAGACAAAGAAGGAGCAGATCAATACACTGCAAAAGGACGCTGAACGTGCAGAAAGTCAGAAACAGCATTTGCAAATGCAAAACAAAGCATTAGAGAAAGACAAGGGATTGTTAAAACAGAGTTTAGACAAAAAAGAAATAGAATGTGAGCGGCTCAGTCACACTGTTAAAGAGCAGGAAAGAAAAATTAGTGATCTAGGAACCCAAACGATAAATAGTGTGACCGTAATTAAATACAAGGAAGAAGCAGCTGCGGCAAGTGCGAAAGCAACAAAGAAAGAAAAACATAATGAGCACCTCCGGTCTGAATTGTCTACTTTGAAAGCGCAGCTAGACGAGCAAAAAGCACAGAACGAGGCGCAAAAAAAAGAAGTTGAAAGGCTTCGTGAAGCGGCAATCAATATGAAAGAGCAACGAGAAACAAGGGGGACTAGCCCAGGTGTCAATGAGGATCTATCAATTGTAGGGCCTGAGGCGATGGGACAGCTATTTGAGCGTGCAAAACAAGAAGCAGAGCGCTATATGCTTGCTGTCAAAACAGCTGTAGATGAGGATGCAGTCAAAAAGAGGGTAGAGCAAGAGAATGTCTTAGAATCCGCTCGGCGAGATGCGGAGAAACAGGCAGAGGCAATTAACAGAGAAAGGCTGCAGGCAATATTGGATTTGAAGCAGCAAAAAGAGAAAATGGAGCAAGAGACATTAGAAAGATGTAAGGAACTTGAGCAGGAAGAGCACGAGAAGTTAGAAGAAGCACAGATGGTCTCAGACAGTATGAAACGAGAAGCAGAAATCAGACTTGAAGAAGCAAAGAAAAGAGAGGAGATCATTCTTACGCGGGCCAATGAAAAGGCGAAGAAAATTGTCGATTTAGGGAAATCAGAATTTGAAAATATGAAAGCGCTAATTTCAGAGAGCATTGATCGATATCAGCATTTCTATCTGTCTATAGAGGATATTGAGGAACGTCCATCGATAGCAGATTACTTGTCAGAAAGTGAAGGAAGTGGAGAACTTCAAGAGGTGTAAATTAAATTTTCTTCAGTGATAAAATATTGACGGATGACAATAATGTGATCGTGGCAAGAGGTCTGGTCGTGTTGACCTCTTGTTTTTTGATGAAAAGAAAACTTTATCCTGTGAGGTACACCTTGATATGGGGGACTGCTTAACTGTTAATTATAGGAAAATTTATCATTACAAGACGCTCTGAATAGACTGTTCTTGCTGTCGGAAGTGTTGAATAATGATAATATTGTCATTTGGAAACAACCTACTATTGTCTACTACTATTTTTTATTATATATTTACAACGTGTCTAAAGTCCTTATTTTGTTAGATACATATAATCCCTGTAATGATAGAAATGTGACCTATTCACAATACTTATAGAAGTTTTTCATAAAATAAAAATTTAAATAAAAAAACGCGCAACCTTTTGCTTCTAAGTTACGCCTACAGAGTAAAGGAGTTTGCGGCAACGCCTACTCAGATAAAGGAGGTTAGGTTCGCGGCTACACTTACTCAGCGAAGAAGGAGGTTAAATGATGAGTTCGGACGATCACTCTTACTCAGTAACAAGTATCTTGAAGCAAGAAGAACTTGATAGGTTAATCAGTCGTATGAAATCAGGCGACGATGGTGCGTTTTACGAGATATACATGATATATTATCCTGTTTTGTACAGATATTCATTCAAACTATTGGATAATAAAGAGGATGCAAAAGATGCAACGCAAGAGTCCTTTGTACAGATACACAGAGACATTCATACACTTTCAACAAATGTAAAATTTTCAAGTTGGATCCTCTCTATTGCGCATCGGAGATGTATGGATATTCACAGGAAAAGAAAGAAGAATAAGAGAGTAATAGAAAAAGTAAAAATAATCGACAGAACGATTTTCAATACTGCACCACCTGCAAGTGAGGAAGTTGAGAAAAAAGAAGTACAACAAATTGTCCGAAGAACCATTAACCAATTACCAGAAGCGCAAAAGAGTATCGTAGTCCTTTTTTATTTGCAAGGGTTAAGTTTAAAAGAGATTTCAGAAATTGAACGTACATCCGTTCTTGCAGTCAAAAGTAAGTTGTTTAGGGCAAGAAAAACGATTTTAACAAAGATGGAAGATGCAGGTCATTCGTCTTTCAAAAACTTGATTTCGATCATAACACTTGCGTTAGTGCTTGATGACAAGCAAATCGTTACAAGTGCGGTAGAAGTAGAGAAGAGCTTTAGTCTGGTGAAGAAGTTGCTTGTAACGCCAAAAGCAAAGGGCGCAATTTCCTCTGCCGGACTACTACAGACGTCCTTTCGCGCTGGAATTAGTGTATTAGAAAAGATCACTTTGAAAACGCTGTCTGTATTTTTGATTGCGGGAAGTGCTGGTACCATGTGCGTAGCCAGTGTACCAAATGATCATCGATTGGTTTCAGTCGTGACAGCAACAGATTGTACAGTACAATTGGTGGAAAAATATGAAGATGGAAATGTTAGTTCAGATGTTACACAGACAGTAGGGTCGGATGAAATCGCATCAGCTTTGCTGACAATTGACCCAGTAGATTCACATGACGCTGTACTCACTGGAACAGGTGAGCCGGGTAAGAGAATACAGGTAATACTTCCAAATGAAGAGACACTTAGCGGAGTGATTAGTCCAGATGGAACTTGGATGCTTGATTTGCCAAGTAAACTGCATCAGGGAGATACGCTAGTAGTGAAAGTTTTTGAAGATACAGACAAAGAGGAAGCACGAATCATTATAAAAGTAGGGTAAGTGAGACTAGGAATGAATAACTCGGAAGGATATGGCTGTTCGATTTGTTAAGTGAACTGCAACAGGGAGATAGGCTAGTAATAAAAGTTTCTAATGTACAGACAAAGAAGAAGCGTAAATCAGCAAAAAGTATAATAAGGAAGACAGGACGTTTTGTCCAGATGGTGTATGAATGTTTGATCTAATTAGTGAATTGTATTTGGCAGATACGCTAGTAGTGAAAGTTTTCATGTATAGACAAAGAAGAACGAATCATCAAAAAGCAAAATAGAAAAGAACGAAGGATTTTTGTAGAAAAGATATTGTGGAGGGAAAGATTTTGACAAATAAATATCGTAATTTCAGAAGATTAATTAGCATGATGCTAGTGATTTCTTTATTGTTACCAGGTGGCAATATATTTGCTGGGAAAGAAGACGTTGAAGCTGCACAATCGGATGAAAAGGCTCTTATTGATACCTACCTACAAAGTGGTCAAGATTATGCCTCATTTGATGGTCAAGATTTATCAACATCACCTGTTTTTAGCTATACCTCAAAAGATCTTCAACAATTACCAAAAACATTAACAGTAGTAGCTAATTTTCCAACTACTGGGGTAAGTGATGCGAAAGTAGAAATTAAATTTAACAATATATTACAATTAGAAAATGCCCCAGGGATGGTACCAGATAGTGCGAATGGTTGGAAATTTGATGCAAGTACGCTGGCAACACAACTTCAAGGGGTTATCCGTAATGCCACCTATGTTCCTGAAATTGTCAATGGTGTATTAACAGGTAAGGGAACCTTAGTCTACGAGTTTGCCCCTGGAACAACAAGTGTCGTATTAGATATACAGCTTTCCATAAGCCCTACTTATGCATTAGGTGTGTACAATCCTGGCGTAGACGAAACAAGGACAGACGTTGTTGGAATCCGTAGCCTATGCACTGAAGGTGGTGCTGAAAAAGAAATCAACAGCGTAGAAGTTGATTCAGTTACATTGTTGAAAGATACAAGTACTTGGGTTGGTGCTTTTGAATATGGAACGCAATATAAATATGCTGGTGACAGCGGGACAATCGGGGTTGGAATGTTGCCGTATATTTATAGTGATGGATTAGGTACACACAAAGCAACAGCTTCAGAACTTAAATACCATTTTAAAGTGAATAATAAGATCGGGATAACGAACGTTAGAACGGATAGTGGCACGGTAAGTTATGCTATAACACCAGACCTTTCGGATCCAGATTATGATAGTGTTGAAATTGTTGTGGCTAATTTTGCGGGTCCATTTAATCTTTATTTTGATTATCAATTACAGAGTGATATTCCTGTAGGTTCCTATAATGTGTTTAAACAAGCAAATGCGGGTGCAATCCATCAAGTAACACGGATTGATAACACAGTTGTATCTGGTACTTCTATCACTTCATTCGGATATCCTAGTATCATTGAAGTTGGTGATCCTGATGCGCAACACACGTTGGCAATTGATGCTGGAAATCAGACATTGTCGTTTCAAGATTTAGATGCAAGTATGAATTATCTTGGAAATATGAATGTTGCAAATAAGGATGCAAGTGAATTAACCAACCAATCAGCACATCTAGATTTTAGCGCAGATAATGGTGTTTATGGTGTTGAGCATATTAATTTGGCCGTTCCTCCAGGTGTAGAAGTTAAAAATATTAGTGCAAAAACAAATTTAGGGAATACATTTACCGCTGCAACCTTGCCGGCGATAGCTAATGGTTCGAATCAGTATGTCAACATTACCAAATCAGCGCTAGGCATTACAAATGAAGATGAATATATTTCAGAAGTGACATGGGATTATGATGGCACCTTCACACCTGCATGGGGAACGACTGGAATAGATTTAGCCGAGTTTACGCGATCTGCAGTTCAGTATTATGGAAAAATACTTTCATTGCCAGCAGATCGTAAGTATAGTGCAGCGCTAACAATTTCTGAGACTGATAACCCAGCTGCTACTTCAGAAACAAAAGTGCAAACTATTACAGTTCCAACTGGTACCGTAAATGCGACACTTTCCTTAGCAACGAACTTAAATACGACGCAAAAAAGTGGTTCACAATTTACTGCAAGAGTAGTTGCTAATTTGACTGAGTATAATTATAGTAATTTGATGGCACGAAAGCTGGAGGGAATTGTTTTCTATGTCCGTGATACTGAGTATGCGACAGTGGATCCTACTTCTTTTAAAGTGACCTGGGGTGAGCATGAATATAGTGCAAGTGACGGCACATTAACAATTATTGAAGGTACTGATAATACGAATAATAAAGTGTATCGATTAGAACTGCCAGAGATAATACTTGGTTCAGGAAATCCAGATGATCCAAGAGTGAACTTTCCAAATCCAACTTTAGACTACAAATTTAAAATCAAACCAACTGCTCCGACAACAAGTGTTAGTGGTCAGGATTTTGTCAGTATGGCACCGCTTGATTCTTCCATACCCGCAGTAGCTGCTGGCTATTACACGAACTTTTTGACCAAAGATAAATTTAATGTGACCGGACAAAATGATCCGAATCTTTATTTAGCAGCAGAAACTTCTGCCACCAAATTTAATATCCAGGCTCAAAAAGATTTCACCGTAACAACTGCAGCCAATCTCAATGATGGACCATGGGTGAGTTATGATTATGATACAAATCAATCAATCATCAATTTGAATCCAAGTGGTGAGGCGAAATACCAACTGTCTGTTGCGAATAATTCGGGACAAACGATTGATGGCTATACGGCGTTAATTCCAATTCCTAAATATGGAGAAAAAACAGATTTAACGCCTGCAACGCCTGCAGAGTTTGATCCAAGTGTCCATTTACAAAAAGAAGCATTTACTTGGACGACTTCCATTACGGATGAAATTGTGCCAAGCGGATCGGTTGACTATGAAGTACTTTATGCGACAACCTATGCAACAGATAAAGATTCAGCAGCATTTGTACCATGGGATGAAATCAATGACAAAGATGATATTCGCATGATCAAAATTAGTACGACGGATAGCCTAGAAGACGGTGACTCGGACAAAATTACATTTCCACTGGCCATATCAGATCCAGATGCAGAAGCACATGCTGGTAATACCAATATTTATTCAGCGCGTATTTTCAGAAGCATTGATGGAACGGCCGGTTACAAACCAAGTGAATCAATCGCAATCCGGTTGAAAACTGGTGTAGTCAAAGGCCAGGTATTTTATGATAAGAATCGAAACGGATTCCAGGATACCGGGGAAACTGGCCGGAATGGTGTTAGTGTAGTTGCCTACGAAGCTGGAACGACAAACGTTCTTGGTACTACGACAACCAAGACGATTAATGACGTGGATGGTCAATATGAATTCCTAGGATTAGATAAGCGTCAACCAGTTGACATTGTCTTTAAGAATCCTGCACTTGATGATAGTGTGCGTTTTTCACCAATGGCAATTGGCGGTTCAACTGTAACTGAGAGCATTGACCATAAAACAGCATCAGTCAGTAGCGCTGTTCCAAGCGTAGCAAGTTCTTTAAAAATTGATGCGGGACTAATGACACCAGTAAAAATAACAATGGATGCGCATAGCACAACAACTGTGAACACGGATGTTCTAGTATATACAGGCGAAGCAATTGCTACTGAGCCAACTGCTACAAAAACTGGTTATACATTTAATGGCTGGTTTACTGAAGGTACTGGCGGAAGTAAAGTAGCTTTCCCTTATACGGTTGGCAGTGAAGATCGTACACTACATGCGCAATATACACCAAACAACTATGTCATGACCTTTAATAATGAAGGAACAACAAGCACTCAAACAACAGCTTTTGAATCACTTGTCAGTAAACCAGCGGATCCAGTTAAGACCGGTTACACATTTACAGGTTGGTATGATGCGCCAACAGGTGGAACCAAATGGGACTTTACGACTGATAAAATGCCGGCGTCTGATAAAACACTTTATGCTCAATTTACTGTTAACAACTATACGATGACGTTTGATAATGGCGGAACAACAAGCACGCAATCGGTGGTTTTTGATACGCTTGCGTCTGCACCAATAGATCCAATAAAAACTGGCTATACATTTAAAGGCTGGTATGACGCACCAACAGGTGGAACGAAGTGGGATTTCGTCACAAACAAAATGCCGGCAGCTGATAAAACATTATATGCTCAGTATAGCGTGAACAATTATACGATGACCTTTGATAATCAGGGCACGACAAGCACGCAATCAGTGGTTTTTGATACACTTGTGAGTGCACCAGTAGATCCGGTAAAAACTGGCTACACATTTAAAGGCTGGTATGACGAAGCAACAGGCGGCGACAAATGGGATTTTGCAAATGATAAAATGCTAGCTGCTGATGAAACATTATACGCTCAATTTAACGCAAACAAGCACACACTGACATTTGATAAGAACACGACAGATGCCGGCAGCACGGATGCAAATGAAACGAGCAGAGTTGTAACGTACGATGAAGAAATCGGAACCTTGCCGATTGTGAACCCAACAAGACCAGGCTATACATTTGTAGAATGGAATACAAAAGCGGATGGAACTGGAATGGAAATTACGGCAAGTGATGTTGTAAAAGGTGACATGACTGCCTATGCGAAATGGAAAGTCAATGGCTACACCGTCACATTTGATAAGAATACAACCGATGCAGACAGTACGGATGCAAATGAAACAAGCCGGGATGTAACGTACAATGAAGCTATAGGCACATTGCCAACGGTAAACCCAACAAGACCAGGTTATACATTTGCCGGATGGAATACAAAAGCGGATGGAACTGGCGCAGCAGTGACCGCAACTGATATCGTCAAAGATGATGTGACTGCCTATGCGAAATGGGAAATTAACAACTATACCGTCACATTTGATAAGAATACAACAGATGCCGGCAGCACGGATGCAAATGAAACGAGTAGAGTTGTGACTTATAATGAGGAAATAGGCGCTTTGCCAGCCGTGAATCCAACAAGACCAGGCTATACATTTGTGGAATGGAATACAAAAGCAGATGGAACTGGCACAAAAGTCACAGCAAGTGATGTTGTCAAAGGCGATGTAACTGCTTATGCGAAATGGAAAGCCAATAGCTACACTGTCATATTTGATAAGAACACAACAGATGTAGGCAGCACGGATGCAAACGAAACAAGTAGGGTCGTATTCTATAATGAAGAAATTGGCGCCTTACCGACTGTAAGCCCAACAAGACCAGGCTATACATTTGTCGAATGGAATACAAAAGCAGATGGAACTGGCACAAAAGTCACAGCAAGTGATGTTGTCAAAGGCGATATAACAGCTTATGCGAAATGGGAAATTAACAATTATACTGTCACATTTGATAAGAATACAACAGATGCAGGCAGCACGGATGCAAATGAAACGAGTAGAGTGGTAACTTATAATGAAGAAATTGGCGCCTTACCAGCGGTGAATCCAACCAGACCAGATTATACATTTGCCGAGTGGAATACAAAAGCAGATGGAACTGGCACAAAAGTCACAGCGAGTGATGTTGTCAAAGGCGATGTGACTGCCTATGCAAAATGGAAAGTCACCAAAAAAATAAAGATTACAGAAAAATATGTTGATCAGGCAGGAAATGCGATTGAAGGTCTTGCAGACACAGCAGTTACAGTAAACGAAGATAACCTAGCAGGTTATTCGAAAAACAAAGCAGATTTACCAACAATGACAGATTACACGTATGTTGGATATAAATTAGCTGGAGAAACACAAGATACAGCGCTGCACACAGAGGATCCAATCACGATTTCAGGGCCACTTAGTGAAGACACAACTATTACATTTGTCTATGGGCAAGATAAGAATAACAATGGCAAAGAAGATGTCACAATTACCGAAAAAAATGTTGAGATAAAGAAAACAAAAGCCCTCGAATTTGTGTTAATAAATGAAAATGAAGTGTTCATTGATAAAGGGGACGAATATAGAAAAATAGCACCAGAATTAGTTGACTTCGAATACCAAGGTTATACAATTGACGGTGTCACATTAAACACTGAAAAGGAAGTTGTTATCCCGAATATACAGAAGGAGATGACAGTTGGATTTTCGTACCTTTCTACAAAAGATGTAACGCCACCAACAGCACCAACAATCAACCCGATCGACCCTGATGACACAATGATCACTGGGACAGGAGAACCAGGTGGGACGATTGAAGTGACACTCCCTGGAGGGGAAGTTGTTACTGGAATCGTTAACCCGGATGGTACATGGGAAATCACACTTCCAACCCCATTACATCCTGAAGAAACAATCACAGCAGGTGTGATTGATCCATCAGGAAATGAAGGACCAACGACAACGGCGATTGTTGGGCCGGGCGTAACGGTACCAAAACCAACCGGAGGATCAAATAGTATAACGCCAAAACCACAAGTGAACAATCTAAACAGCTCGAAGGTTCCAAAAACATCTGATGAAGGTAAGGTACCGTTAGCAGCAGGATTAGGTATCAGCGCACTTTTGGCACTAGTTATATTCAGAAGAACAGCTAGAAAATAATGAATGTCAATCATGTGTAATATTAATAAGAATAAGGTGCTAGGAGAAAATATTTCTCTTGGCACCTTGTTTTTCGTATTCAGAAAGAGAACCCTCATCCTAATTTGCTTACAAGATTAAGTTTTAATAAAATTGTCGAGAATTTGTGTTTCTGGTCGTAAAATAGTGATACAATTTATCTTAACAAGGAAGTATTATTCTCTAATCTTGATAGGAGGGGAATGACAATGCACATACCTGATGGAATCCTAGCCCCAAGTGTGCTAGTGACAGGTGCTGCTTTAACTGTTGCCATTATGCCTGTTGCCGTGAAGAAAGCACAGGCGCAGTTTGATCAAGCATCTATCCCGAAAATGGGTGTTATGGCTGCATTTATTTTCGCTGCACAAATGATCAACTTTCCAATAGTTGGCGGTGCTTCAGGGCACTTAATTGGTGCGGCACTTGCGGCAATTTTGTTTGGGTTTTGGCCAGCAACAATTATCATGACAACGATTGTGTCTTTGCAAGCATTATTATTTGGTGATGGCGGGATTACCGTGCTTGGTGTCAATATTTTCAACATGGCTATCGTAGCACCGGCGCTTGCCTCTGGTGTCTACTATTTTTGTAAAAAAATACGCTTGCCTGGGGCAGCTTCGATTTTTTCAGCAAGCTTTCTTTCTGTTGTTGGACTGGCGGTTTTAGTCGGTTTTGAACTAGGTTTTTCTGATGTCACTTCGTACCAAAATGCATTATTCCTCATTGTAGGGTGGCATTTACTCATTGGGGTTGGTGAAGGACTGATTACGATGGTGATTCTACCATTTGCTTTTCATTCTCGTTTCGGTAAAGAGGCAGTATCGACACAACCCGAGCCAAAAGCAAAAAGCCGCCGAATTATTTGGATTTGGCTAGGAGTAGCACTTGTGATCGGAGGAATTGTTTCATTATTTGCTTCAAGCAATCCAGATGGATTTGAAAAAACTGCTGAGCAAATTGGTGTTCTTGATCAGGCGAAAACGATATTTAATTCACCATTTCCAGAT
>JAVBKE010000115.1:0-6711 GCA_031554185.1 Caryophanales bacterium
TCTTCATCAAATTCTTCAGAAAATTCTTCAGTGAAGTCTTCTTGAAATTCATTTGAATACTCTTCGGTAAAGTTTTCATCAAACTCTTTCGAGAATTCCTCTTGCGAGTCATTCGAAATGTTCTTAAAACCTTTTTCCTTCTCCATTTTCTACACCTCCGCTTCTGTATTAGCCAAGATGAAGATTATTCATCTAGACTTAGAAGCGTTATTAATTTTCACTAAAAACAGCTTAGTCATCCAAATTTATTTTTCTAAACAATCCAATATTTTCAGGTTGTTTATGCTATTATTGTAAATAAAACAATCCTTCGATTTCATCGTGGGATATACTTTAATGAGCGAGGGTGCAATATGCTGCGATTTGGAATTGATATTGATGGAACAGTAACAACTGAAGATTGGCTCTACCCATTTATTGAAAAAGATTTTAACATTACCATTAACCCTGAGGATATTGTTGAATATGATTTAACAACTTATTTTGATGGTCCAAAAGAAGATTTACACCGGTGGTTCAAAGAGAATGAAGCACTGCTCTACAGCAACCCCCCACTCCGAGAAAAAGCAAAGCAAATTTTACAAAATTGGTCACAAATATATGAGTTATACTTTATTAGTGCCCGCGGTGTTCATTGCCTTGAGACAACAAAGAAATGGTTTCAAAACGGTGACTTGCCATTTCATCATCTTGAACTCATCGGTACGCATGACAAAATTGCCACTGCCGCGAAGCACAAAGTGGATTTATTTTTCGAGGACAAACATGATAATGCAGTAGACATAGCTGAACAATGCGGAATTCCAGTTATTTTATTCGATTGTCCATATAACAGAAAGCCGATTCCTGACACCGTTATCCGCGTGTACAACTGGCAAGAAGCCAAAGACTGGGTTGATCACTGGTTAGAAACAAAATAATGACCATACATAAAAGCGTGCGCTAATCCATTGGAAAAAGCTGCACGTTTTTCATTTCTTCATCTGCAATTACAAAATACATCAGCCAAATTGGGCTACACAGTTTGGACATTTCCCATAAATCTCAAACTTATGACCTGAAATCTGATATCCCGATAATCTTCCAGACACTTCCTTCATCGGGCAGAGTGAAATATCCTTACTAACACCGCATTCTGTACAAATAAAATGGTGATGATGGTGATTGACATCACAAGCAAAGCGAAAGCGCTTCTCTCCGGAAAGCTCCGTATATTCTAAAATCCCAAGTTCCGCGAAAACCGATAAATTACGATAGATCGTGTCATAGCTAAGAGAAGGAAATTTCTCCTCTATCGCTTGTTGCACATCCCTTGCCGTTAAATATTTATCACTTTCAGCAAAAAGGCGCAACAATTCGCCACGTTTATCTGTGTATTTATAGCCATTTACTTTTAACATGTCAATTGCTTCAGTTAGGATCACCGGACATGCCCTCCTCTCCACTGCAGGCTTGTGCTAGCCTTTTTATATAAGATATTGAGCAACAAAATCAAAACAGCTAACATGACAATGGTACCACCAGATGCGATATCAAAATAATAAGAACTGCTCAGCCCACCAATAACTGCAATTTCAGCATAAATCATTGAAAGCACAATCGTTTGTTTAAAACTTTTTGCTACTTTCATCGCTGCTGCTACGGGCAATGTCATGAGTGATGAGACCATCAAAACCCCAACAATTTGCATCGATGCTGCGATTGCTAATGCCACAAGAACAATAAAGACAAAGTGAACGATTTTCACCCGAATCCCTGTTGTCTTGGCATGATCCTCATCGAAAGACAACGCTAACAACTTATCGTAAAGAACTGTCACGCATACAAGTACAGTAACACTGATAATGGCAACAAGAGCAACATCACCACGACTCACTGCACTGACACTACCAAATAGATAATTAAATAAATCAGTGGTAAACCCATCAGCAAGCGAAATAAAAACAACGCCAAGCCCAATTCCTGCTGATAATATAATCGGAATCGCCAGCTCTTGATAGTGCTTATAGACGGAGCGTAACCTTTCAATCAGCAATGCCCCACCAACGGAAAACCCCATTCCCATGTACAAGGGATTCAGATCAATAAGCATACCAAAACTTTTGCTAAGATATAGGCTAAATGCGATCCCAGATAGTGTGACATGGCTGAGTGCCTCAGCAATTAATGACAGTCTTCTAACGACGATAAAAACTCCTAAGAGTGGGGCAATGATTCCAATCATCATCCCCGACAGAAATGCATTTTGTAAAAATTGATAATTCATTAAGTCTGCAAACATTAGACCTTCTCCTCTATGCAGCCAAAAATTTCATGAAGCCGTCTACTTTTTATTTTTGAGTACTCGCTAGCACTCCCAAAAAAGCTGACTGTTCTTGCTAACACAAGCATCCGATTAGCGTATGAACTGATTTGCTCCATATCATGTGTGACCAAGACAATTGTGATCTGCTGTTCTTGGTTTAATTTTTTCAGTAATTCATAAAAGCTATGAACATGCGCCTCATCAACGCCAACGGTTGGCTCATCAAGAAATAAAATGCTTGGTTGATTAATCAATGCTCGCGCAATAAAGACGCGTTGCTGTTGCCCGCCGGAGAGCTCACCAATATTTTTCTGTGCATAGGCTTCCATATCAACTAAGCTTAGTGCTTCAGCACATTTTCGTTTACGTTCTTTGCCGGGAAACAATTTGAAACCTTGTTTCACAAGTCCACAGCAAACAACTTCTTCGACTGTAGCAGGAAATCCAGAATTAAAGGCATTGGCTTTTTGCGAGACAAAGCCAACTTTCTCCCAATCAGAAAACTGTTTCAATTTCTGATCAAATAATGCAATCTCTCCAGTTTGCATCGGTAATAATTGCAGGATTAGTTTTAATAATGTCGATTTTCCAGAGCCATTCTCACCGACAATTCCAAGAAAGTCCCCACATTGGAGATCGAAATTTATTTTCTCAAGGACAAGGCCTTTTTCATATTGATAATGTAGATTCTTTACTTGCAATACATTCTGTACCATTTCTACCCTCATTCTTAATCAGAATCATTACGATTTACGCATTCAATTATATAGTGATTCATAGATATTGTAAATCAACAAATATTGGAGTGAATTGGATGAGCTTTTTTCAAGATATGGTCAACCACAAACTGAGGCAGTTATCACCTGCTCAGCTCAAAGATATGGGTGTACAATATGGCATTGCGATTAGCGACCATGAGGCAGTTCTGGTATCACAGAAACTGCAATCTTCCCATGTAAATGTTTTTAACGATTTTGAACGTAAGCAGTTATTGCAAGAGCTATCCCATATTGTCTCACCTGCAGTTGTGTCCCAGATCGAATATTTATTTCAGCAATTCGTCCGTTAAAAACGAAAAAACACTGCCTACTTCCCACCCAGATTGAATGGTTCTCTAGAACAGTGCAGTTTCTTTAATCAAAATAGCTATGCGTAACAACTAACAATTAAACTCACTCAACAAATTTTCCTGAGCGTAACATTTCGATTTCTTCTTTGTATGGTGCAATTGATTTATCTTCACCTAAATAAGGAGTTTCAAGAATCTTTGGTACGGTAGTCAATTGCGGATGATGAACGACATGGTGCAGTGCTTGAAAGCCGATATAGCCATGACCAATATTTTCATGGCGGTCTTTTGCTGCGCCTTGTGGATTCTTACTATCATTGACATGAACTACTCTAATCCGGTCAACTCCAACAATTTTATCAAATTGGTTTAATACGTCATCAAAGTCCTCTTTGATTGCATAGCCAGCATCATGCGTATGACAAGTATCAAAACAGACGGATAGCTTGTCATTATATTTAACGCCCTCAATAATCCGTGCAATTTCCTCAAAGTTTCTGCCACATTCCGAGCCCTTGCCAGCCATCGTTTCTAAGGCAATCTGCACTGTTTGGTCAGCAAACAACACTTCATTTAACCCCTCTACGATCTTAGCAATTCCTAAATCAACACCCTCACCAACATGAGCACCTGGATGTAGGACGATTTGCTTCGCACCAAGCGCTTCCGTTCTTTCAATTTCTTTGGTCAAAAATTCTATACCTAAATTGAAAGTGGACGGATTGACGGTATTACCGATATTAATAATATACGGTGCGTGAACGACGAACTCGGTAATTCCGTGTTCTTTCATCAAAGCGCTACCTGCTTCAATGTTTAACTCACTCAGTGCTTTACGACGCGTATTTTGCGGTGCGCCTGTATAAATCATGAAAGTATTAGCACCATAGGAAATAGCTTCTTCAACCGAGCCAAGAAACATTTTCTTTCCACTCATTCCAACATGCGAACCTAATTTGATCATATAAACACTTCCAATCGCTATTTATTTTTTATACTTCGACTTTGTCGCTAATTTACCAGCACGAATTTCTTGTCGTTTATGAGAACGAAATTCTTTCTCTTTCGCTTTCTTCACTTCAAGGGCATGCTTTTTCTTATAGCCAGGCTTGATTGTTTTTGACTTGGCAACATTTGTTTTCAGCACTCGCTTTGGCACATCTCTTTTTTTACGACGATCACGCTCTTTGATTTCTACAAGCTCACCTTTTACTAAATCCTTATTGGTAAAATGTATACCCATTTTCTCCAGACGAGCAATTGATTCTTCTTCATGTTCTTCAAAAAGGGCAATCGCCACACCAGACATAGCTGCACGACCAGTCCGGCCCGACCGGTGAATGTAGAAGGATAAATCTTTCGGTATCTCTGCATTGATGACATGACTAACGCCTTCGATATCAATCCCACGAGCTGCAAGATCAGATGCTACTACATATTGATATTTTAAATCATTTATTTCTTTCATGACACGTTTACGCTCACGAGCATGTAAATCGCCATGCATAAGTCCAGCTTTGATCCCTTGAGAAAGTAAAGCACCGTGTAATTCGTCGGCACTTTTCTTTGAGTTAACGAAAATCAACGCTAGATAGGGATTCACAGCACCGAGAATATCTTTGATTAAGATAGCTTTTTCTCTGTGCTTAACTGGTACTAAGATATGATCAATCTGTTTCGCTGACGTTTGCATTGGATCAACTTCGATATGCTTTGGATTCTGCATATATTTTTTCAAAAATGGTTGTAGTTTCTCTGGAATTGTTGCAGAGAAAACTAGCATTTGGAGTTCTTTTGCCATCCGAGAAGCGATTTTGTCAACATCTTCCATGAAGCCTAGATCAATCATCAAATCCGCTTCATCGATGACTAATGTCTTAGCTGTGTAAACATTCAAAGCCTGCGCATCGATCAGGTCATAGATTCGGCCTGGCGTACCAATGACAAGTTGCGGCTGTTGTTTTAATTTATCAATTGAACGCTGTTTATCAGTACCACCAATGTAAGCACGGATTTCTAATTTTTGTTCAAGTGGAAATAAATGATTGAGCGCCTCTGCAGCATCGAAAATCTGCTTGGCGAGCTCTCTTGTTGGCGCTGTAACAACAGCTTGTACGCTTGGTGACATTGCATCAAGTCTCGCCATAATTGGCAGTAGAAAGGAGTGTGTCTTCCCTGTACCCGTTTGTGACTGGCCAATAATGCTCTTTCCACTAAACACGGATGGAATGACACGTTCCTGTATGATCGTCGGACTTTTGAATCCAATTTTGGCAACAGCCTCTTCTATATGGGCTGGTAATTTAAACATTGTAAAATTGCTCACTTTATGACCTCTTTCTATTTTGACCTGTTAATTATATCATGAATTGACCTCCTATTGACACCAACCTTGTATTGCCTAGCACCGATTTTTCTGGAAACCTCACGACTACTTCCGTTTCGAACTGTCAACTGATCGTTGACAGTTGTATTTCAGGTGAATTTCGCAAAGAACCACTTAAATAATCTAGTGAAATAGTCGTTTATCATTAGGTGAAAACGCAAAAATACAATATTCCGATTAAACCAAATCTTGGCTTCAACGAAATACTGCATTCTAAAGCAAATCATAGGTCAGATTTTACTAAAAAAATACGTCTACTGTACGCTTTCATCATCATCTAAATAGCTATAGAACAACGGCTCTCCATATTCTTCAACGCCAAACTCAGAAATAATCTTCTCTGCCTCGTCAGAAACCATGAACTCGACAAATTGTTCAGCAGGTTCTGCATTTACATCAGGGTGCTTTTCAGGGTTCACTTGCATCACATGGTAAATATTTTGTAGTCCTGGGTCACCTTCAACCAAAATCTCAAAATCAGGCATGTTCTTTTCTTGTGCTAAGTAAGTTGCTCTATCGGTTAATGTGTACGCGCCTTTTTCTGTAGCGATTTGTAATGTTGCACCCATTCCTTGTCCTGATGAAATGTAGTTGGGGTTAGTCACTGGATCAACGCCAGTCGCTGCCCAAATGTCTTTCTCTTTCTTATGTGTACCTGAATCATCCCCTCTTGAGACAAATGCAGCATTTTCAGCGGTAATCTTTTTGAAAGCATCATTGATTGGCATTCCCTTGACCCCAGCTTGGTCAGATTTTGGCCCAACAATAATGTAGTCGTTGTACATGACTCGCTTGTAGTTAATCACATCGCCGCTATCAACAAGCGGCTGCTCAGATTTTGGTGCGTGCACCAGTAAAGCATCAGCTTCGCCTCTTTGTCCTAACTCTAAAGCTTCTCCAGTTCCTACAGCAACCGTTTTGACTTTCACATTGTTTTCTTCTTCAAATACC
>JAVBKE010000096.1:0-6951 GCA_031554185.1 Caryophanales bacterium
AGTAGTATGGTTCCATCTCGAATAGCCAAAAATTCGATGTGAAATGTGTTTCTCAAGTGCAACATGCACCTCATCAGGTACATGGAAATCCATATCAGAAATTGAAAATGGTAAGATATTCTTCGAATTAAACCGATCTTCGGTATAATCCCACTGTGTGCAGAATGTATTTTTTCTATTAATTACTTTATCAAATCGACTATTCACAATGATCGCTAACCCTCTTTTTTTCTTTTAAATTCAGATGAACGTCGGTATTTGCAGCTCCCGGCCATCAGTCATGACTTACATTAATTCTTCAATATGCTGTTTCACTTGCCCGACTTGGGGTCCAATGACAACTTGAACATTTTGCTCATCCAATTTAATAATGCCAATTGCACCATTTTTCTTTAGTGTAGCCTCATCTAATTGACTCATATCGTTCACAACCAGGCGCAGGCGGGTAATGCAATTATCAATTGATTCAATATTTTCTTTACCACCTAATGCTTTAAGCATAATCGCAGCATGAGCGGAAGCCTCAACTTTTTTAGCTGATTTTTTCGAGACTGTTTCTGCTTTCGCCTGTTCCTCTTCACTTTCGGGTAAAACACTTACAAAGCTGTCTTCATCCTCATCCACCATCCGGCCTGGTGTTGCGAAATTGTATTTCAAAATGGCCCACTTGAATGTGAAATAATAAAGCGCAAACCAGATAGGTCCAACAATCAGTACCCAATACCAGCCAGTATCAGTACCCATTAGAACACCGAAAATAATAAAGTCAATGATCCCGCCGTCCGTATTACCAATCGTAACAGGGAGCAAATCCATCACCATAAATCCAAGTCCTGTAAATACAGCATGCATTAAATATAACCAAGGTGCCACAAATAAAAATAGGAACTCAATCGGTTCAGTAATACCCGTTACAGCACAGGCAATCACACCGGAAATAAATAATCCCTTTACTTGTTTTCTTCTTTCAATTGGCACAGTATGATACATCGCTAGCGCCGCGCCAACCAGTCCAAACATAAATGTCGGCATTTTTCCCTGTGATAGAAACCGGGTTGCTTCACCACTGAAATTGGTTACGCCGGCTTCTAACTGCGCGTAGTAAATGTTGAGTGCACCTGATACAGTCTCGCCATCAATGACCATCGTACCGCCAGCTGGTGTGAAGCGGATAATGGATACCAATATGTGATGAAGACCAAAGGGTAACAGCATTCGCTCTCCAAATCCAAATAGAAACGACCCAAAAGCACCTAAGCTACCGATAAAGACGCCAACAGAGTTAATTGCATCAGCAATGTACGGCCAGATAAATGGAATGGCCAAACCAACGAAGGACATCGTGACCGCCGAAATAATTGGAACAAAACGAACGCCACCAAAAAAAGCAAATGCATCAGGCAATTTTCGATTGTAATTTCTCGTATGCAGCAAATGGACGATGACCCCAACAATGATTCCGCCTAGTACCCCCATATCTAAGCTTTGAATACCAAGAATCATCCCTTGACCAGACTTGTACAAATCCTCACTTGCTAGATTGTTGGTGTAAGTTAAATAAAAATTAATCGATAAGTTCATCACAACATAACCAACAAAACCTGAAAATGCAGCTGCCCCTTTTTCATATCTAGCTAGCCCTAGCGGAATCGCGATGGCAAACATCACCGGAAGATAGGTAAATGCAAAACTACCAATCGCAGCCATGAATGAAAAGATGAATTGCAAAATTGGCTGGTCTAGAAATGGCAAGATATCTAACGTACTCTCACTTGTAAAGGCCGATCCAATTCCAAGTAATAGCCCCATAAAAGACATTAATGCTACTGGCAGCATAAACGTTTTGCCTAAACCCTGAAAAAATTCCCAAAACTTTGATTTCATTTTCTTTTTTTGTGCGGGCACAAAATCTCCTCCTTTTCCCCAATATAGGCTTATAGTAGATGGAAAGTCTGATGGAATCAATCATTTATGAGAGAAATGTAAGCACTTTCATGATTTGTAAGGAACCCTGAGAGGTGGAATGTCAGAGAAAGCAGAATTTAGGATTTGGATCAGAGAAACCTGATACAAAATGATGCGGGAATTGCCATCTTCAAATTTTAAAACAATTTTGACTAGTGTTACGACATCCTGTAACATATTGTACGAGATATCAACACTTCTCTTTAGATTAAAAATAAAACAAGGTAGATATAAAGGAGACGTATATGAAGCAGTCCATTTTATTTTTCACACCCTATTTTCAAGAAAGAATTTGGGGAGGTCAGAAATTGAAAGAAGTTTTTCATTATGATACACCCTATGAAAAAACAGCAGAATGCTGGGCGATCTCTGGCCATCAAAATGGTGAGAGTATCATTAATAATGGCGCTCTTAAAGGGAAATCATTGCGGACATTATGGGAAGATGAGCGGAGCTATTTTGGCAATATTACGGGCGATTCATTTCCATTACTCATCAAAATTCTTGATGCCCATGATGATTTGTCAGTACAAGTTCATCCTGGCGATGAGTATGCTAATCGGAAGGAAAATGGTGAAAGAGGTAAGACTGAATGTTGGTATATAATCGATTGCGACGAAGGCGCTGAGCTTGTTATCGGGCATAATGCAACTAGTAAAGCTGATTTTAACAAGTATATTGAAAATGGAGAATGGGACAAAGTGCTGAGAAGAGTACCAATCGCACCAGGTGATTTCTTCTACATTCCAAGTGGATCTGTTCATGCGATTTGTAAAGGCGTACTCATTCTTGAAACACAGCAATCCTCAGATGTTACATATCGTCTCTATGATTATGACCGTACTGATGATAGTGGACAGAAGCGTGAACTACATCTTGAGCGAGCGCTTGATGTAATTAACTATCCTCATGAAGATGTTGTGATGCCAAAAAGGCTTGAAAATCGTGAAGGTTTAACGGAAACCAGATTAGTGAGTAATGAATTTTTTACAGTATGTGAATGGGTGGTAACTGGTAAGTGCATGGAAAATCAAAACCATTCATTCCTGCTTGCAAGCGTATTACGTGGAAAAGGAACGATTACTGTGGCCGGCGAGCAATATGACCTAGAAAAAGGGCAACACTTTATGTTGCCAAGCCATGTAACAGATTTTAGCTTAGATGGCGATTGCCAACTAATCATTTCACATATGTAATTTTATTGATAATAAAAAGGACGCCTTACGAAAATGTAGCGGCGTTCTTTAGTATTTTGTTGGCTCTATTAAAAAATCAATTCCAGCTTTTTGTGCTTGAGAAAATTGAAACTTTCGATTAATTCGGTAGACTTTATTGCTAATTTTTAGGTTGGCCCCAGTTTGTCTAAATTGAAATGGAACGCCGGCTTCTTCACACTGACCGCGTATCTTTAGAACCCAGTCGTAATCACAGATGCGTACACCAAGACCAGATTCACCGCCAACAACGACCTTCTCAATCTTTTCACCTAAATATGGTGTGAGGTTGATTGCCTCAATTAAAGGTTCGCAGGCAATGAAACGATGTTTGATGGGGAGCGATAGGAAGATGGGTAATCGGTAGTCTGCGCGATCTTGGTTTTCACAAGTACAGCCAATCACAACATTATCGTAGCCATTTCCCCAGTCATCTGGAAGATTCACGGTTAGTCGGTCAATCCTCTTCGTAATGAATAGAAAAGTACAATCGCTTCGTTCTTTGATCATCTTCCATGCATCAATACGCCATTCATCGGCTTCCTCAAGAAGAAAGTCTGAAGAAAAGCAGGTCCAAACCAATTCGTCTGATGTTACCTTATAATCTTTCTTACGTGTACGTTTCAATGGCAAATTGAAATTGGCTGTTTTCGTTACAATTGAGCTATCTTTCCCATGCTTTTCATCAATTCGATAGACATAACAGTTCAGGCAGCCAGCACTTATTTTATGGCAACCGTGCCAGGGATTCCAACTCGTCATGGTACCATCCTTTAGCGTCTAAAATTAGACGATGATTATGATTTTAACACTAATGCACCGTTATTGTTCAGTGGGATTAATTCCTTATCTTCGAAAAAATTGTCAGGAAATCGATCAACTAGTTTTTCTTCGATAATGGCAAATGGTTGGTCTGCCAGAAAGAGACCAGCTTCAATTTCCGTTAGGCTGTGCGCTTCAACAGATTCATCATGTGCCTGCACAGCATCAACAAACTCATTAATCCAAAGTGAGATCGCTAAGTCTCTGAGTGGTTGCATCTTGCTATCAACGAAGATCAAATGATTCTCTAGCCTGAGAATCTCATTTTCAGGCATAATTAATTCAAATTCTATTTCGTCCTGTGTGTAATACCAAATTCCCCGAAGCTCAGAAAAGTGGTTCGATTGAAAAAGAACTTGCTTTAAGTCTGAATCTTCGTGGTCACCCGTTAATTGTGCTTGATTCCAATTAACAAGGTCGTCATAGGAAAGATCTTCCGCATCCCAGTAGCCAGATTTAAAAGGGAACACTTCAGAAATTTTCTGATAAAGGTCTGATACAAAATGATTTGATATCCGGTGATGTTTGAAACTAAATGTAATTGAAAAATACGTAGGCATTTGCTTACCCCATTCTTCTGGAATTTTGGCCGAATTAATGATATGAAAAATATTAATAACTAGATAGTACATTTTTCGCAAGTTTATTGCAACCTAAAAAATAGTAAAACAAAGTAGTTGTATCCATTTTTAAAATAAAATGTTTGCTTGAATTGCGAATTTGGAAAAAATAACGATTAAATAAAGAAACCAATTTGCATGTAGTTGACCAGGTTCATACAGGGCGTTTTTACGGCAAAGATTCACCATAGACGCCATAAAATTGGTCAACAAAATCAATATTTTCCTCGGAAGTGAGATCTACAGTCCATTTTCCATCAATTGTTGTTAAATATAAATCAATTGGTGGCTGCAAAGTAGGGATAGCATCACCAATTACACGATCGAAGTTCGTTAGTAAATGGGTGCCTATCGCCTCGAAATTGTACATCTTTGTATTGCCGGAAGCCTCCATTTTCAGTGACTTAATATTTTCATTTAAAGAGCTTAGTGTAATGACAGTTGGCGTCACAGAGACCTGTGCTTTGCCGTCAGTAATTGAGATAAGCTCGGCGCTAACAGATGATTGGGTACTCTGGGCATCAATATATTTTTGTAAAAACTCTTTTTGCTGTGCTTCGACTAAATCATTCAAAGGAAATTCGTTATTCATTTGTTCTTGTATTGTCGTGGCAGTTGATTCCTTGTCAATTGTTAAACTTGAATCAAAGTCGCTATTTTCCTTGCCAAGAAGCATCACATCGATAAATGCAATTGCTGCGGTTGTAGGATCAGCCTGTACATGGGTCGGTTCTGAATCTGAGGAATTAGACTCAGTGTCCTCTGCTGTACTATTTTCACTGGAACAAGCAACAACGAACAGCATGAGAATAGAAATCATGCCAATAAAGCCTCTTTTTTTCATCTAAGCTAATCTCCCTCTCTGGTGTAAATATGTATTCTAATTATTTCTTTAATTGAATGACATTGCAAGTAATTTTTATAACAATTTGATTACAAAATTTTCAGATGGCACTTAAATTGACGAAAAAATGTATAAAAATAGCGAAAATAGCAAATCGGATGAATACGGTTACGGGCAATCTCAAAGTATAGATGACTGAAGCTACAGATTAATTGAATGGCGTAAAAATATAATGTAAGAAAGAATAAGGCTGTCAGGTTAAATTGAGTTTTCAGAGAAATAATTTTTATATTTACAAAACAAAAATTGTATATTAAACTAATAAATTGAAAGGGTATTTTTTACTATTATTCCAAAACCAGTTTAGAAATATTCTAAAGTAATAAGTTTATTTTAGAAGACTTTCACATCGAAGCTGCCTATTTAGACAGGGACTTGGAGCTAAATGAGACGGTGTTTTATTGCAAAGATTTCAGCTTAGAACTTTGTTTCATCTATACACCAAGGACGCCATGACCTTAGGTACGTGCTGTAGAATACAAAAATAGCAAGGTCGTGAAGCAACTTTTTTTTAGATGGATAGCGACTGACTTTCCACAGAGGTTTTTTCAAATAAATCATTCCTGTGTATAGCCGGTCGTTTCTATAATTTGTAGGTTTCTAAAGATTGCCAGTCTTTGTCTGCTAGCGTCCAAATTTTGATTTGGTAAGTAGGACCTACATTTGGCAATATGTCACTTAGGGCGGAGGAGGCTAGAAAGACGTAGTGATCGGTTCATCAGACAAAAATAATAGGAGGATTTAAAAATGAATAAGAAAATTTTATCAATCATGGTGACTGGAGCTGTTTTAGTTCCGGCATTTATTCCAAATCAAATGGCTTCAACAAATGCTGCTGGCATACCAAGTACGGTTCAAGTTGATCAAAAGGGCGTAACTGATCCAGTGAGTATTCCAGATGCTAATTTGGCTAAAGCGATTCGTCAACAATTAGCATTGCCAGCAGGTGCTGTTATCACGGAAGGTGATATGGCAAACTTAACGCACTTGAACGCGAGTGGTTATGGTATTACAGATTTAACTGGGATAGAGTATGCGATAAATTTGACAGATATTAATGTATCAGATAATCAAATTACCAGCCTCGCACCGCTCTCAACTCTAACCAATTTAACTGGTATTGCTGCTGAACGAAATTTGATTAGCGATGTCAGCCCGATTGCTGATCTAACTAATTTAAGTAGCCTTTACCTTTCATCTAACCAAATTACTGATATCAGTGATTTAGCAGACTTGGTGAAATTGACTACACTAAATTTGAACCACAACCAAATTGTTGATGTCACGCCACTCGCAAACATGCCAAAATTGATTTTCGTCAATTTAGAGCATAATCAAATCAGTGATGTCACGCCTTTAGCAAATCTTACAAATATCGTGAGGTTGGATTTAGATTATAACCAAATCAGCGATTTAAGTCCTTTAA
>JAVBKE010000233.1:0-9820 GCA_031554185.1 Caryophanales bacterium
AAAAAGATTTTATGTCACCTTCTTTTTATCTTGCGTTTGTTTAGCTCTATTCTATCAAAAAGACACAACTTTATTAAGTGAAAGTTCCTTTTTTATCCGTTTTTATTTACTCTTTGTTAGACTTAACGCTACTACTTAACATCGTTTCCTCGATTGTTGCATTTACTTTGTCCATCCACCAATAATATAAAAAACGTGAGAAAAAAATATAAAAAATTTTGTAGATTACTCACATTAACCTCTTAAATCACTCAAAAAAGTGGATTGTTAACATAGTTCTCCTTGCAAAAAAATTAGTATATAGTATTTTCCTTTTATACTAATTGTGTTTTATACTATCTAAATTTATCGAATATTGCCGCATTCGTCGTCAGAATTGTATTGACAATGGTTTATCTTCAATAATACACTTGTCTAATACGAAAAGATTGTGGGGAGGGACTTGCATTGAAAGAAATATTAAAGAAGCATTGGTTTACGCCTGTGTTGATCGGATCGATCATCCTTGGTGGGGTTGCTGGGATCATTTTTGGTGAAAAGGCCACAGTTGTACAGCCCCTTGGCGATCTATTTAGAAATTTATTGATCATGATGATTGTGCCACTTGTGTTTTTCAGTGTATCATCAGCAATTGCTAGCATGAAAGAGATGAAACGATTTGGGAAGATTATGTTTTACTTTCTAATCGTAGTGGCAGCGTTAGGATTGATAACAGCGATTATTGGTTTTATTGCAACGCAAATCTATAGTCCAGTGGATGCGTCGGCAGCTGATTCTATGCGTCACCTATTAGGTGCGGTAGAGCAACAACCAGTTGATATGACACCAATGGAACGGTTTGTTAGCATGGTCACTGTTGAAGATTTTTCAGAGCTCTTGACGAAAGATCATGTGCTACAATTAATTATTTTCTCATTTCTTTTTGGAACTGCTACGATGTTGAGCAAGGAAAAAGGGAAGCCAATGGCTGCATTTTTAAAATCAGGCTCAGATGTGTTTATGAAGTTTGTTGAGATTATTATGTATTTTGCCCCAATTGGTTTGGGTGCTTATTTTGCGGCAACTGTTGGTACGTTGGGACCACAAATTGTGGAAGGGTATGTAAGGACTTTTGTTCTTTATCTTGTCGTGACTGCTTTCTTATTCGTTGTCATGTATTCGCTTTTTGCCTATTTTTCAGGTGGGAAACGTGGTGTTAAAGCATTTTGGAAGCATATTCCTGGAACTGCTGTGACAGCGATTTCAACTTGTTCAAGTGCTGCTTGTATTCCGGTGAATCTTGAAGCGACTAGAAAAATGGGTGTTCCAGAAGATATTGCTGAAACAATAATTCCGCTCGGCACTAACACAAATAAGTTAGGATCAGTGCTCGGCGGTGTTTTCAAGATTGTATTCCTTTTTGTTCTCTTCGATAAGGATATGACAAGTATTCCTGCAATTTTATCGATCATTGGTGTCGCATTCTTGGTTGGTGTCGTGATTGGCGCGGTTCCTGGCGGTGATACAATCGGAGTGCTTCTGATCATTTCAGTGTTTGGATTTCCGCCAGAAGTGTTCAATCTTGTGCTCATTATCAGTACAATTATTGACATCCCGGCAACGCTCCTTAATTCCACTGGGAATACAATTGCTACACTTCTTGTCACGCGGTTTGTTGAAGGGAAGAACTGGTTGTCAAATAATCTAGCTACTAAGTAACAGCTTTGCAAAATATTGTTCATGAAAAAAATAGAAGAGAGTTGCGTTTTATAAACGTAACTCTCTTTTTGGGATGAGATCAAATTTCCAGAAATCTGTCCAGATTAGAAATTTAAACAGTAGTCATAGATTTTTACGATTGACCCAATAGAGTTCAAAGCAATCGTCATGCATGATAGCTCAAACCGCTACAAAGCTACCAGCTTTAGTTTTAGATGCATCCCCACAACCAATTGCAACTAACGCATAAAAAGGAGTGAGGAGCCCGCATGCTTAATGAGGCGTTCCTCACTCAATTATCTTTTTTTAAACTTAAGTCTCTAGGGTACTGCAACAGGTGCAAATGTAACAGGATTAGAAGCTGGTGAGAATATCCCTTCATTATCTACTGCGAAGACGAAGTAGTCACCAACTGCGCCATCGGGAATGTTATAGCTAAGTGCGCTATCTGCTTTGACCGTCTGTACCAATTGTTGTCCGTTGTAAATGTAATAACCAACAACATCAGGAGCATCTGAGCTTGACCAAGTTAATTGCTGTCCATAAATCGCGGCATTTACGCCATTTGGTGCTGTACCATCCATCGGGAGTTGTTCTACTGACCCGGTTGAAATTGGCGCTTTTGCTGAGAATGCGCTCTTGTCAATGACAAACTCGTAGCCCATATCAGCAAGTGAGTTTTCAGGTATCACTGAACCAGAAGAAACGAATTCCCTAGGCGTTGCTGCTGTTGCTGCGTACTTCTTACCATTCAACTCAACATATTCATACGATGCACCCTCACCTTGATTTTCCGGTAGGAATTTTTTATTAAAATAATCAGTGTTTCCTGTGCCTGGGAAAGTGGCTTTCACAATTCCGTCAGGCATTGGTGGAAACTCCGTTTCATAAGTAAAGGCTTCAGGATTTACGCCATAAGCTGCATTAACTAGGTCTGCCCAGAGCAGTGAGTTTCGCTGGCTGTAGCTAAGTCCGCCGCGTTGCAATGATGCAGGTGTGTCGTAACCCATCCATGTTCCGAAAGTAACAGAAGGGTTCGACGCAACTAACCATGAATCTTTATAATCTTGTCCTGTACCAGTTTTCCCCACCCAATCACTTTGGAAATCAAGATGACTCTCAAGTCCTGCTGCAGTACCGCCGTCTATGACATCCCGTAAGCAATCACGCATCATAAACGCTGTTTCAGGGCTAAAAACCTCGACAGGCGTCACTTCTTGTTGGAAGACAACATTGCCGTCGCGATCAACAATTTTTTCAATCATGTAGGCGTCTACAAACTGTCCATCATTTGCAAATGTGACGTAGGCGTTAACGTTCTCCTCAACTGTAACCCCGTTTGTTAGCCCGCCGATGCTCGTAGATAAATTCGTATAGTCATCGGGTTCTAATGTCGTGATACCCATTTTTTCTAAATAAGTAGCTGGTCTGCTGTCAACAATTTGTTCATATTGGACAACCGCAGGGATATTGTATGACCGTTTAATCGCTTCGCGAGTTGTGGTAACACCTGTATAGCCGCTATTACCATAGTTAGTCGGCTTATATGGTTCCCCGCCACCTGTTGGAATAGCTACAGGTACGTTGACCAATGGTTTCCCAGGTGAACCAACACCCATTTCCATCGCTGGTGCATAAACCAGAAGCGGTTTCATCGTCGATCCGTTCGATCTAGTTGCATCAGTTGCATGGTTTAATTGTTCACGTTGGAAGTCGCGCCCGCCAACGAAACTAATGATTCTTCCCGTATCATTGTCAATCAGTATTGCACCACATTCAACAGGCTCGTTCACTGTCTCCTCTTGGCCAGTTTCAGGGTTTGTGACTGTGACTTGATGGGAAGGCTGAAATGAATTAAAGTCAGCAACTGCTAGCTGCATCGCATCATATACACCTTTATCAATGGTCGTGTAGATCTTGTACCCACCTTGCCGTAATTCAGTTTCGGCATGGGATGTATATTCAGCTTCAAGGTCTGGATCTTTTGCTAAATCTTCTTTTGTATAGCCATCTTTTTCAGCAACTATTGGTGTTAAAATTTCAATTGATCTTTCTTCTGCTTCTGCCATCACATAAGGATACTCTATATTTTGTGCTGCCGGTGTTGGTGCTACAAAATCCTTGGTAATATCATAGGCAAGTGCGTCTTTATACGCTTGTTCTGTAATCGCACCGTTTTGGTACATCCGTTTTAAAACAAGCTGCATTCTGTTGAGTCCTGGTGACAAATCTTCTTTAAGTGACGGTGTATTTGTATAAGGCGTAAATGCTGACGGACTGTTTGGAAGTCCTGCAAGATAGGCTGCTTGTGGTAAGTTGACATCCTTTGCATCAACACCGAAAATCCCTTGAGCAGCAGTCTGAATACCTGCAATGTTATGACCATTTGAATTCCGGCCAAATGGGGCAATGTTCAAATATACCTCCATGATCTCGTCTTTTGATAAAACATTCTCTACGCGCTGCGCCAGCAAGATTTCTTTGAATTTGCGATCAAATGATTGCTCATTTGTGAGCATTTGCATTTTCACCACCTGCTGTGTAATCGTACTTCCGCCTGATTGATTCTCAGAGTTGGTGATTTCTTGTAGACCTGCCCGCGCAATTGACTTAGGGACAACACCGCTATGTGTGTAAAAATTCTCATCTTCTGTTGCAACAACTGCATCAACAATATAGGGTGATACTTCCTCTAATTCGACAATCTCACGCTCTAAATCAGTTCGGAGTTTTCCGAGATAGACGTCGTTGGCAAAGTATACTTCAGATGTTTGTTCAAAATCGTATACTTGATTACGGATTTGTTCTTCAGAACGGAGTGGCTCGTCCTTTACTGTAGCAGCAAAGAAGCCAGCGCCTGTCCCAATTGCGAATGCCACTGCTATAACGCTTGAAATAATGAATAAAAGAAAGAGGTTCCAACAGACTTTATAAGTTACATTGAAACGTCTGATGTTTTTTTTCGTGAGAAACTTATCTCGCAGATTTTTATAAGAATAATGGCTGCTTTTATGTTTATTTTTCAAAAATATCACTCCCTTGAACCTAATTATTATAGCATAGGCATTCTGACTGGTACATTGACTTTTGAATTTTCGTATGTAAAAATGGATAAAATCAGTGGTTTTAAGGCGTTCTTTGGCTTAGAATAGCCTCCCTTGCCTCCTCTAATCTATAAAGCAGATTAGTAAGTGGCTCGTGATGCTTTAATCCGTGAAGCGGATTAATTTAGTAGAACGCTTGTCAGAATTGTTCGAAACAAAATGGGGAAAACAATTCACGACTAGTAGCCAGAAGCTTTTTTCAACTTGAAGTAGTACAGTCATTTCTGCTTATTGTTTGTATTTATGAATGGTTTTGACATCTTTAACTTTCCACAAAAATAATTATTTATGAGGTAGCTTATGAATTTACTAGGAGATTTACGGTACAGAGGGTTGGTTAATCAGTGCACAGATGAAGAGGGAATGGAGAAGGTACTTAATGAAGAAAACATTCGCTTATACCTGGGATTCGATCCAACGGCAGATAGTTTACATATTGGTTCATTAGTCGGGATTTTGTTACTTCGCCGGTTTCAATTGGCAGGGCACACGCCGATTCCGCTGGTTGGTGGCGCAACAGGGCTGATTGGAGATCCAAAGCCAGGTGCTGAGCGTGTTTTGAATTCTCGTGAGGTCGTTGCTGGATATGTTGATAAAATCAAGAATCAATTAGATCATTTTCTGGAGTTTGAACAAGGTGAGAATAAGGCAATCATGGCTAATAATCTTGATTGGACCGGTAATTTAGATGTGATCACTTTCCTGCGTGATATCGGTAAAAATTTTAACATCAATTATATGTTAGCAAAGGAAGTTGTTCAATCCCGGTTAGAAACAGGTATTTCTTTTACAGAGTTTAGTTATATGGTACTGCAAGGGTTTGATTATTTGCAGTTGTATACGAACTACAATTGTCGCTTGCAAGTAGGTGGTAGTGACCAGTGGGGCAATATAACGGCTGGACATGAGTTGATTCGGAAAACGACACCAGGTGCTAAAGTATATGCGATGACTTTTCCGCTTGTAACAAAAGCAGATGGCACCAAGTTTGGCAAGACAGAGGGCGGGACGATTTGGCTTGACCGTAAATTGACCAGTCCGTATGAGTTTTATCAATTCTGGTACAATTCTGATGACCAAGATATCATTAAGTATATGAAGTATTACTCTTTTAAGTCGATGGATGAAATAGAGGGGTTCGCAGAGAAAGTGGCAACTGATCCTGGTAAACGGGAGGCGCAAAAAGCGCTGGCAGCTGAGCTAACAATTATGGTTCATGGCCAAGAGGCGCTTGATCAGGCATTGCGTATTTCAGCGGCACTCTTCAGTGGCGATATTCAATCACTGGCAATTGAAGAAATCCGTCAAGGCTTCAAAGATGTGCCGACTTCGCAAGTTGATAATAGTGAAGCTTCACTCGTTGAAATCCTTGTTGCAGCGAAGATTTGTACTTCGAAACGTCAAGCACGTGAAGATGTCACAAATGGTGCAATCTCAATTAACGGAGAAAAATGTACAGACGTTTCCTACGAATTGAAAGACGAAGATCGGTTTGGAAACGAGTTTACAATCATTCGTAAAGGTAAGAAGAAATATTTTATGGTACAGTTTGCATAAACCATGAATGAGCTAGCTATTTGAAAGAATTACTATAAAATAAATCATTTAGAATGCCGCAATCATAGTCGTTGCGGTATTTTTTGCTGCCACTTAGTATTGGAGTAGCCGAGAATTAAGGTTAATTATTTTGTCTGAATTTGTTATTTTTTATGGCTAAAAATTATAGCGAATACGATAATCTGAATCATTTCTAACTTTTAGCTTATTTTAACTGGATGGTAACCACATAACGAATTTTAATGATTAGCCAAATCTTAATTTGGTAAGTAGACCAGTGATACTTTAATCCGTGAAGTGGATTAACTAGTAGAATGTGTGTCAGACCAGCCTGAACAATGTGAGGTGTCTATGACACGCCTCGCATACAAAAATGTCAAGAGAATCTGGCCGCTTAGAACCTGTAGAATACGGATATTTATGGCTCAAGATAAATCTTTAAAGGAGGAAAATGATTTGTCAAAGTTAACTTAAGAATGGTGGAAACGCAGTGTTGTTTATCAGATTTACCCTCGCAGTTTCAATGATGCTTATGGGGATGGGGTTGGTGACCTAAAAGGGATTATTCAAAGTTAGATTACTTGAGGGAACTAGGAATTGATGTGATTTCGATTTCACCGATCTACGATTCACCACAAGCAGATAACGGTTGTGATGTTCGCAACTATCAAGAAATTGATCAATCTTTTGGTACGATGGAGAACTTTGACCAGTTAGTAGCGGAGGCACATAAATGTGGCTTGAAAATTGTCATGGATTTGGTTGTTAATCACACTTCAGATGAGCCTACTTGGTTTAAAGAAGCGAAAAAAAGTAAGGAAAATCCTTATCGAGATTTCTATATTTGGCGAGATGGAAAACAACAAGGGGCCACCTAATAACTGGAGATCATGGCTTAGTGGTCCTGCATGGACTTATGATCGCAATTCAGATCAATACTTTCTCCCCTTTTTGCAAAAAAATAGCCCGATCTTAATTGGGAGAATCCTACCTTGCGTAAGTCAGTCTATCAGATGATGCAATTTTGGGTGGAAAAAGATCGATGGATTCCGAATGAATGTCATTAATTTTCTTTCAAAAGATCCAGCACTTCCGGATGGTATATTACGTGATGGTCAAGCTTATGCAGATGGTTCTGCAGGTTTTAATAATGGTCCGCGCATTCATGAATGTTTACAAGAAATGTATCAGGAAGTGTTAGCAAATGCTTCATTGATGACGGTTGGTGAAATGCCATTTGTTTCTGCCGCAGAGGCAAAATTGTATACTGCTTCAGATAGAAACGAGCTGAATATGGTGTTTACTTTTGAACATATGAAGTTGGATTGTCACAATGGCGACAAATGGGACTTTAAGAAACTTAATTTGGTTGATTTGAAAGAAAATTTTGAAGGATGGCAGCAAGCACTACATAAGAAAGGATGGAACGCCCTTTAGTTAAATAATCACGAGGAGGCTCGCCTTGTATCATGATTTGGTAATGACGGCCAGTATCGTGAAAAGTCTGCGAAAATGTGGTATCTTGTTTGCATTTCATGCAGGGAACACCATATATCTTTCAGGGTGAAGAAATTGGGATGACGAATGTCAATTTCACAGATTTGAATGACTATCATGATATTGAAACGTAAAATATGATTAAGGAAAAATCAAGTCTCGGTTGGTCAATGGAGAAAATTACGACGGCTGTACACGCTAGAAGTAGAGATAATGCAAGGACACCTATGCATTAGGATTGTTCGCAAAATGCAGGATTCACATCGGGAACACCTTGGATTAAAGTTAATCGAAATTATCCAGAGATTAATGGACAGTCAGCACTAGTGGACGATCAATTTATTTTTTATTATTATCAAAAGCTCATTCGGCTCAGAAAAGAGCTTGATATCATCACAACTGGTGATTTTCAATGATTGTTGCGTAATGATCCAGCTGTTTTTGCCTATACCCGTAGTTATGGCATTGAAAAGTTGATTGTTTTATGTAATTTTACTGATCAAACGGTACCAATTTTGAATCATGAAGTTGTGCAGTCGCTAGATGACGCAACTGTGATTCTAACCAATGACGAAAATGATTTGCGAGATTATTTGGCACCATTTCCACTGTAGTATACCAAACTAAGCCTTAATGGTTTCATGGCGCCCATATAGCAATTTTTGTTTGCTTGTGATCTATTTCCAAAGGCCAACAGCGCTTCATTCTCTATGTCAATCAGATCAAAAAGGTCAGTATGAAATCATGATTTTCAACGGAAACTAATCAAGAAATTTTTCTAGCTTGGCCATATGGCTAGTTAGGATATTGAAATGATGATGAGGTGAAAAAAGTGGGGCAACAACATCGTTTTAAAGCAGGACAAAAGGCGCCTAACAATGGCGAGTACATTGAAGTTGGAGAGACAGGTAGTAGCGTAAAAAATCCGCAGAAGGTGAAATTAAACGTAGGTGATTCGTTTCCAGAAACAACAAATGCGGAACGAGAATGGACCTATATGAGAAAACCATAAGACGAAAAAAAGTGGCGGATTTCCGCCACTTTTTTCATCGCATTTGCCTTTATACTGCTACCTACTAATTTTGGTTAGGACTTGGTTCTGCAACTTCGCCAATAATGAAGATGATCATAGTGATGACGACACCCATTAGTGTTGCCATTTTAAAATTATAAGGTGCTTCAACCATTGAGCCAACGACATAGTTAATCATGTTAGTAAGCAATATCACCCAAAAGAATGTGAATATGTAGCGCATAGTAGCACCTCTCTTAAATTTCATTATCCTTATTCTATCACGTAAGCGCTGTTTTTAAAACTATTTTTGTTGGAAATAACCAATCGCTTGTGCTATATTAGTACCAGGTACTAGGATGTAAAGATGAAATTCATTCTAGTCGGCTGATTTTTAACATTGCTCGATAGGGGAGATTAATTTGAATGCTGGCATTATTGGAACCGGAAAATATGTACCAGAGCCGAAGTTAACAAATTTTGATTTAGAAAAAAGAATGGATACCTCGGATGAGTGGATTCGTAATATGACTGGTATTGAGGAACGCAGAATTGCTCCCAAACACATCGATACTTCTGATATGGCCTATGAAGCCTCACTAGAAGCAATTGCTGATAGTGGACTTGCCCCAGAGCAGATAGATTTCATTCTTGTGGCGACCGTGACACCCGATCGCAGTTTCCCATCGGTCTCTTGTCAATTACAAGAGAAGCTGGGTGCGAAAAGAGCTGCTGCAATGGATATTAGCGCTGCCTGTACTGGGTTCATCTATGGAATGGTAACAGCTGCCCAGTTTATTAACTCGGGTGTGTATAAAAATGTATTGGTCGTAGGCGTTGAAAAATTATCGAAAATTACCAATTGGGAAGATCGAAATACGGCAGTTCTGTTTGGAGATGGTGCTGGTGCAGTTGTCATGAGCAGCGTTACGGATGATAAAGGCATTTTGTC
>JAVBKE010000032.1:0-3470 GCA_031554185.1 Caryophanales bacterium
ACGCATCTGTCCCCTCCATCAACACGTCTTCCTTCCCATCGATCCAATCAACTTCTCATTTCGGCTTTCAGATTTCTTCCTGTTTCAGGCAAACACCGAATGTTGGGATATTCTTTGATTTATGATCACTTACACTGGCAATCGCTTTCTTTTTGACAAATACGCAATGGCTTTTAGGTAAATTTAAATAATTCAAATGACTGCCGTGTTCGCAAGCAATCACTGCGCCGTGTACCACAAATGTAAACTGCTCATCATCACTATTCGTTTCCGTTTCCAAATTACCTACTATTTCGGCCATCAAAAGCACCCTCCTTTCTGCCACTATTTGATTCAATTCACATCCAATCAAGCCGGACCTTTTCCAGTTCAATCCCTAAGAACGGACGCCTTAATATACTTTCTGCAACGTCAAGATTGACTAGAACATAGCAATCTACGCCTTTTTCTACCATGAATATATGATCTAGTGCTACTTTCTTTGCACGAATAACTAACTCTTTAATTACACCGCTTGCTTCATAGTCAGTATCTTTTGATATACAATCAATCACTGGAGCTTCCATAAACCAATACACCTTTTGTGTTGATTTCTTTGAGTCCGTGAATACAATTGCTGTAAATTCTAGCGCCTTTTCATGCCTCGACAACAACTGTTTCATTTCATCAGATACGATCGGCAATTCACCGTCTAGGTAATCAATGTAGCAGGCGTCATCTGATACTTCCACTTCACCAAACAGCGAGCTTACTTCATATAATCCTCCCAAAGATTCATCTAAATTATTTGGAATCACTGGTTTCTCGACTGTTCGGTCTTGCCTTAATATGAAATAGTTCATTTTCATACCTTCTCTTCCCATCCACTTTAATCCAACCAAATTGCTTCTTCGATCTGCTTCTCACTAAACTGACATTTCCCTTGATCCCAGTTCAAAAAAACGGCACCTTTTAAATTCGCATTTGTAAAATTAGCACCAGCAATTTGTGAAAACATAAAATTGGCATTCTCTAAGTTCGCATCCGTGAAGTCGGTACCTAAGAAACTCGCTACTTCATGCCCGTATAGGCTAAGTGACTTCGCTTCTGCCTTTCCAAAATTTACATCAACCAGGGTTGCCCCACGAAAGTCCGCATCATGAATTGCTGTACGAAAAAAGTCTGCATGTGTCAGGTTGCAATCCCTAAAGCTGGTACCAATACAATTGCTTTTTGTAAATTTGGCTTCGGTGAGATTGCTACCATCAAAGTTGGCGTATTTATAGTTCATCTCACTGAAGTCTTCACCCACTAAGTCTAATTGAAAAAAATTCTCATCAGTGTAGACATTGTTTCCTTCTCGCTCTTTCAGCCACTCAGTTGTTTCTTTCACATTCAAAATCCGTTGGTCAATTGTCCCTACGATTTCGCTAAACCCTTTATATTCACCTGCTCGAATATAAAGACATTCCTTCTGTTGAAAACTGATTTCTGGTAGCTGCGCTTTTTGATAACGAAACAAATAACGTATTAATTGAATCATGTATTGGTGTACAAACTTCACATTTTCTTGCACGACTGCACTAATTACCGTAGTTGAAACGCCATACTTCACTTTTTCGGTCTCTAGTCTCATGCGATAACCTTCTATCGCTGCACTAAGCCAATCAGCCTCGTACTGCACTTGACATTCTGTTAGGCTTGTATACCACGAACTGTCATACGCCTCTAGTGCGTAGCAAAACTTCTTTTCTAGTAACGATGTTCTCAATAGCGATACATGGATGTACTTCACAGCACCCATTTGCTGATCTGCTTGCTTCTCTGAAATCTTATTAAAGAGTTTATCAATGGCGCTCATAACCGATGGTATCAGTGCTTCCTTTTTCTCGCGAAACTGCTTGTCCACTTCTTCTAATAGCTGACAAGTAAACTTTAATACACATTCCTTCTTAAATTGCTCCAGAGCTTCCTCATGACTCATTCATGCTCACCTCTCTAATTCGACCGGACCTCAGTCCCCTTAATCTTAATTTTTTCTTTCATTGTTATTTTATTATCGTTACATTTCATCGTTATTTTCTCGCTTGCGTTTACCATAATCTGTTTGGCATTAATCGATACTTTTTCGGTTGCTGTGAGGTTAATGTTTTTGTTACTGTTAATCATGATGCCAACACTATCGGTTAATGTAATCACCATCCCACCACCAGAAATAACAATCTTGTCTGGAGCAAGCATAATTTGCTTTCCATGCTTTGTACAAAGTGTTTTGACATCTGGATCTGCCATCCGTTCCGGGTCTTGTCTACTATCCGCTGGTGCACTAGCCCCGCCGCCTCCACTAGATGCTGCTGAGGCTTGCGCTACTGGTTGTGGATTAGCCGCTTCCATCATAGCGCCAGTTTGTGGTGGCGATTTCGAAACTGAACTAATCGCAATTCCGTCCTCTTCCTTATTCCCAGGGAAATAGACACGTACATTGTCGCCAACTTCTGGCATACAGTACCAGCCTGTATTGTCCTCTGACGCATAGATTGTGGAATACGGAAACCAGTAGGCTGTTCCTACATCCTGGCTCTCATCGAAATCAACTTGGATTCGAATCTTATCTCCGGCAATATCAATGACCTTTCCTTGGATAGAAGCTCCGATAATCGCAGAGTTATATGTTGTATGCACACTAAAACCGTTCTTAGGTGCTAGTGTATACAAATGCTTTAATAAACCATCCTTTAACGATGTGGCGATTCTATATACAAAGAGTGCCCGTGATTGAAAGTTGACCTCATTGCCTACTTTTAAAACTTTTGTTGACTCTACTTCATAGTAGATATAGTCGTTATCACCAATACCCTGTAGATGATTCTCGCTTGAGATTAGAAAGTTTCCGAGTCTTTTCTTCACCGAGTAATTAATCGCATCAAGCGCTTTAACATCTCCTGGACCAAACGGAACACCAAAGTAAAATTTTGTTTCTGGAAAAACAATGTCAGGTACAAGACCTGAATTGAACCGCGACGCCATTCGCTTAAGAAATTCCCAATCCGTTTCGAGGTATTGCATTGTAAATTCACCGATTGATGCCCCGTTCGATACACGGTCTATGGAACTTGCACTTGGTTGGTCTTTAATCGATGCCTTGATTAGTTCACCATAACTCATACCTACATCTTGGTATGTTTGGCTTTTCTTTGCCACATCTAGTAGAAACGAGCGAGAGGTTGCTCTAACATCAAGATAATAAATCCCCTGCACAACCTTCACTTCTATGTCTTGCGCAATTCCATTGAAAATCGGTACAGCTTGCCCACCGTCCACCAATTGTAGCAATTCAATATCTGTATCAGGTGATGTTGTATGTACATATTTATCCTGGTCTTCATCTGGTATCACACCAACTAAATGCAAAGTCGCATGTTCATTCATTTGTTGGGTGATCGCAAGTTCTGTCACTCTCACTTTAAATGGCAATACAACAATGTCTTTAT
>JAVBKE010000004.1:0-9471 GCA_031554185.1 Caryophanales bacterium
TAGATACACTATACCCACTGTAGTGAGAAATACAGTTTTAGTTGGGACCGAAAAACCATTTAACCCCAAAATTAACTTGATATAACAAGCATCCCAAAAATAGACTAAGCGCAGTAAATAATGTCGCAAAACCAGCTATAACAGTCGAGCTCGAAAATGGGCTTTGATAAGAAAAAATATCAAAATCGTGTAGTGAGAATTTGAGAACAAAAACTGTCATAAAAAATATCCAGCCCAGAATACCCCAACGAAGAATTTGAAACTCAGAATTCATTATTTCACCCCATTTTATTAAATATGATTATCCCCTTAGATCAGGGAAAGTGATCGTAGATGATAAAGCGCGCAGTTAAGCAAAATAAAGAAAATACCAGTAACAGAATGTCGACGGTTAAAGGGATAGCAAAATTCATGTAAATAACTTTGTAAATGCTTCTTATCAAGCTCATGAAAAGTACCAGATATAAAAGCTTTAGCGTTAGAAATGACAGTATGAAGCCAGTGGAGGTGATTAGGATCATCTTTTGGATTGAACTTTTTTGCATCTAGTTGATAATTCTCAGTTAAGGAATAATAGGATTTGTAGATGTCACGATTGATTGTGCTTCCAGCTTGAATGAGATGGTTAGCAAACTAAGTAAGAGTTGTGCCCTTAACATCCGGTATGACTTCCATTTTCGTAAACCTTGGATAGCCCTGCTCACTAAGGGAAAGCGCTACTAGAACTGTTGTTTTGTCAGTGCCAAATCCACGGTTTTCCACCTTCAATCGGGGCACCAAAGAAGGCATCAGTAATGTTCTTGTTTTCTCCATCACTGTTCCTGCGCATGCAGAAGCCTGATGTTTACATGATTTACACTCAAACAAAGGTAACCTTCTCGTGCTAATGATATAGCACTCCTTACATCCACATTTGGGACATTGAAATCCATTTACCCATTTGTTTTTCACAAGGATACTATGACAGCTTGTTCACTAGCAATTTGTTTTTGAAATTCAATTAGACTTATTGATTTCATCCTGATGCACCTCCACTTCTCTTAGTTTCAGTGTATCAACTCACCCACCGGTTTTTTACTTTTCACCTGAGCTAGGGGGATAATCATTTTATTAAATTACTTTTTCATACAATTAATATTCCTCAATCCCCAAAAGAAATCTCCTTAGTCTTAGCCTTCCCATTAGCCAACATCTCAGACACAGTCAGTGGCGTCAATTCCTTTTCCGTAATCATATCGAAAATCTGCGGCAGTGCCTTTGCAGTCTGTAAAGCGCTATCGGAAGCATGCAACAACACAATATCGCCCTCATCCGCTTCCCCAACAACACGCAGAATCTTATCAGTCCCCGGGTTCTTCCAATCACTCGGATTCACGCTCCAAGAAACCATCGTCAGCCCTAGCTTACTCGCAGCCTTCAGTGCCTTCTCATCAAAAGCCCCAGTAGGCGCACGAACAAGGCTCACCTTTTCAATCCCAACCTTCTCACAAATCACCAACGCCTCAGACATATCCTTCTCAATCTCCTGCTCAGACATCTCTGTGTAATCCTTGTAATTGTAACCAAGAATCCCGATCTCATATTTCCGCTCAATCATCTTCTCAACAATATGTTGGTGCCGTTCTACCCAAGATCCCGACAAGAAGAAAGTAGCCGAATGAAAATTTGCCTTATCGAGCACATCAAGAATTGCCTCGGCATTTTCATCACCCCAGTTAATATCAAAGGTAAGCGCAACACCCTGATCACCCTTATAAAATGCCCGCGTATTATCCTTATAAGAAAAAGCAGGGATAGCAGGGTTAGTATTGACAAAGAACAGCAATGCTGTAAAGAAAGCTCCCGCCACAAGTAAAAGGATTGATTGAAAATTTTTCTTCATAAATGCTATCTGCTTCATATCAGTCACCTCATTATAATTTGGGCAAACCAAAGTTTGTCCCACACTGTTCAATCAAATGTATGAATCAGACGGGGCTTGTATGCTAAAATAGAATGATAGTATAGTTTGAAATGGTGATAAAAATGACAAATTTAGCAATAGATTGCGCTACTGAAGCAGAAACAGCCCGCTTCGCATCAATTTTAGGCACATTACTCGCACCAGGCGATTGTCTAACACTGGAAGGCGACCTCGGTGCTGGTAAAACAACCTTCACGAAAGCACTTGCACAAGCAATCGGGGTAACCCGCACGGTAAACAGCCCGACTTTTACAATCATGAAACAATACCAAGGAAAGTTTCCGCTCTATCATTTCGACGTCTACCGCCTCACTGATGAGGATGAAGATTTGGGCTTCGATGAGTATTTCTCAGGCGATGGCGTCTGTGCGATCGAATGGGCACACCTCATCGGCAGCCAGCTTCCAGCAGAACGCCTGACAATAACAATCACACGCACAGGTGAAATGTCGCGAAAAATCGTCTGTGAACCATCTGGCACTCGTTATGAGCAAATCTGCACAAATTTAGGAGGGTTTCTGCAATGATCCTAGCCATCGATACATCAACACAGGCACTCAGCGTCGCCCTCGTAAGTGACCAAACTGTGCTCGGAGAATTCTCTACGACTATCAAGAAAACACACTCTGTCCAAGCGATGGCAGCAGTAGAACAACTACTAGCACACTGCAATGCGAATCCAACAGACATCACCAAAATAGTCGTCGCAAAAGGTCCCGGCTCCTACACCGGTGTACGCATCGGTGTCACACTGGCAAAAACGCTTGCTTGGACACTTGGTACTGAGCTCGTTGGCATTTCAAGTCTTGAGGCTCTAGCACAAAACGGTGCATGCTCGAGTGGCTACATCGCACCAATCATTGATGCAAGACGCGGACAAGTATTTACATCGCTTTTTAAAAGTAAAAATGGACAACTAACACGAATCAGTAATGATCAAATTGTTCTCTGTGACAAATGGACAACTGAGCTTGCCGAACTAAATGAGCCTGTCCTCTTCATCGGGGCAGACACACTGATTCATCAGCAGACCATTACGACCATTCTTGGCTCAAAAGCGCACTTTGCTCACGCGGCAATCACCATGCCTCGTGCTAGCCAGCTTGCTCACCTCGGTAAGGATCGGCCTAGTGAAGATATTCACAGCTTCACACCAAATTATGCCCGACTTGCGGAGGCAGAAACGAATTGGTTGGCGGCGCAAAACGAGGGAAAGTTATGATGATTCGTAAGATGACAGCAGCTGATATTGATCAGGTATTGGCAATCGAACAGCTCTCTTTTACCGTTCCTTGGTCACGCGAGTCATTTGTATTTGAAATGACACAAAATGATAGCGCTATTTATTTTGTCGGTGAAGTTGCTGATGAAATTGTCTGCTATTGTGGTGCTTGGTTTGTACTTGATCAGGCAACAATTACAAATGTTGCTGTACTGCCTAGCTATCGTGGTCAGAAGCTAGGAGACGCGATCTTCCACCATATGGTGGCTTACGCAAAGGAAGCTGGTATTCATCAGTTGTCACTTGAGGTACGGGTTAGCAATATAGCGGCGCAGAGTTTATATAAGAATTATGGATTCGCCATCGGTGGTACGCGGAGGGGCTATTACTCCGATAATTTAGAAGACGCATATGTCATGTGGGTGGAATTATGAGAATTGAACAAGCATATTTAGATAGAATAGCTACAAGTGAGCAAACGTTGGTGCTAGCAATTGAGTCAAGTTGTGATGAAACAGCCGCTGCTGTGATTCGTAATGGGCGAGAAATCGTTAGCAGTATTGTTGCCTCACAAATTGAGAGCCATAAGCGTTTCGGCGGTGTTGTGCCTGAGATTGCTTCACGACACCATGTAGAGGAAATTACAACTGTTATAGAGGCAGCGCTTATCGAAGCCGCTATCACGATGAAAGAGATCGATGCCATTGCTGTGACGGAAGGCCCTGGACTTGTCGGTGCACTATTAATCGGTGTCAATGCAGCCAAGGCACTTGCTTTTGCACATAACAAACCGCTTGTCCCAGTACATCATATTGCTGGGCATATTTATTCGAATCGTTTTGTCGAGGAGTTCCAGTTTCCACTCGTAGCACTTGTAGTATCAGGAGGACATACTGAGCTGGTCCTGATGAAAGCACATGGTGCATTTGAAGTCATTGGTGAAACACGTGATGATGCCGCTGGTGAAGCCTATGATAAGGTCGCACGCATTTTGGACTGTCCTTATCCAGGCGGTCCACATATTGATCGGCTCGCTGCCGATGGAACAGCCGTGATTAAGTTACCTCGTGCATGGCTAGAGGACAGCTATGATTTCAGCTTCAGTGGTCTTAAATCAGCAGTGATTAATGTTGTGCACAATGCTCAGCAACGCGGTGAAACACTAGCGCCAGAAGATATTGCTGCTAGCTTTCAGGCGAGTGTGGTAGATGTGCTTGTTGGCAAAACTGTGCGGGCTGCGGAAGCTCATGGTGTAAAGCAAGTATTGCTCGCCGGTGGTGTTGCAGCAAACCGCGGGTTACGGACAGCACTTGAGGAAGCATTTGCCTCACAGTCAGCACCACAACTGATCGTACCGCCAATCAGCTTGTGCGGCGATAATGCGGCAATGATTGGCGCAGCAGGAACGATTGCCTTTCTAGCGGGGAGAAGAGCAGATATGACGCTGAATGCAAATTCGGGGTTAGAACTACGGTAATCGAGCTATTAGCTAAATGAACTTTTACTCAAATAGATCGAAAAAACATCTTCAGAAAAAATCAACTTCTGAAGATGTTTTTTTAGTGTTCACATTGAACCCGCTTCGGTCCAAAAAAGTAAACGCCCAGCGGCCACCAGAAAATAGCAAAAATCGGATACACTGCCCAGATTTCATTTGGCGTCGTGATCCAGTTCACGGTAATGAAAAACACTGAGCTCCAGATAAATCCAAACGCAGCATACGAAAACGGATTAAAATTCCTAGCAAAATGAAGTGTGAATGGGTACCAACCGACCGCAAAGATGATATAAACAATCCAAGGGTGACCATTCTCAAAAAATACATTGAGCAGTAAATAATAAGAGACCACTGCACCGCTCAGTCCCCAAGCAAACAACCGATTGCCAAATAATCGTGGTTTAATCACACTGAGTGGCCAAATAATCGCTGCCGGCACCGTGAAAATCACCCATGGATAATCTGAATTAATCAGATTCACAATGGTTAGAAAAGCAAGCGTGTATAGACTAGCAACGATTGTGAAGCGCTTTAATTTATCTCCTGAACCCTTCACGCTTTCCTCCCCTTTCTCCAACTACCGAAGAAAAATAATCCAAGTGGCCACCAAAGAATAGCGAAAATTGGATAGACAACCCAAATCACATCTGGCGTATAATAGAAATTAATAAAACTAAGCAAAGCAATAATACTCAAACTACCCACGACCGAGAACATCAATGCACTTTTGGAATATTCTCCTGGCGAATGATTTTGCGTTTCCTCACGTAATCCGATAATGATTTCATCCATATTGCCGAAATCAACGATTGCCTTGTTCATCGCGTCTTCAAACGCCTTCCCTTTATTCATTAAATCCTCGGTTGCATCTGCGAAACGCTCTTTTATTTCGTCCATTACCTCTGTCTTCTGCGAGCAGTCGGCAATATTTTTGAACCCCTCTTCAACATAATGGTTGATCCGTTCAATTTCATGATTTTTCAGTGTCATTTTCCTTATCCTCCAAAAATAAATTGATGATCTTCTTCATTTCTTGCCATTCCGCCATTTCTCTCTCCAAAACGGTCTTCCCATTTGTGGTGATGTGATAATAGCGACGTTTACTCCCATTGCTGACTTCCCCTTGATACGATGAAATCAGCTCTTGTTTCTGCAAACGCTGTAACACTGCGTATAAAGTTGCCTCTTTGATCTCTAACTTCTGATCTGTACGCGTACTAATTTCATTGAATAGTTCATAACCATAACGATCATGTTCACTTATTAAGCGCAAGAGGATTGCTTCCATATGTCTACTGGATAGCACTTCTACCACCTTCCGATCATGTATCAATTTTTCTCTACGTGATTATTCTATCTCATACAACTATATACAATAGAGTTCTATCTCATATAACTCTATGTCATATAGCAATATTAACATGAGCTTTTATACCTGTCAATAGGTATTGACATAAAACTGTTACGTGAGCAAAGCCTTACTTCAAATAGTAGTCAATCAGGCCACCCTATTAACTTTCATTTAGATGAATTAGGAGGAATTTGTTTCGATATCCATTATCATTTAAAAGAAACAATTATCAACAAAATCCACTAAAATACAAAGGGTATCCAATAAATTTTAAAACCATTTCTTTAGTAAATGTTATCATTCATTTCCCAGTGTTAAATACTAAAATGGAATAATTTCCTCTTGCTTTTATCTATTATGTTGTTATAATTCTTAATAGATCTTAATAGAAAGGAGAGATAAAATGATTAATAGTTGGCTAAGAAATAACACTGTAGCTGCAGGAATTCTTGCAGTCATTCGTATATATTGGGGGTACAGCTGGATTACAGCTGGATACCACAAGATTGCCGATGGATTCGATGCGACTGGTTACTTAACAAATGCCGTGGCTAATCCTGTTTCAGGACCAGATGGTCCTGTTTATCAATGGTATACTGACTTTTTGAGCAACTTTGCTTTACCTCATGTAGAATTCTTTAATGTACTTGTACCTTGGGGAGAATTTCTAGTTGGATTAGGTCTTATCCTAGGTTGCTTAACAACACTAGCAGCATTCTTTGGACTAGTAATGAATTTCTCATTCTTACTATCTGGCGCAATTTCTCATATCCCAACTGATATTATCATGGGTGTGATTATTCTAGTAGCAGGTTACAATGCAGGCAAATTCGGTCTTGACCGTTTTGTCATCCCATATTTCCATAAAATTATCGGGAACTACAGGAAGAAACCGGCAGCAACCAAAAGTAAAGCTACCGCGTAATTGAATGAAATTTTACATCGAGTCACCCTCAAAGGGTGGCTTTTTTTATACGCTTTTGTTGTCTTGATGGTTTACGTATTATTCTACACAGATCACATAGTACGACCTATTTCTGAATAAACTGATAACAATTACATGCACGTCAATCCGCAATTGAGGGGATGAGCGCCGTGGATGGACAAGAGAGCTTCATCAAAGGGCTTCTATGGGGAATAGGTTTGACTATCCCCATCTGGGCTATCATCATTCTCCTGATCAAATTCTTCAGCAAACTATTTTAACATCTCCACACCTATTTCTACACAACCAGAAAAAAGCGATGCCGCCCTCATCATTCTAAAGGCGGTATCGCTTCTCTAATCCTATAAACTTGTCAATTAATTGTTGCCTGTCTACATAAACGACTTGCTTAAATCAGCACGGTTACTACTCAGTCGCTATACTATCCTCATCCGTACTAACTGGTTCTTCAGCTACACTCCGGCTATCATCAGTACTGCTTGGATCATCGATATTACTTGAGTCATCCGTAGTACCATCAACACCAGGCGCATTCGTTGAGTTCGTTTCATCTAGCTCCAAATGAGCCCGCATAATACCGGATACACGATCACGGTCCTCCTGTGCAATCACCTGCATGGATGCACCATTGATTGTTGCGCCAACAGGATTGAGGTCAAGTACTTCGATGTTATCTAAACAATTAATATAGTTTCTTTGTAAGCCAATCATTTGATCAACAGTTAAGTTGGTCCGTACATCATCACCGACTACTTCAAGAACATCTTGAAACTGTAGTAATACTTCTGGGCTTTTTGCTTTATCTTTTATTGCAGCGAGTACTTGGCGCTGTCTTTTTTGTCGACCAAAATCACCTTCTGGATCTTGCTTTCTCATCCGGCAATAGGACAGTGCTTCCTGACCATTTAGCGTAATCGGTCCCTCAGCAAACGTAAAGCCGTCTGCCTCGAATTCAAATGCATTCGTAACGGTAACACCACCAAAAGCATCAATCAGTTTTGCGAAGCCTGTAAAGTTCGTTTGTACAAAGAAATCTATTGGTACATTTAAGAATTGTTCTACTGTTCGCACGGTCATTTCCTCGCCACCATATGTGTACGCAGAGTTAATCTTTGTTGTTGATGTCGATTCATGTCCAACGAGTTCTACTTGTGTATCACGTGGAATGCTGACCATTTTCGAGTCACCAGTGTGCGGATTAATCGTGAAAAGCATTAATACATCGGCACGCCCTTGCTCTTCATTACTCTTTGTATCAGTTCCCATTAACAGCACACTGATCGGTTCTTCCCGGTCAATCATATCCTTCGACTGCTCAGTATCAGAGCGCAATTCAGTTTCATTAATCGCTACGTGCGTTTTCTCTAGCGATTTATTCGCTATGACCACTGCATAAGCAACAAATCCACCAGCAAATAAAAATAGAATCATCAATGCGACGAGCGCAGCCTTGAGCCATTTTCGCTTCTTTTTCTTTGGTTTTGATGCGCGAATTAAATCCGTATGCTTTTTATTATCCATTCTCTCTAAATCTCCTCGTATCTTAATGCATTCATTTGTCCAAACAATTGCCTTAGCAGCAACCTCATATCCTACTTCAACAACAGCAGCCTTGATTTCATCTGTTGTCATTTCATTTCTATTGCTCATTTTCTTGATGTTGCACTTTGCTATGAATCATTCATTCTTTAACAATATTTCTAGTTCTCAACTTAGTTTGCCTATAAACGAAGAAAAAGTCAACAGCTTATTGCTCCAAAAAATAGGAAATTATGGATATTTATCTTTACTTTTGTTTTCTGTGGTTGAAAGGTACGCGTAATCATATATAATAGAGGGAGACATTTATTTCGGGGGACATTATGAATATTGGTCAGAAGATCAAAAGGTTGCGTCAAGAAAAGAATTTAACACAAGATGAATTAGCTAGTCGATGTGAGTTGTCAAAGGGGTTCATTTCACAGTTAGAACGCGATCTGACTTCCCCTTCGCTAACAACACTTGATAATATTTTAGAATGCCTAGGTACCAGCTTGAAAGATTTCTTCAATGATTATATGGATGAACGTGTTGTGTTTACACCAAACGATTTCTATGTAGCGAAAGATGAAGAATTACATTATAGCTTGGAATGGATTGTACCAAATGCACAGAAAAATTTGATGGAGCCGATTCTACTTACAATTGAAGCCGGGGGGCAATATAAAGAAGAAAGTGCTCATTTTGGCGAAGAGTTTGGTTATGTGCTGCAAGGCGGGATCACGATCCATCTAGGAAGTAAGAAGTACAAAGCACGAAAGGGTGATTCGTTTTCTTATAATGCCAATGTAGATCATTACATTGAGAACGCTGGGAAAACGGTTGCGAAGGTGCTTTGGGTGTCTTCACCACCATCATTTTAAGATAACAATTCCGCTCATGGCAGGTTTTCCTTTTTCATTTGAAGGATACCCAAGTTATGAGCGGATTTTTTCATCATGCGTATTGTCTC
>JAVBKE010000078.1:0-9464 GCA_031554185.1 Caryophanales bacterium
CTACTGGCGAACAGTTTCCATGGCTTTTAAAAGCGCCCCCCATTGCGACGATTTCCGTAAGTTGCTGAAAAGATTGCGGATCTTTTTCAAGTGCACTAGCAATATTTGTCAAGGGACCTAGAGCTATGATACTTAAATCTGGAATTTCCCGAATCGATTGGAGGATAAAATCAACACCACCTAGATGATACGGTGTATCGGTCGCATCTGGAAAAAATGTCTCACCAAGCCCGTCTGCTCCATGTGTGTCTTCGGCTGTCACTAATTCTCGTTCGATTGGAACAGATTCCCCAATATATACTGGAATATCCAAACGATTCATTAGTTTCAGCACTTTCAATGCATTTTTAGCCCCTTGTTCTGCTGGTACATTCCCAGAGACAATAGTTAGGCCTCTTATATCTAACTCTGGCGACTCTAGTGCGAGCATAATCGCTAACGCATCATCAATTCCTGGGTCGGTATCTATAATCACAGGTCTCGTATTCATACTATTATTTCTCCTTTTTTTGCTCCCCTTAGGTTCACTTTCGTATCATTAAAACCTATCTCTTTATGTCAAGAGGGGATACACTAATCTATATTTGTACATATGGTCTCATAAAAAAATGCCACACTAAAATAGTGCGACTTCGCATTATCCTAGTTTTTTATAGAGGGATGGTAAATGAACCTCTTCGAATTCGTGTACAAACTAGGGTGTAAGCGTTATATTTCCCACTTTTTTCTGCGAGTGGAACCTTTGGGCCTCTTCGGTAGAAAAACGTTTGGTTTTCTCCTTACTGGGCCTCATGAAATCACTCTCTAGCAGAGGAAAAGCGAAAAAAATATCATTAGGTTTACACAGTTCTTGCTGACTAACCGAATTCTCATATATACTGAACTATGTTAGTATAACATAAATAGATCATTGAAGAAGTCTTATCAATAAATTTTCTATCACACAAATCGGAAAATATGGCAACTTAGAATAGTAGACTTTTTTAGCAAAACAAATCAATGTACTCACGCCTTAAGGAGCAAAAAATCAATGCAACGATATAGTAAAATCATTAAGAAAAACCCAAGAGAAATTGTCCTATTAAAAGGAAAACCATGCTTTTGGAGTAAATGTACCTTCTGTGACTATATTACAGATAATTCTCGTGATAAAGAATTGATTATCAGCGTAAACCAAGAGATCCTGAGTCAAGTAACTGGTGAATTTGGCGTGCTTGAAGTCATCAACTCGGGTAGTGTCTTTGAACTACCAAAGGAAACTTGGGCTGATATCAAACAAATTATCGAGGAAAAACAAATTCACAAATTATTCTTTGAAGCACATTGGGCATTTAAAGGGCGGTTACAAGAAGTTCGTGACTATTTCGGGATCGATATCTTCTTTAAAATTGGGATCGAAACCTTTAATCATGATTTTCGAGAACGCGTGTTGATTAAAGGTGCCGACTTTCAAACACCTGAAGAAGTGGATGCGTTGTACGATTCAGCCTGCTTAATGGTCGGGATTCAAGGCCAAACAAAAGAAATGATTCGTACTGATATGGATATTATCCAACGCCTTTTTAAACATGCAACTGTCAATATTTTCATTGAAAACACAACACCCGTTAAAGCTGATATGGCTCTGATTGAATGGTTCGAGGATGAATTTGCTTTTCTCGAAGATAATCCGAAAATCGAGGTGCTTTGGCACAACACTGATCTTGGTGTGGGATAAACGCCTTGATGTTTGAAGGCTATTCCCTGATTATTAATCGATCAAGGAGTATAATTTTCATACTGACTAAATTGAGGAATGGCTAAACCGCTATTCCTTTTAAAATATCCTGTCATTTTTTCTTAAACAAAAAAGAAGCCGTTAAGCTCCCTTTTTTAAACGATTACAACATCCGTTAAACCTTTCATACGAACGATTTCCTTTAATCTGAGCATCTGCTCATCTGCTGGTCGTGCAAGCATTGGTAAATACTCATCACGCACACCGAAATGCCGATACTTGATCAGTTTATAGCGAACATGCTGGTCAATCTTTGCAATGATTTCTGCTACATTCTCCACTGTACTTTCGCTACCAAAGTCACCCTGAAGGACAACTGTTCTAACTTCAAACAGTTTCCCAGATTCAGCACAATAGGTTAGATTTTTTAAGACATTTTCATTCCTAACACCTGTTAACGCGCGATGTTGTTCCCCATCAAATGCCTTAACATCAAGCATTACACCATCTGTTAGATCCATTAGCGCATATGCATTCCAAAGCGGTACACCACCATTGGTATCAATGAAGGTTGAAAGTCCCTCATCCTTTGCTAATTGAAACAGCGTGATGAGAAACTCTTTTTGCAATGTGCATTCCCCACCTGAGACAGTAATCCCACGAATAAAGGGGCGCACTTTGCGGATTTCATCCATCACTTCCTCTGCCGAAAGGTCGAGTACTTTCGGAGAAGATAAGTGTGGACAATTTTTAATACATTCATCGCATTGTGTGCAGTTTTCTGAATGGTAGATCACTTTGCCATTCTCAATTGCTAATGCATCAGAATGGCAAAATGGTACACAAATACCACAATGAATGCAGTCATTGATTGTTTCAGGATTATGACAATACAAGCAATTAAACATGCAACCTTGCAGAAAAATAGCAAACCGATTGCCTGGTCCATCTACAGAACTGAACGGTATGAGCCGGTTGATTTTCCCGTTAGACATTTCTAACTTTTCTTTCAAGGATTTTTGCATTCTTCACAGAACCAAGTCCGAGCACAACAGCATCATTTAGTACTGCCTCACCACGATCTAGTTTCTCCATATCTGAACGTTTCACTAGGTAACCCGTAATCCGAATTACATCACTATCGCTACCGTATGTCGAGAAATAACGCATACCTGAATGGAATGACCCCTTAATGATGTCGAGGATGTAGGAAGGATTCTTCCCTGCCATTTCGTCAAAAGGGAAAATATCGCCGATTCCACTAGGAAAATACTTGTGATAAAGCGCTGTCTGCTTGATATGATCAGGTAACACTGGTTCTTCACCAATTGGCACGCGACATCCTGGACTCACACCAAAATCGGTTTCAATACCTACTTGTGCATGTAATAAGAATTTGCCGTCAGTATGGACACAATGTGGGTTATTTCTTGTCGCAAGTACCTCTTCCATCTTACTAACAATTTTTACACCTAGCTCATTGGCACGTTCGCTATAACCAAAGCGATCTTGCTGATTTTCAGCACCCAATAAGATATTGACACATTCCGCAAGCCCAACCATACCAAACATACCTGTAAAACGACTGCGGTCAATAAGCCCTTCCTGTGATAAGAAGTTTGTTTCAAAGAATTGGCTTTCATTGATAAAGAAGTTAATGCGCTCGTCCATCATTTCAGCCATTGTATGAACTGCATGAGGTAACACATTTTCTAAGAAATCATTCTCATCTTTTGCTGTTGGAGCTAGTTTAGCCAACACCATTCTGGAAAGTGTATAAGCACCACCACCAACATGAAGACCATTATAACAGCTCGCAATCCCATACTGAACACCTAAGTCTTCACTGAACATTGAATGATTCGCGAAACTTGGTTTTGCCGTTGCCAATGCTGTGCGAATTGCTTCAATTGCAAAATGGTCTGGCGTAATATTCTCATCATATTTTAATGTTATGTTCGGAATCGCGTCTTGCAAATCTCGTTCAACTTCAAGAATGATATGCCCAATTTGCGTTTCATGAGGGCCAATATTGGCATGACAAAAAGAATCCGTAATCGTGCGATCAATGTGAACTAACAAGAACTTTACAGCTTTTCTTGCTTCATCTAAGTCAGTAACAAAAGGTTCTAGCAAATGATCAAGATTACCGACATACACAGGCTGTGTTGTAATCGATGGGACGTGCTTATATAAAATGAGTAAATTATTAACTGCTTCCCAAATATCTGTTGGTGCTTCTAGGCGTAAAAACGCTGAGCCTTCTTTCATAAATTTTTCATAATCAGGTAGAACGTATCTAGGACGATATGGAGCGGCTCCTTCAAACAGGTCACAAATAATTCCTTTTTCAAGCATTAATTTCGCATCATCCGAAATGTTTAAAACTGAGAGACCATTTTCAGCATCTCTAGCAAGTGCTACAACTTTCTGTTCAAAAGTTAGGGTTTTGTCTTGAATAATCTCTAATGCGCCCATTTAAATACCTCCAATATTTTTTCCCCCATATTGTATCATAAATCGGCATTTTTCGTCAGAATAATTTATACAATTAGATAATTACTTTAAATAATTTTCTATTCCAACCTAATTAGAGATTTTTGTAAAACCTAGACCTATCACAGTTTAATTGTCACATAAAAAGTAGGAGGCTTTGATGAAAAACCTTACGAGATAGCGGGTGAGTTCTGATTGAAGCTATTATTGGTTTACTCTTCCCTGACAACGATCAACCTGTAACAGTTGTCACCTTTTTATAATCTCTACCACAACAAAAAGCCATGAACGCTTCCCGCTCATGACTGTTTATCTACTCTTTTCTCTCTTCTGTGCTAAAAAATGATGTTCATATCAGAATTCAATTAAGCCGGATTAAAATAGGCTTCCATCAATGCAATAAAATCAGAACCTTGCAAGTATGACCTAAATACTTCGTAATCGCTAATATAAAGTCGCTGCTGATTTTTCATTTTTTCGTCTTTTAAAAGAATCGCTAATGCCACAATATCCTTCAACATGCATTGCTTTCCTTGCTGTTCGAAAATCGGATCTGCCGCAAAAGGTGTAAACTCTTGCATCGAATCTTCAAAAGTACGAACATAGGTCACAACCAACGACTGTTCAGACCCATTTTCAATATAAGTCACTTTTGACTGATTAAAAAAATCTTCCGATGTGTTTGGTAATGTCTTTTCAAGGACAAATCCCTCAGACTTCAATATTTTCATTTGATCGATCCACCTTTTCTTGGAATTTAAGACTAAACAAATCATTCTCATCATCGTCACCAAGTTCTCCATTGGCTGGTAATGCAGGTAACTCAGCTAATGATTTCAAACCGAAATAATCTAGGAATTCATCTGTTGTTCCATATAGAATCGCCCGACCAACTGTATCAGTCCTGCCCACTTCCTTTATCAATACGCGTGTCATTAGTTTTTGCAAAGGACCATCGAGTCGTACACCTCGAATCGCTTCAACCTCCATTCGCGTAATTGGTTGTTTATAAGCAATGATCGCCAGCGTTTCAAGTGCAGCTTGAGATAAGGCTTGTGCAGATGGCATTTCAACCAGCTTTTGCAAGTAAGGTGCATGAATTTTCTTTGTCGTTAGTTGGTATGCCCCCGCAATCTCGACAAGTTGGATTCCTCTCGAATTATCCTCATAGTTCTCCCGTAAACCACTGAGAATGTCTCTTGTCTCATCATGCGTAACTTCCAAAACGGAAGCTATTTGTTCTATCGACAATCCCTCATCTCCAGCCGCAAACAACATAGCTTCAACAATCGCATTCCATTCAATTATATCAAGTCTCATAATGTTTCTTCTTTCAGTTGTATGATAATTTCATCTAAATTATTTTCTTGCTCCACAAAAATTTTATTCATCTTCATCAATTCCAATATAGCTAAAAAAGTGACAATCAAATGATCCTTATTGTCAGCTCCAAATAGCGATGTGAATAAAACCCGACCACGTTTTCCCCTTAAAAAATCCACCACTTCATCCATTCGTTTATCAACACTTATTTCCTGCCGAGCAATTCTGGTTTGGAGTGGTTTTTGTAGCTTTTGTCTCCTCATCAGCTTTTGAAAAGCTGCTAGCATATCGTAAATCGAGAGTCCATCATTTTCAGGAACCGCTGGCGTATCTTTGGTAAACTCAGAAAGATCATCCGGTGCTTTTGTGAATAAAAGCATCCTTTCACTTTCCAACCCCTGAAGATCCTGAGCTACTTCCTTATAACGTTTATACTCGATAAGTTGTTGCACCAACTCTTCAAGTGGGTCAATTTCTGGTTCGTAGTTCTCTTCGTTTTCATCTTCAATCACTGGATTTGGCAATAACATTTTACTTTTGATTGCAATAAGCGTTGCGGCCATCACTAAATACTCACTGGCGACATCGAGCTCAAGCTCGTTCATTGTCTGGATATAAAGCAAATATTGATCGGTAATCTTCGAAACTGGTATATCGTAAATATCAATTTCCATTCGTTTAATCAGATGCAATAATAGGTCAAGTGGACCCTCAAATGCATCAAGTTTCACACTATATTGCATAGTAAACCTACTTTTTGTTTATAAACTCCTTCTATTATAATTTAAAACCAATGATTTTCCAAACATGTTATTCATAATTTAACAAAAAGTGATCAAGTTTATCATCAATTATGGACAGTCCCTAGCACGCCAAATCTAGATTTGGCTGGTGGACCACGATACTTTCATTCGTGAAAAGGACCTAGTTGTTCAACTACCTTTCATTAATAAATAATAAATTCGAAAAATACTGGGGCAACGGTATGAACCACACTTCATCATTTTTTATTATCTGAATAATGGGCTATCGGTATTCAAGGGATAAAGGTTTTTATGCGTAACAATAGCAATCTAAGCATGATTGTACTATAGCTTCGTGACTGTGCTTCATCTCATTATTAAATAATATACTTCCCTAAACAAATGTTTATATGTTAAACTTTTGTTGCAAGGAGAGGTGATTATGAATTATCGAGATCAGGTACTTCAATTAATTAAGCAAAATCCTTCTATTTCACAAAATGAATTAGCAGAAAAAATCGGTATTCCTCGTTCTACAATTGCTGGTGTCATTTCGGCGTTAATTAAAGAAGGTGTCATTAGAGGCCGAGCCTATATCTTAAATGAATTACGGTCAATTGCCTGCATCGGTGGATCAAATATTGATTACAAGGCGGTTGCTGTCCATTCAATTGAAATGCATACGTCCAATCCAGTCACTTTGCATGAATCGCCTGGCGGTGTATGCCGAAACATTGCTGAAAATCTTGCCAACTTATCTTGTCACGTATCGCTCTACTCTTTTGTTGGAAATGACCGCGAAGGCAGTTGGATTATGGAACAAACTAGACTGAATGGTGTTGATGTCAGTCAAGTGCAAACATTAGATGGACACAAGTCAGGCAGTTATACTGCTGTTTTACAACAGGATGGCGAGATGGTGATTGCCATTGCCAATATGGGTATCTATGATGCGATCACGCCCACAATGATAGAAACTAAGTGGAAAATGTTGTCAACTGCATCAATTGTCATTCTTGATACAAATCTGCCGGAAGACTGCATTCAATTTGTCATCGACAAGTGTAGGAACTTTGATATTCCACTGCTTGTTGATCCTGTGTCCACCCAGAAGACAAAGCGACTACCCGAAAGACTTGATGGTGTTTTTTTATTATTTCCAAACCGAGAGGAAGCAGAAATCCTATCTGGAATAGCCATTTCAAGTCCTGCTGATTGTGAAATAGCGGCAGCGAGAATTCGTGAGCGCGGTGCTGCCCATGTAATCATTACGCTAGGCGAACAAGGTATCTTCTACTCAAGTAGCGAACAAAATGAGTTCATCCCGCCATACGCTGCAACTGTACTAGATGTGACAGGCGCTGGCGATTCGTTCGTTGCAGGTGTTGCCTATGGTCTTGAACAAGGAAAAACGGTATATGATGCATGCAGAACTGGTCTAGCCGCATCAAGTATTACTTTACAGTCTCTAGAATCTGTATCAAGTGAGCTCAAACCTAACAGAATCAATCAAATCATAGAGGAGAATGAATAAAAATGGAAAAATATCTTAGTATGACAGACGAAGTGGCAAATGCCATTGAGAACAAATTACCGATTGTCGCTTTGGAAACAACAATTATTTCACACGGCATGCCATATCCGCAAAACGTTGAGATGGCGAAAGAAGTTGAACAGATCATTCGGGACCACGGAGCGGTTCCTGCTACGATCGGCATATTAAATGGTCAAATAAAAATTGGTCTAACTGATACTGAGTTAATGGAATTTGCAACAAATAAGCAAGTGGAAAAAGTCAGCCGCCGCGATTTTCCTTACATTTTGTCTACTGGAAAAATTGGGGCTACAACTGTAGCCGCAACAATGATTGCAGCTGAAATGGCTGGGATTGAAGTTTTTGCTACCGGCGGCATTGGCGGTGTGCATCGTGAAGGTGAAATAACAATGGATATTTCTGCTGATTTGAAAGAATTAGCACAAACCAATGTAGCCGTTGTCTGTGCCGGGGTTAAATCAATCCTCGATATTGGTAGAACATTGGAGTTCCTTGAAACCGAAGGCGTACCAGTAATCGGATTTCAATGCACCGAGTTCCCTTCTTTCTATTCAAGAGAGAGTGGCTTTGAAGTTGACTTCCCGATTGATACAGCCGAGGAAGTCGCTCGATTGCTGCGAACGAAGTGGGAATTAGCACTGAAAGGTGGTGCCATTATTGCCAATCCGGTGCCTGAGGAGAATGCGATTCCATTTACTGAAATCGAATCAGTTATCCTTGAAGCATTGGGAGAAGCAAAAACACAGAAAATCACCGGAAAAAAAGTGACACCATTTTTATTAGATCGCATCAAGCAAATCACTGCTGGCAAGAGCTTGGAAACCAATATTGCGCTTGTCAAGCATAATGCCGAAGTTGCCGCAAAGGTTGCTGTTGCGCTGAAGAAATAAACACCCCAGAAGGAAGAGCGAAATTGTTCATTGATTCGCTCTTCCTTGTTCTTGTACAATGGGTGGCATAAGGAGTTTAAAAGATGAATCAACGTACTGAAAATACTGACCGATTACATCAGCAGCTTAGCCTGCTTAGATGCCCTATCTGCCAAGAATCAATGCAGATTATTCCAACTAGTAGTCTTGTGTGCAGCCAAAATCACACATTCGATATGGCGAAACAAGGCTATGTCAATTTGTTCCCAAAAACTGCACCAAACAAGTATGATAAGCAAATTTTTGTCGCACGTAGAGCGTTGATGAAGTCTGGCTTTTTTGAACCTGTATTGGAGAAAATCATAACGATTATTTCAACTCATTTTAGTTCCTCACAGCCTCAAGTGCTTCCAATTGTTGATATGGGATGCGGTGAAGGCACCCATTTGGTTCAGATCTGCGGGCGATTAGCACAGTTAGGCTTCAATCCAAATGGATTGGGCATTGACCTTGCCAAAGAAGGAATTCTAGAAGCAGCTAAACAATTTAAAGCTGAGCAATTCTTTGTAGCAGACCTCGCCAATTCGCCTTTCCACGATCGGTCATTTGCAGTAATTTTAAATATCCTATCACCATCTAATTATACTGAGTTCCATCGAATCATTCAGCCTAATTGCATGGTTATTAAACTGATTCCACAGGCTGACTACCTCAAGGATCTTCGGATTGAAATTTTTAGCGAAACTGACAAACAGCTATTT
>JAVBKE010000028.1:0-8620 GCA_031554185.1 Caryophanales bacterium
AATATTGAATTCAAAGCATCAACAATCAAGGCTCCATTTCATGCACAAACAAAAACGAGCCCTATTTTCACGGCTCGTTTTACAGTTGTAAGAACTAGGTGGGCGACATTCCCACATCCCCTAACCTCAAATCGAGGGACGACAACTGCCCATTCTGCCCTCTGAGTTCTTACAGGATAAATTATCTATTACACCTTAATTCAGTTTTATTGAAAATGTCAAATAAAATAAATAATCAGTTGATGAAGTATCAGAGTGGTTTTAAAGTACCTTTAGAAATAAAATTTTCTACACGTTGTTTATTAACTACATAAATAAAGCGAGCGTAATATCGACTTTATTTATCATTTTTTATCAATGGTTTTTATAAAATTATCTTATTTATGGAGAATACATGATCGAAACTGCTTATGTTCATTGTAATATAGCGTTTTTTTCCAAAAAAAGAGCAACCAGAACGAAAAACCATCGCTATAACGACTCTAATTTTCAGATTTTATCAAGATTCAACTAAAATAGTTCCAAACACAATCGACCAACATTCTACTCTAAAGCAAAAAAATCGAAACCCTTTATGATGATCTGGGCTTCGATTCTCATTTATCGATACTATTTCAAAACTATAAGCTTTTTACAAGTTCTTTCAGATAAACAACCATCTCTTCTTTAATGTCTTCCTGTTGCAAAGCAAACTGGATCGTTGTTGTCAAATAGCCCATTTTCTCACCAATATCATAGCGATCACCTTCAAAAGCATAAGCGTATACCTCTTTCACTTCGTTTAACTTTTGGATCGCATCTGTTAGCTGAATTTCACCACCTTTACCTTTTTCCTGAAGACCAAGAAAATCAAAGATTTCCGGGGTGAGCACGTAACGTCCAATTATCGCCAAATTGGACGGTGCTGTACCTTGTGTTGGTTTTTCAACAAAGTCTCTTACTTCATATAGACGACCATTGCTTGATAGCGGGTCAATAATCCCATAGCGATGCGTTTCTTCCATTGGGACTTCTTGCACACCAATCACGGACGAATTATATTCCTCCGCTTTATCAATCAACTGCTTAATACAGGGGGTATTACTGCGAACAATATCATCGCCAAGAAGTACAGCAAATGGTTCATCTCCGATAAATCTTCGAGCGCACCAGACCGCATGACCTAGGCCCAGTGGTTCTTTCTGACGAATGTAGTGGATATTTGCTAAGTTAGATGAATACTGTACACGTTTTAATAGCTCAAACTTTCCATTCTTTTCTAATGCAAGTTCTAATTGCGGTGTCGTATCAAAATGATCCTCAATCGCACGCTTTGCTTTCCCGGTGATAATAATGATATCTTCGATCCCCGCCTGAACTGCTTCCTCAACGATGTATTGGATGGTCGGGGTATCAATAATAGGTAACATTTCTTTAGGCATTGCTTTTGTAGCAGGGAGAAATCGTGTGCCAAGTCCCGCTGCCGGGATAATCGCTTTTCTCACTTTTTTCATATGTGGTTCCTCCAGCATTTCTAGTTTAGTTTCAATAAATACAGGTCAACCATTGATGAGATAAACCTTTTATCCCAATAATTTTCGAGCTCCATCTTAACATGGAATGAGGTGAGAAAGCATTATTCCTACTTGTGTTCCTATACAACTGCAACACCAGAATATCTCACAAGAATTAGATTTCATACTTTATATAATCATTATAGCGCCGCTGGGTTAAATTTAGATTAACGTGCATTTTATAAAAAAATCGGCACACAACAAAGGTGAACCGACACCCCGGTCCACCTTTGTTGATCGTCCTTTTTTTAAAAAACATTTATCTTCACTACGCCTTTTTCTTCTCCTGCCCTTGTCGATATTTCATATTCGGGATAGGTCCTCGGAATAGAATATGTTTTAGCGAAGGCCAGTCAAATGGCACTAATGGCCATAGATAGCTTTCACGAGATGTGTTCTTTGTTGTCATCACAAGGATGCCAATCAATGTAAGGCCGATGATAAAACCTGCCAAATGGAATACCCCAGTCAGCAGAAGCATGTATAATCGGAAAATTCGAATGGCCATCGCAAATTCAATACTTGGGGTTGCGAAGGTACCGACACCCACAATCGCCATATAGAGCACAGTTTCAGGAATCAGCCAGCCTACGGACACCGCTAGATCGCCGAGAATCAGCCCACTGACGATACCCAGCGGGGTCGTCAAACTACTCGGGGTATGGATGGAGGAAAGCCGGAGTACATCGATCCCAACCTCTAAAAGAAACAACTGCAAAATGATCGGGATATGCCCTGTTTCCTTTGGCACAAAAAACTCGAGCGACTCAGGTAAGAAGTCGGGATAGGCCATGGCTAAAAGCCAAACTGGTACTAAAAGAAATGACGTGATCATAATGCCAAAACGGACCCATCGTAGATAAGTGCCGACAACTGGTGTCTGGTAATAATCCTCAATATGCTGCGTGAAGTGAAAAATCGTTGTTGGCAAAATAATCACACTAGGCGATGTATCGACAATCAGCAAAATATGCCCTTCCATCAAATGTGCAGCCGCCACATCTGGTCTTTCAGTAAAGCGCATCTGTGGCAATGGATTAAATCGTGATCGCTTAACGAGAATTTCACCTAGCGTCTTTTCAGCCATCGTTAATGCATCAATATCGATTTCAGCAATCTTATCAATAATTTCCTGCACATATGCCATATCAACCAGATCATTAATATAACTAACTGCAACATCTGTTTTCGAACGCTTTCCTACCTGCTTTAACTCAAATCGTAAATTAGGATCACGGACTCGGCGCCGAATCAATGCCGTATTAAAAATGACCGTTTCAACAAAACCATCTCGAGGCCCACGCGTAACTCTCTCGAGCTCAGGCTCCGACAAAGAACGAACAGGATATGTACGTGCATCAATGATGACCGCTGTCTCAAAACCATCAACAAATAAAGCAATTGCACCTGAAAGCACCATCTTTTCAACTTGCTCAAAACTTTTGGATTCTTCTGCCTCCATGTAGGCAATATGGTTACGAATTAAATCAACTATAGAACCTTCATCAAATTTATGTTTTTGTAAGGTCGTTGTCACAAATAGCATCATGTCATCTTTTGCAAAACCATCGACCATTAACAAGTATCCGCGTCTTTCTCCAACCCGGATTTCCTTACCAATCATGTCAAAACTCTGACCAATACCGAAATGATCACGCAGCCTTTGAATCGTTTTATCTAAACTAATCGATATTTCCATGGGTCACTTCCTACTGTAAGATTCCCTTAGTATGCACAAATGGTCATTTCCTCATGTATCAATTGATAGCACTGCATTTCAATTTCAAACATAGGAAAAATCCGGTCGCAAAAAAGTGAAACTTGTCTGTTACTGTGGTTTCACTCACTTAAGCTTGTCGCACCAAAAAATTTAGGCTCTACAATATTTAGGACTGATGAAAATCAGTCCTAAATATTGTAGAGCCTAATTAAAAAAACCAAATCAATCTGGTATACATTGATTTGGTCCATCAGTCCTTATTGACAAAGAGCCAAAATTTAGAGAGGTAGATTCTTCCCGGATTACATATTTTTCCCGAACTACGCATGAGAGAATCTCTAGCTGTAATCTTGAATTACTTAGGGAAACTTGTAGTTACCGTCCTATCAAACACTTTTTCAACTTTGAAATAAGAATTCCTTACTCACCATGCCCCTTTTCCCAACCTGCTGGCACACAAATCTCAATATGCTGACGAAGATTAACAAACTCGGCCGGCATTTCGCCACCCAGTTCACCGTCCAAATTGAGTAGCAACGGCTTATCTGATCTAACAACGATATGATTGGCTTTCGCGTAAATCACCTTATCACTCTTCATATGCTCGCCTTTCAGTGCCAGTCTTGCGACATTAATCAATTCAAATAGCGAAGCTTTTTTCAAAATTACCAACGAAAAAAGACCATCTTGCATCGAAGCATCCGGCGCAATTTGCTCAAACCCACCCACGGAATTCGTATTAGCGATTAGAAACATGGTCGCCTCATCATCAAATACTTCACCATCGTACTCGATGTGCATCTGCGTTGCTTTCATTGAAGGAAGAATCTCAATGCCCTTAATAAAATAGGCCAACTGCCCAAGCGCTGTTTTCATCTTACTGGAAACTTCATAGGTCAACTCTGTGATTCGGCCACCGCCAGCAATATTGATGAAATAACTGTCGTTTACCTTACCGATATCTACAGGTGCGGTATGACCTGCTGCAATGATGTCAATCGAATCAGAGATTGATTTATTGACATGTAAAGCTCGGGCGAAGTCATTGGTTGTCCCCATTGGAATCACACCAAACTTCGGGCGATATTCTTGTTCTGCGAGCCCATTAATTACTTCATATAAGGTCCCGTCACCGCCAGCAGCGATAACTAGGTCATATCTTCGTTCAACTGCGATCCGTGCTGCTTCTGTCGCATCTCCTGCTCCTGTTGTTGCGTGGGCAGAAGCCTCATAACCGGCCTTTTCTAGTTTTTCTAGTGCCTCAGGTAGATATTTTTTCATTGCCTCACGGCCAGATGTTGGATTATAAATTATTCTTGCACGTTTCACAAAAGCCCACCTCAGATAAATCGATATTTTAACATTTCCTTATTATACTCCAAACTAATCTCAAACGGAAACTAGGGCTAAGAGATGTCCCGCAGTGTAATTTTTCAGTACGCTTTTCCACTTGACTCCTGCGGGAAGGCTGGGGCTTCACGCGCCGGAAATCAAATGGGAAAACGTACAAAAAATTTACACTGCCGCAAGGGCTGCTACCGAAACAAATTTCATACTAAAGCACCTCTAGCCCCAAAAAAACTGCTAAAATTAAACACATATAACTACCCAATTATTTTAGCAACAATATTAACGGGTTTCTTACCCTAGTCACAGATAATATAGATTACAAGGAGGTTGTTGCTAATGGATTCGCTTAAACAAATGAATCTCGCCATGCAGTATATTGAGGAGCACTTAACTGATGAGATTGATTTCAAGTTGCTTGCTCGCATGGCTTGTTGTTCTGAATATCATTTTAAACGTGTCTTTTCATTTCTTGCTGGTATGCCGCTTGGCGAATATATTCGCCGAAGAAGGCTGACACTGGCTGTTACGTTACTACGAAGCTCGGATAAGAAGATCATTGATATCGCTGGCCTATTAGGCTATGATTCACCTGATGCATTTACAAAGGCTTTCCAGAATATGCACGGTGTCACACCATCGCATTCACGCAGAGATAACACTAGTCTCAAATCGTTTCCACCAATGACCTTCCAATTAACGATTCAAGGGGGAAATACAATGAACTTTCGTATTGTAGAAAAAAAAGCTTTTCAAATTATCGGTGTCAAGAAACGAATTACACTTGTCTATCAAGGTGTTAATAACCAAATGGATTCAATGTGGGCAAGCTTTGTCCCTCAAGATTTCATCGATCTCAAACGACTTGCTAATGTTGAACCAAACGGTATTCTATGCGTCTCTGCTAATTTCACTGAAGGCCGGACTGAAGGTACTGAACTCGACCAATATATCGGCGTTGCTACAACAAATACTGCACCTGACAAATGGGAAGTTCTACCCGTTGATGCCGCAACTTGGGCTGTCTTTACGGCAATCGGTTCTTTCCCGCAAGAATTACAAAGTGTCTGGGGTAGAATCTATTCAGAGTGGTTCCCGATCTCTGGCTATGAACTGACTGGCGGCCCTGAAATCCTATGGAACCAAGGCATGGATACCACCGTTCCGGATTATAAAAGTGAAATTTGGATTCCTGTGAGGAAGAAGTAGACTCATTTGAAAAGTAGCACCAGTCAGCTGTCAAATGACAATGGGTGCTACTTTAATTTGTCTATAACCTTCGCTATTTTCCACACAAACAACTTTCGTCATTGCTGCGAGGCACTTCGAAACCCGTTCTCTTTTCAACAATGTTACTTTTTCATCAATTTTCTTACCTTCACGATTGTCTATGATCAAGACAAGAAGAACAACGACAAAGAAGATATGGCGATTGCGATGCAATATACTTCTTCATGGCTGAGAACCTCTCAAGAGCAAATGACACTGCGGTCGCTAAACCCTCCGGCTCATCATACAATTCGAAGGTTTTTTTGACACATCAATCAGCCGCGCCAAGGGCATATCCTCTTTTTCACGAAAATTCACCCTAATCCATCAAGTATATTATTTGCCGAGCACCCAAGACTCGCCTATAATCGAGGTAGAAGACCGACCACTTTAAGTACCCTAGAAAGGGGCGTGAAAACAATTTTAGACAAACGAATTAATATATTCACTGGCCACTTTGGATCTGGCAAAACAGAGCTAGCCATTAACTTCGCCCGTATGATCAGAGAAGAGCATGAACACGTAGCGATTGATGACCTAGATATCGTAAATCCCTATTTTCGGACAAGAGATGCCGCTGACTTCTTTGAAGAAAAAGGCATTGAGCTAATTGCACCACCGAAGAAGCTCATTAATGCCGACCTACCAATTGTCTCAGCCGAAATCTATCGCGTGCTAGGAAATGAATCCTACCGCCTCATCGTTGATGCTGGTGGTGACAAAGACGGTGCCAAAGCGCTTGGTCAATACCACTACGACTGGAAAGACCGCGATCCTGAAGTTATTTTCGTACTTAATGCCAATCGCCCTTACGTCAGTACACTGGACGGTGCCCTATTCACCATTGAGGAAATCGAAAAAGCCGCACGGATGAAAGTAACCTGCATCATCAATAACACCAACATCGGCAAGTCGACAACCATTTCCGACATTCAAACAGGGCTTGAGCTCAGCTTACAAGTGGCAAAAAAGCTCGACATCCCTTTCAAATGCACAACGATAAGCGATCACCTGCACAAAGAAGCCGCCGAGCTTAATACAGAACACGATATCGTCTTCATCAAACGATTTATGAAAGTCGCTTGGGAATAAATTTTTTTCATAAAAAATTAATCTTTATCTCAATTTTCATAACAATATTGAGCAAAAAGCAATGACAGCCGATAATGACAATTTTAATTACAAAAACTTGCGCATTTCACTGTTCTTTTCCTCTATAATATGAATAAAGATTAATAAATGGAGGACCTGATGCCCATGGAACAACGTGTTGTTTTTAGCAAAGATTATTGCAAGTCTTGTAGTTTGTGCGTGCGCGTTTGCCCGACGAATATCATTTCAATTGGTACTGAGCTGAATAATAAAGGCTATTTGGCCGCACTGGTCGAGGAACAGGAGAAGTGTATTAGTTGCGGGAAATGTGCGCAAATTTGTCCCGACCTCGTTATTTCAGTTTATCGCCCAAACAAGAAAGCAACTCAATAAATCAATTACCACGACATAGATAAGCTGTTTATTTCTGAAAAATTGGAGCTGAAAAAGAAATGACAAAAACATTAATGAAGGGTAACGAAGTAATTGCAGAGGCAGCGATTAAAGCAGGTTGCAAGCTTTTCTTTGGTTACCCAATTACGCCACAAAGTGAATTAGTTGCCTATATGGCACGCAGATTGACTGAACTTGAAGGTGGCTTGTTCTTACAAGCAGAGAGTGAAATTGCTGCTGTTCATATGGTTTATGGCGCTGCTGCCACCGGAAAGCGTTGCATGACTTCGTCTTCAAGCCCAGGGTTCAGTTTAAAGCAAGAAGGTATTTCGTTTCTTGTCGGTTCTGAGCTCCCTGCGGTACTCGTCAATGTCATGCGTGGTGGCCCAGGACTTGGGAATATCCAGCCCGGGCAAGCTGATTATTTTCAGGTGACAAAGGGTGGTGGTCATGGTGACTACTTCCTACCAGTATTTGCACCAGCCAGTTTGCAAGAGATTGTTGACTTAACACGCGATGCCTTTGACATTGCTGACGAGTACCGCACACCAGTGATTATCGTTGCTGACGGCATGATTGGACAAATGATGGAGCCTGTTGAGTTCGTTGATGTCCCGGCACGCGTTCTACCTGAAAAAGACTGGGCAGCAAGTGGCACAAAAGGCGATGGTGCACCGCGAATTGTCAACTCATTGCACCTTGATTCCGATGGACTTGAGAAACATAATCTTCATTTATATGAGAAGCAAATGAAAATGAAAGCAAATGAAGTCCGCTACGAAACGTTATTAACTGATGATGCTGATTTTGTGATGGTGGCTTATGGAACAGTTTCCCGTATTGCGATGAGCGCTGTGCATGAAGCACGTGCCCAAGGCATTAAAGTGGGAATGATCCGCCCAATTACAATCTGGCCATTTCCTGAACAACCTTTTTTGGAAACAAGAGACCGTGTGAAAGCATATATTGCAGTAGAAATGAGTACGGGCCAAATGGTTGAGGATGTTCGTCTTGCCGCTGATGGCCACGCACCAGTTGAGTTCTATGGCAGAACTGGCGGCATCGTACCGACCTCTGAAGAAATATTGGAGAAAATCATTGCAGTAGCTGGAGGCGTAAAAGCATGAATATGAAAACGGTATTTGAGAAAACAACCGGCTTAACAGATGTACCAACGCATTACTGCCCAGGCTGTACCCACGGCATGATTCACCGTCTAGTTGGTGAGGTCATGCAAGAAATGGAC
>JAVBKE010000190.1:0-3709 GCA_031554185.1 Caryophanales bacterium
TTGATTATTCCGGTGATGCTTTCGGTGGTGACTGGCTTTGTAAGTTAATTGTGATTGGTGGCAAATTTCAGAAGGTAGAAAAGGATAAAAAATCATGAGTAATTTTGATTATGAAACGCCATCTACTGAACAAACCATTGCCCAGAACATAGAAGAAGCGGTCAAAGATTTACGTGTGGCTATGCCGGTTAAGGTGATTAGTTTTAATGCCAGTAAACAAACGGTATCTGTTCAGCCGATGATTAAAATCACTTTAAGTGCTGGTGGCTCTATGCCTTTGCCTGTTCTGGTTGATGTGCCGGTCAAGTTTCCGCGTGGTGGTGGTTTTGCGGTGACTTTTCCGATTATCGCCGGTGATGAAGGGCTAGTCATCATCAGTGATCGTTGCATTGATGGATGGTACCAATCAGGCAGCCTGAGCGATCCTTTAGATTTACGTTTGCATGATTTAAGTGATGCTTCTTTTTTACCAGGAGTTTCTTCATTACCAAATGTGATTACGGCTTTTGATTCTGACGCATTGGTGATGCGAAAACTAGATAACAGTGCCTATCTAAAGATTGACCAAGCTGGTGCGGTAACGGTTGATGGCACCATGTGCACGATTAAGTGTCCTTTGATCTTTGAAAAAGGCATGCAAGGTGCCAACAGTGCTGGCGGTGAAGCCATGACCGTTACAGGCAGCCTGAAACACACAGGTGGTGATCTATCAAGTAATGGCGTGGTTTTAGGTTTACACAAACACACTGGCGTGACTGCTGGCGGTGACAATACAGGTGAGCCAATATGAGAGTAAGACGCTTAGATACAAAAGGTGATTGGACTTTTGGGCAGTCACGCGCCAACTACGCAACTGAATCAGAAGCCATCGCGCAAAATGTCATCACTCGTTTACGCTCATTTCAAGGTGACTGGTTTTTAAACTTAGATCATGGCTTACCTTGGTTTCAGAACCTAGAAAAGCCAGCATCACAAACAAGACTAAAACAGAGTATTAAAAAATCAGTCATTGAAACAGCGGGTGTAACTGTAGTCACCAGTACCGAATTGCTCTTTGATGAAGATACTCGGAAAGTGACGGTGTACATCACATACGATGATATTTACACGCAAAATAATCAACTATCTAGCCCGCTTTAAGCGGGCTTTTTTAATGGGCTAAATATGGTTACCAATAGAGGCTATATAGCTGAAAGATTAGATAGCATCATTGCTAATTTAGAGGCTGGATTTAGGGGCATTTACGGCTCAGACATCACGATTGACCCTGACACACCCGATGGGCAAATGATTGGCTTAATTGCACAGGCAAAGGCGGATATTGAAGAATTGGGTGCCACCATCTACAAAAACCTAGATGCAGATAATGCGGGCGGGGCTTGGTTAGAATTGAATGTTGCCTATGCTGGCTTGAGACGTAAAGCCGCATCTTATAGTTATTTACGTGGGGTGATTCTGACTGGTGAACCCTTTAGGCTGATTCCGGCAGGTTCCACCATCGTGGACAGTAACCGCCAACGGTGGGTGATTGTTTCTGCAGCTACATTAAATGATTTAGGTTCGGTTCGCGTGGATTTTAGAAGTGCTGATTTAGGCGTTTACCCTTTACCGGTAAATTCAGATTTCACCATTGAAACGGTTGTTTTAGGGTGGGACAAAGTAAGCAACCCATCACCAGCCGAAGAGGGAGCCGAAGAAGAGCGAGACAGCCAACTAAGACGGCGGTTTTTTAGAAGTCGCGCCCAACCTTCACAAAACAGTGTTGAAGCGATTGAGGCGAAATTAGAAAGCCTACCAGATGTTACAGAAGTGGTATGCCTAGAAAACACTGGCGATGAAGTAGATGAAAATGGGCTGCCTAGAAAATCCATTAATGTGATTGTGGACGGTGGCAACGATGAAGCAATCGGCGACATCATCTACCACAACAAAACGGCTGGTGCTGCCTTGATGGGTGAAACATCGGTACAGATTCCTACTGCAAAAGGTGTGCCGGTCACGATTCGTTTTGATCGTCCAATTATTGTTGATTGTGCCGCACGTCTGACCATCACGCGGTTGGCGAACTTTACTGAGATTGATACCGAAGCCATCAAAACGGACTTATCCAATACTGATTTTGCTATTGGTGAGGATGTGACCAATTCGCGGCTATTTACTCCGATCAATCAAACACAGGGCTTTTCTATTAAATCTTTAGAAATTGGCGAAGTTGGCCAAGAGTTGACCGCTTCTGATGTGGTCATCGGTGTGCGATCAAAGGCGCGTTTTGCTGTATCTGATATTGAGGTACTAACGGTATGAGTTATCAAAACTTAATTATCTGGCAGTACAAAGGCAAGCCCAAAGCAATGGGTACGGCGACTTTAATTAGTGATACGTTTTCTGATTCCTTCCGAAAAATCGCCAATATTCCCAATGCTATGGACATCAACAATGCAACCGGTGCAGATCTTGACCTATGCGGAAAGCGTGTTGGTCAATCGCGTGTTTTGAATAGTTTTTTCCCGCGTGATGTGTTCGGCTTTTATGAGGTAGAGGGTGCCAAAGGTTTTTCAAGATTGGGAACTGGTGGCGGTGGTAAGTGGTACCGGTACGGCGATCCAACAAGGGATACCGTAGTTCTAAATGATGCGGATTATCGGTTTTTGATTAAGTGTCGTATTGCTAAAAACTTTCAGGTGGGCACGATGCCAGACATCATTAATGCCCTGAATTTTATTTTTGACAATGCAATCGCTTACGACAATTACGATATGTCTATATCAGTCGTCATTCGACAAAACATATCCAACTTTAAACGCTTCATTCTTAAAAACTTAGACATCTTGCCGCGCCCTGCGGCGGTTGGCATCAAACACTATATTTCAACATCTAAAAAGGCTTTTGGGTTTAGAGGTGCACCACATGGGGTGGGCTTTAACCAAGGGCGATTTGCGAGGATTTTATAACATGACTATTTATACAAGGCCATCTGAAGTTGTTTTTGCAGATAGTGCGAAAGCTGGTGAAATTGCACCATTCCCTGATATTTCGCGTGGATGGGGAATCACGTTTGATCAAACCGATGGCGAACCACCAATGGAGTGGATGAATGGGTTGAACAAACAGCAATTCGAGGCTGTACGCTATTTTATGCAACGTGGCGTGTCGGAGTGGTCAACAAGCGAAGATTACCCTTTACATGCTTTGGTGCAGTTTGAAGGCAAGCTTTATACCGCTTTGCAGGAAAACAAAGGCAAGAATCCAAAAACCAGTATTGAGCATTGGTTAAGTTTTGATGATAAGTATGCAAAAAAATCAGATGCGCCAAAAGTGGTTGGTAATGTTTTTGGCCATGCTGGAACCACACCACCAGAACGATCATTAGTATGTAATGGAGGGGAAATATCAAGATTAACTTATGCTGATTTATTTGCAGTGATTGGCACAAGGTATGGTGACGGGGGTGGCTCAACAACGTTCAACTTGCCTAATATTCCTGATGGATTTGCATTACTTTCATCTGGAGGTGCTGGAAGTGTGGGGCAAGTTGTATCTGGTGCTGTGATATGGCATGAACACCCTGCATGGGCTGATCCTGTACCAAACCACTCTCATGGCGTAGGGGTAAGTACTTTGGGGCGCAGTATTGCTAGTGGTTGGCGATACACCACTCCTGAAACGACATCATCCCCAAAAGGTTTAACTGATGATGGAGGTGGACATA
>JAVBKE010000218.1:0-4754 GCA_031554185.1 Caryophanales bacterium
TAGAGCAGCTACAGCAGGACTACTCGAAAAGGCTGGACGAGTGGGAGAACGCCTTCGCGGAATGGCGGACGATGTCTGGTCTTATGCAACGGGAGAACGCGGCGCTGAGCGAGCGCGTCACGGGCTTGAGCAGGCAGGTGCAGAGTTTGAGCGAGCAGCTGCGCCGGTTGTCGTAAGGCTGAATGGCATCGAGGCAGACCGGGAGCAGGAACGGGCGGTGCAGCATCAGAAAGCGCTGGAGCTTGAGCGCTCGCAGCGCCAGCGGACGTACAACGGTCCGTCACTTTGAATCTGTGCGCCGGAAAAGCATAGGGCTTGCTGTTTCTGGCGCACAGGTTCAGTTCTCGCGTGTTAGAACATGAGGCTACTATCTTGTTGTTCATGCTTCATCAGATCTTGATGCTTATTGTTATGGCAGAGCTATCAATCCCTGTTGCGTTGCTAATATCCTTTTTGGCTCTTTCAATGGCCTCGTTAAGGGAGAGTTGTTCTGTTTTCTCTTCAGCCAGACTAGGAACCACTGTATTAGGAACCGATGGGGATGAAGGATGGAATTTCTTCCATTCCAGTTGTTCCGGTGTTACCCCAATACGTAAAAAAGCTTCCTGTGCGTTCAGGTAAGCAACAGGATAGCGCTGACCATCGGTTAGCATTTTCCATGCGTCTGGAGAGTGAATTTCTGCGTATTCATCAAAGGTTATGACGTTCCTGTCGTCGTAATCGGGGTTTTTAAAACACCCGGTAATTTTGGCAATCAGGAAGGCTGTTCCGTGTTCCAGGTCTTTTACTGCCCATGTTTCCCTTCTGTTTCTTACTGCTATGAGGTATTCGGCATCGTTGAGCCTGTCTGTTCTGGCATGCCAGTAGCCTGACCCCCCCTCAGTTCTCATTATGTTCAAATCCTTTCCGGTAAAAACAACAACAGCTTTCATATCTTTCATATAGAAATCCTTATTAGGTGAATAAATCTCATTTTTTATGTAATCTATACGATAGAATTTAAGTTGTAAATGATTTTTATACGATAAAACTTAAATTTACTGCCTCTTTTATCGTTGGTGATAAGACCACCCCCGCTTGGGTTTTTTGATAAATCGGGTAAAACAAGGGCTTAAGTGAGGATCTACATTGAAAGCATGAGCCATTCACCTGACTGCATGGCTATGCAACACAGTAAGATTTATCAGACCCAGAATGCGCGGTTTGCGGGATAGTTTGCTGCCTGTTTTGCCGGACTGACGCAGCATTTGCGACGAACCCGCCTTGAGCGGTGCGGGCAACCGGTATTATGTTTAATCCGCGTGGCTGTCGGGTACAAAAAAGCCGCCTGGGATGGGCGGCTTTTACAGGCCAGATCTATGCGTATTTAGATATGGTTGCCGTGATATGTACGTGTGTAATTCAATGCAGTATTGAATAATTCAGATTGCTTTGAATTCATGTAACAAGAGTGTAAATCAACATGAATGAAAAGTCCGTCACCACTACGCTCCGCTCGGATCCCGCGTGAGTTGCAAAGATTGATGCACTGATCAACGAAGCTCTGAGTAATACGCTGCCGGTCGGAGTCACGGAGATCGACATAAAAATTGCTGCTCATCGTACCGGCTTCGCTAGAAAGGCGGTTGATTGCGGTTTCAATGAAGCCATCTAGTTGATGCATGCTTAGAGACATTTTTCCTTGGCCTTAATTTACTTTGTGTGACCTTACGTTAACCTTATATTGGTGTTATTTGCAAATTAAAAAGCAATTAAGCATCACTTAGTTATTCATTAAGCCTTGGGTAAGCGTTGGTTAATGGGGTGGTAACTTCACAAAAGACCGCTTATGCTGACTTTTGTGTGTGAGTACATAAGGGATGTTATGGTAAATTTAGATATTGGATTTACTGCGGCAATTTGGACTGTTTTAGCATCTGTGGCATCAACAAAACTGAGGATTAGATAGTGCAAGGAAAGAACTGGCGGGATGTAAATTACAAAGGGAAAACATACGACCTGAAGCACCTTCACCCGTTCAGCTTCGAGATAACTATTGATAATGTAGCGGTGAAAATTTCCGTGGCGTTCTCTAACCATTGCTTTACGGATAAGAAGGGTGAAGGAAATCCATTGATGGGCAATCGTTATTTCTGTGAAGCGCGCTATCAATGCAGCCTTGACCTACCGCGGATCCTGAAAGAGCATTTAATTAACGGGCATATCGTGCCGCACTTCGACCGCAACAGTAACGAAGTTTACTATTACGCTCATGTTTTTGACTATGCGATATTTTTTGACCTGCGCCCAGATACAAACAACCCGGGAGGGTTAATCATGTTCGTTACTAGTGCGTATGAACTTGATCAGTGGGGGAAGGGGACTGTACCGAAAGGCACTGCTGTGAAATTCGGCTATATTGGGCATTTACGGCTCAATGGTGAAACATATCTTATTGATAAGAAACAAAAAAAGCGCTGATTAATCAGCGCTTTTTTTGCGAAAGTAATATCGATTTTTACTCTCAAAAGTTTCCGGCCTATACCTTTGGTTATCCCGCTCTCAGGCTGGGTGAGATTGATAAATCAATCCCCGGTAACAATACCCCGATGACTCGGTTCCGGTCAGTATCGACAACCTAAGCATACCTGTGGAGTATTGGTAGGTTTTAGCAAAAAGTGCTGTATCTAGCAGTTGCTATGCACTGATAGATAAAATCGTTGCGTTGACAGCAACATGCGACGGGATGTAGTCTCAGAAACGAAAAAACCACCCGGCAAGGTGGTTTTTTCGAAGGTTCGCAAGAGTTGACGCTCTTTTGAACCGAGGTAACTGGCTTGGAGGAGCACAGTCACCAAAACTGTCCTTTCAGTGTAGCCTTATCGCACCCGAAACTTCAAGACTCTCCTCCTCTAAACCTGTTACCAGTGGCTACCGCCAGTGGCGATTCTTCGTGTCTGTCAGGGTTGGAATCAAGAGAATATTTACCTGACCAGGCGCGGTAGTCGGACTAAAAGGGGAGTTCGTGCATATAGTCCAGCTTGGAGCGAACCACCTACAAGGAACCCAGTTGCAAGGGAAGGAATGAGAAAACGCCACCTTACGGCGGTCTGCAACGGGTAAACCTCACGGTGGGAACAGGAGAGCGCACGAGGGAGCGACCCATCGGAAACGGTGGGGATCTTTAAGTCCTGTCAGGTTTCGCCCCTTCTGATTTGAGCACCGGCCATCGTCTGATTTCCGTGAAGCTCGTCAGGAGGGCGGAGCCTATGGAAAAACGGCAACGCCGCATCCTTTTTCCTGTCTTTCCTGACCTGAGTGTCACTTGCTTATCCCGCCATCTGTGAGCCGGTAACGCCCGCCGCAGCCTCACGGCAGGAGCGTAGCGACCGAGTGAGCGAGGAGGCGTAATTTCATCACCACTGCCATTTTGCACCTACACGGCGCAGCTGCATTTTTTCCCTGCCACATGAAGCACTTCCCTGAATCACCACTTCGATTTACCATATTAAGCCAGTATACACTCCGCTAGCGCTCCGTGACTGGTTCAGGGCTGCGCCCCGAAACCTGCTAAAAGCCACTGACGCGCCTGCGACTTGTCCAACATCGGCCCGATCGGGAAAAGATTTCCCGCCCGTCCCGGCGTTATCAGGAGGCCGGATTGGCAGACAAACGCAGCAAAATGCTCACGATGTGGGTGACTGAGGATGAGCATCGACGTCTGCTGGAACGCTGCGACGGTAAACAGCTCGCAGCCTGGATGCGCCAGACGTGCCTGAACGAGAAGCCCGCCCGCGCCGGCAAACTTCCCTCGCTCTCGCCGGCGCTGCTTCGTCAGCTTGCCGGCATGGGGAACAATCTTAACCAGATTGCCCGGCAGGTTAACGGCGGTGGCGGCAGCGGGCACGACCGCGTGCAGGTAGTCGCTGCGCTGATGGCCATCGATGCCGGACTCGAGCGGCTGCGGCATGCCGTGCTGGAAAAGGGGGCAGACGATGATCGTTAAGTTTCACCCGCGAGGACGCGGCGGTGGCGCCGGTCCGGTGGATTATCTGCTGGGCAAAGACCGCCAGCGCGAAGGTGCCAGCGTTCTTCAGGGGAAGCCGGAGGAAGTCCGGGAGCTTATCGACGCCTCGCCCTACGCCAAAAAGTACACCTCCGGCGTCCTGTCCTTTGCCGAACAGGACTTACCGCCCGGCCAGCGTGAAAAGCTGATGGCGAGCTTCGAGCGGGTTCTGATGCCCGGACTCGATAAAGACCAGTACAGCGTGCTGTGGGTTGAGCATCAGGACAAAGGGCGGCTGGAGCTGAACTTTCTGGTACCGAACACGGAGCTGCTGACCGGCAGGCGTCTCCAGCCGTATTACGATCGTGCCGACCGTCCGCGCATCGATGCCTGGCAGACTATCGTGAACGGCAGGCTGGGGCTGCACGACCCGAATGCGCCGGAGAACCGGCGGGCGCTGGTCACGCCGTCCGCGCTGCCGGAAGCGAAGCAGGAAGCCGTCCAGACGATTACGCTGGGTTTGCTGGCCTTAGCCTCGTCCGGGGAGCTGAAAACGCGTCAGGACGTCACTGAGGCTCTGGAAAGCGCAGGTTTTGAGGTGGTCCGCACTACAAAAAGCAGCATCAGTATTGCCGACCCGGACGGGGGGCGAAACATCCGACTGAAGGGAGCCATCTATGAACAGTCTTTTAACGCTGGCGAAGGACTTAGAGCAGAAATCGAAAGCGCAGCAGCAGACTACCGGCGAGATGCTGAAAGCCGCATTCAG
>JAVBKE010000119.1:0-5529 GCA_031554185.1 Caryophanales bacterium
TTACTGCGGGGGCTCACCGTAATATTCGTGGTGTAGCTGTTGTTCGTGGCCAGTGCGCTGTGGCGTACCTGCGTCAGGTTGCCGCCGCTGTCGTAGCGGTAGGTCCGGGTGTAGTTGGTGTATGCGGTGCCGTCGGTGGGAAGAGGAACGCTGGCGGACGGTGAGCTGATACCCTGCTGGCCGGCGTCTGCCATTTCACGTCCGGTGGCGCTGACCAGCTGATACAGGCTGTCGTAGACGTACGTGTTCTCCGGCACCACTTTCTGGTTGCGCCAGAAGCGGGTCTCTTCCGCGTCGTTGGTGATTTTCAGGACGTTACCCACCGGGTCGTACCCGTAGCGCAGGTCCTGCAGCACCTTCGCCCCCGAGACATGCCCGGCCGGACGCTCCGTTTTAATTCCGGTCAGGCGTTGCGTCTGTGCTTCATACGTGTACGTGGTCACCACGCCGTTGCCGTGCTCCTCACGCAACTTCTGCCCGGCGGCTGAATATGTCAGAGACATCACAATGACCTGCTCCGCGCCATCCTTCAGCGTCAGCCAGCTGCCCGACATCAGGCCCGCCACGTCGTATGCCACGCGCTGTGTGTTACCCCGGGCATCGGTGGTGGTCAGCACCGCCCCGGTGGCGTCCCCGGTGGTCAGGGTGGTATGTCCCTCACTCTCTCCGGCGAGGAGGTCGTTCCAGGCGGATACATCGGCGCCCTGCCAGTCTGCCACCGTATCCGGACTGTCCGCGTCCTTCAGCAGGCGGCGGGTAACAGAGAGCGGCGCCCCGGTGAGGGCAATGCTGTCCGTCTGTACCAGACCGGTGGTGTCGTAGTGGCTGACGCACTGGCCGGCGAGGTTCAGGGCCTTCTCTGCAGCCGTATTACCGGCATAGACGAAGCGTTCGGTGATAAGGGCAACTTCACCGGTGGCCTGCTCAGTGACGCTCAGCAGGCGTCCCGGCCTGTCCCGCCCTTCGTACTGCCAGATGCAGGTCACCGCCTGGCTTTTATCTTCCGAGCCGTTGTCATCGGTACGGATGTTAATGACGGACACAGAGGGTCGTCCGGCAGCATCGTTCAGCACCACGGTGGTACCCGCGTCGGCACTGACGGTGCGCAGGACGTTACCGGTCAGGTCCGTGAGGTACCTGAAATTTACCCGACCGGCATCATGCAGGCGCGGGTCGGCGCTCTGCATCAGGAAACCGCGGTCGTCGTACTGATGACGGGTGATGCGCTCATTTGTCACCTCAGGGGCATCAGGGGAGCGGTGGTATGCGATATTGCGTACGAAAAGGCCGCGGTTATCGGTGACGCTGATAACCGGGGTGCCGGTGAAAAGGGTATCGGTCATAGCAGATCCTCTGTCAGCAGCGTAAAAGAACCGCCCGCCCTGGCGGTCATATCCTCATCCTGAATCGACACCAGACTTTTACGCATTGTGGTATTAAAATTACTCATCACACCCTCCCGCCCCGGTGGTATCAATGCACCCCCCGGAAGCCGTGGTCACCTGGGTTCCGGGGGGAACATGACCCCGGGTGATCTGCGTCCCGTCAGCTTTCTTTATGCTGGTAAAGCCGGTACAGGCGCTCAGTAAAAAAGCCGCTAACGCGGTGGCGGCCATGAACGTCGCAGGCCGTGAAAGAGGGATTAACAGGCATAATCTGTTCATGATGTCGCTCCGGTCAGTAATGGTAAGGCCTGGCCCTGGGTGTCATTCTCATCCTCACTGACGGTAAACCAGGGGTAATAGCGCTGGCGGCGCAGGTAGCCGGCCGCCGTCACGACCTGTGCCACCCGACCCGGGGCATCGTAAAACAGGGTGTCGCTGTAACCGTGGGCCCGCAGAGCCGTGTCCGCCACGTAGCGCCAGCTGTCAATAAAGAACGGCTGGTACTGACGCACCGGCTGGCCTTTGTTGTCATACTCCACCCGCCCTGAGACCGCCCAGCGGGGGTCGGCAGAGCCTGTGACCGGTTGACCCTGTGCGTCGGTGGCCAGTTCACCGTTCTCCAGACGTAGCCAGCTCTCTCCCGCCGCGACACGCATACACTGCTGCAGCGGGCGACCAAATCCGTCCTGCCAGCCCAGACTGATACGGGTCTGCTGGTCATCCTTATCCGGGTAGTTATCCGCCAGCAGGGTCACACTGTGAACCGGTATGCGCACCGTTTGTGCCAGGACGTCGGTCAGACGCGCCGGGAATGTTGCTTCTCCGGCCTTGCTGCCCTCGCCGGTCGCCCACCGGTGCCCGGCTGACCGCACCCGACCATCAGGCATGATAAAACGTGCCGTCAGCAGCGTCTGCCAGTCCTGCTCTGCCCGGAGCGGATCAGCACTCAGTTGTGCCCGCTGCACCTGCCCCATCCAGCTGAACCCGTCACTGACATCAATACTGGCCGTCTGCTGATGATACGCGGCGGCGGTGGCCGAGGTGATGGCCTCTTCGACCGTCAGTGTCGGCGGGACCAGATAGTCTGACACACTCGCAAACCCCACAGACTGCCCTCCGCTTTCGGTCCCGTAAACGCTGGTATTGACCACCCGCCCCAGGGCATCCAGCTGGACCTCGCTGATATTGTCGTTGATGTCGGTCACCCGCCACGGCACCAGAAAACGGTAATCAATTTCAGCGGTGACGCTGTTGTCCAGCGCATCCGTCGACTTCACCACCGCCACGGTATACGCGTCATACTCAACCGTGGTGCTCCCGGTCAGTTTTGTAGTCCGGCTGCTGTAGGGGCACCAGAATTTGCCGGCATCATGATAGACCGTGAACCCACTCTCCACGGCCTGGACTGTTGCAGACGCGGTACCAGGGTTCAGAACCGTCGGCACCGCCACATACCCCAGCGCCACAAAATCCACCTCGCCAGGAAAATCAAGCCCCTCGTAGGCCTGCAGGGCAATATCGTCGAGCACGGCGGTGCGGACGTGGTCAACCAGCGCTTTCAGGTCCGGTGGTACAGACTGATAGATAATTTCCTGCTGGCCGGTGAAAAGGCGGGGTGTTTCGGGTGCCAGCAATCCGCCCGGCTGCGTCAGGGATTCATAACTGACCCCCTCTTCAGGCAGGGAGGAAAAGGTCAGTGTATTACTGCGTTGCTCAGAGGGCAGTCCCGGTAACCAGATCTCAGTCTCAGTCCGGTTAATCACTGCCGCCCGGGATTCGCTCAGTCGCAGGACCTGCTGCTGGGCATCATAGCTGCTGGCCCAGGCGCTGTCCGGCAGACCTTCCGGAGACCGTGCCATTTTATTCTGTGGACGACGCGGGTAAGCGCACCCGACCTGCCACAGCACACTGCCGTAGCGGTCCGTTTCCAGGATGACCTGGTGGGCCGTCTGAGGGTCGTCAGCCAGTCGTTCATACCCGAGCGTCACCTGCTCAAGCACACCCGGCATCACCACCGGTATCTGTCCGGCCTGCACCAGACGCACCTGCAGACGGCTGAAGGCACACCCATAAGGCACATCTTCCCCCGCGCTGCCGTCCAGCCCGAAGGTCTCACTGCGCAGCAGGCTGCCTTTCAGGGCGCGGAACAACCACCACCGGGTGGTATCATCCGGGGTCAGTGCTGTTTCCGTCGCCGCCCCGGTGGTGAACTGCGTCAGTCGGGTGGATTTGAGTGCCGGGGCTCCGCTGTCATCCGACCAGGTCTTTCCGTACAGACGGCGTTCATCATCCTCACGTCCGCAGTGATACCAGGACTTCGTCAGCAGCGTCGCCGCCAGTGGGGTGTTCACGCCGGCCGGTTGTGCATCCTGATGGGTGTCTTCGGTTTCCAGATAGCCAAACCCGCGGAATTCACGCTCGCGGCCGTCATACACCCCGGCACGATAGCGCACCTGTTGTTTCAGGGTGTTGCCCGTCACCTCATCCACGGCGGTGGTCTGGCTCAGCAGGGGCATCACCAGCGGTAAGGCCGGGACAGCCTGCGGGTTTTCCTGTTTCTCATCCAGCCAGAACTGGGCTGAGCTGCGGTAATGCAGCGTGGTGTCCGCCCCCTGATTATTGTTCACCCCGGTCAGCAGGTACGGCTTGGCCTGTGCGAAAGCACAGTGCCAGTGACGCGGTGTCATATTAGGCACCGTCAGTATCAGCTCCGTCATGCCCGTCCCCTGAATATCCGCCAGGGAAAGCTGGCTAAGGGCATCAAATTTCACCCCAGCCGGTAAGGGCAGTGAAACAGGCGGGGCAAAACCGTTGCCGGACTGATTCAGGTAAATGTCGATTTTATCGTGACGGGCATACACCAGGTCCGCTGCTCCGCTGCCGTCAATATCGGCCAGGAACACGCGGTCCGGATCGAATGCGGTTTCGGTATCAATCTCCGTTATAGCCAGCGTCAGGGGGGCCCCGAAGCGCCCACGCCCGAGGTTGGGCCAGCAGGTGACACTGTTGTGTCGCACCCGCACCAGATGAGGCTGTCCGGAGCCCAGGATATCCGCAAAGGCCACCAGTTCACGAGCATCCCGTCCGGCGACCGGCAGGGTGACATTGTCGCCCTGCGCCACATCAATACCGGCGCTGAACCCCGCCCCCTGATTCGCATACAACCGCACACTTTTCGGCCCAATCAGGGCCAGGTCCGCCAGTCCGCTGCCCACCAGGTGATTCAGTTGCGCCTGCGGGTGGAAAAATTCGGTCGGCAGGGCACTAAAGGGCGTGAATGCGCTCCACTGGCCGTCCGGATTAAGGGTAAAGAACCCGGTCAGTCCGGGCTGCGTGACCAGCCAGTCCAGGCGGCCATCACCCGTCAAATCCAGCAGCGCGTGGCGTCCGTCCTGCATGGACGGCACCTGCGGGAGGACCTGCCAGTCGGCATAATCCACGGCATCGTTCACCCCACCGGTTGCCCGTACCGGGGCACGGTAATACCAGTCCTGACCGGTGCGGTAGAGTATCCCCGGTATCCCCTCACCGTATAAATCCACCAGTTGCCAGCGCTGCCCGTCATTCAGTCCCCCCAGAGCCGGTAAGGGTTGCCAGCCTGACGGCGGTGGTGTCAGGGTGAAGGGACTCCAGCGCAAATCCAGCGGCGGTTCTGACTGGAGGGTTCCGTCAGGCTCATAAGCCAGTCTTTGTACCGCAGTCAGTCGGCTGAGGGTGGCCTCCTGCTGGTATTCCAGCAGCAGACGACTCACCAGGGTCGCCGCCTCTCCCAGGTCTTCCGGGAAATGGTGGAACATCAGCACCTGATGACACAACCGGTGCGTCCGCACCTCAAACCCGTAGTCATAACGTGAAAACGCATCCTGGCGTACCGGCCAGGTCTCCTGGGGCACGAATGGCGGTATCTGCCCGCTGTCAGTGGTACGCTGACCGTAATCAAACACCAGGGTGAACAACCACAGGGCGGCCGGGGTGTCTGCGTCCCAGAGATACAGGTCTTCCTCGGCGGTCACATTGCCGTAGTGGACACTGTCCAGATAGCGGTTCGCCTGATGGTCACGCGCCATATCCGTGAGACCCGAGCGGTCTTCTGCCACATAGTGGTACCAGATATGCTCTCCGGTCGGCGACACCGACTCTTCCA
>JAVBKE010000112.1:0-5508 GCA_031554185.1 Caryophanales bacterium
TCTACTTTGCAATGATGATTGATAACCTTCAGCAAGCGCAGGAAAACACGCTAGCGATTGTCAGTGGTGAAAAAAGTTACTCAGCAGCACTTAATGAAAATGTGAATGATCATATTACGATAGCAACAACGCAAATGACACAGTTAACAGAGAGCCAAGTGGCGAAATCACAAGGCGTTGACGGTTTTGTTACGACAGCAACTGGTTTACAAGAAGGGCATCAAGAAAGTGTTGATGGCTTGGCTGATTATTTAGAAAGTTATAACGCATTTATGGAAGTGGTGAATGCTGATTATCAAGATATAGCTGAATATCAAATGGCGCTACATGAGTACGATGATATCACGAATGCAGATTCGGTCAATGAAATGATTGCTACGACCAAAGCACTGTCTAATGAAGTGCAAACGATGTTTGCCGAAGGGTCTACAGAGCTACTGAATCAGGCGGATAATGTTAAAAAGACGATCGTTGCTACTGGTAAACTCTTAGAAAAATTAGAACAAAATATTAACACTTACATAGCACATCCGACACCCACGCCAGAAAATCCCGATGATATGAGTCCAATGCAGCATGATCTTTACAATGCACTGTACCCAGTTTTTGTACTGGTTTATGGTGATGAGCTGACAATGAGCGATATCTCAACCGATGTACCTGTCAGGTATGAAAATTATATGAAAGAGATTGCGAGCACTTTGGATAATACGCCTGGTCTTACTCTAGATTCACAGCTCAATACTCAGATACAAGATGTGATTCTCATTTGTAAAGCTTTAGGATACGAAATGAATGGGGATTTTGGACCCGCTAGTTCCACTGGCATCAAGGTAACTCCCGATACAGTTTCTGCATATGCTTATCAATTTCAGAAGGATATTAAACTGCAAGAATTTGATCCAGATTCTATGTTAAAAGTGACTATTACGCCGACAAGCCCAGCAATATCTGTTCCACCGCTACCAGAAAATTCGGCTTTTCCCGGCTATACGCTCCTAGTTAATGGGGAGACAGCTGAGGTAATCGATGACCATTATCAAGTCATCTGGCAACCAACTAAGGAGGATTTTGACGAGGACGATTACTTTAAGTTATCTATGAACTTTGTTCCTGAAGTAGGTACTGTTGTAACACCACTGACTGAGATTCAATTTGATATTCAGATTGATTTGATTGAACCGTCTGCGCCTACTCGTTTGTCCAATCAAAGTAGTGGTTCCTTGCAATATGCTGAAACGGATCAAGTTGCCTATTTAAATCCTGCGGAAATAGATACGATTATAGCAGATGCGAAAAGAGCGGAAAATAGTAGAACTATTGAAACAGCGAACCTTTACAACCCTTATTTTTATTTGCAAACATTGTTTAAGCTTTATTATACAGATGGTTCAGAAGAATCTTATACCGCGCTTGTCGAGTATATGAAGAGACCACTTGAGGTGGGCGAAGCTGTTCATACGCCGATGCAGTTTGCATCATCAGAAACGCCAGAACAATCGGTGCACTCTATCTACTGGCTACTAACAAACAGAGTGCTGGATCCTGCTGAATTCGTCAAGACGTTAACATTTGAAGTCAGTAAGCTGATAGAGGATAAATATAGAAAATTATTGATTCAGATAACCAGTCTTAAAGGCGTCAATAATGAGAGCCTAGAGAGAGCAGAAAATTTAACTAACACGATTAAACTCACTGGCGTTAATGTGAATCTTTTACATACAGAAACAATGGCATTGATTGCTGAAATGGAACAATGGAGATTAGATCATGTGGAGCTTGTGTCTGGAGAAGACCAGTCATTAGCTTATCAACAAGAAAATGAACTGAGGCTCACGGTTTCGCTAGGCGAAGAGTTTACTCGGATTATCGAAGAAAGTGAGGCCGTGCTTGAAGCATCACAGGCATATGTGACTTTTGCCAATGAGTTTGATGACAGCATGGTGGATATCGTTGAGGATACAGAAACGACTAGGCAAACGACACAGACTGTCGAGGCTAATGCAAAAGCGATTCATAACGAAATTAATGCATCAATTAATGGTAATGAAGAATATGCCAATACATTTTCTGGCGTGCTGGATAACAGCAAGGTCGGTGACCATGAGAACGAGCCGTTCTATCAATTCATTTCAAGCCCTGTTCAGACAGAGAATATTAGTGAAAATGCTGATGATAGACAATCTGTTTTTCCGTTCTTTGTGATTATCATTGCTTTCCTCAGCGCATTATTTACAGGCTATGCATTTATGAATCAGAAGCGAAAATCGTTTGCCACTGGCAGCTTTGATGGAGAAATCGGTAGAGTGAAAAGAAACCGTATGCACACAGTTTGTTTATCACTTGTTGCGCTTGTTGAGGGGATTATCCTTGCCCTCGTGAGTGGTCAAGCAGCGGGTTTAGTAGGGACGGATATGATTTTCTGGACAATTCTGCTTTCACTGCTGATGTTGTGCTTTATTACAGTGTTTCATTACCTATTGGTGCAATTAAAAACGATTGGTATGTTCATGATTATCTTGCTTTTCTTGACTTACCTATTCCTCAATGACTTACTTGGATTTAAACTAGCGACTGATTCTTTCGCACAGATGGTTCAGAATGTCTCACCGCTAACCTATATCGAACAGTATATTAAAGCGTTCTTGTTCGATGATCAATTGCCAAATTATTTGCTGATTATTGGTCTCACCTTAACGAGTGCTGTTGCGATTACCGGGAATTTGTTTGTTAAAGAAGAAGTTCATGGTGACCAGAAGTATAGTAAAAAAGTAGAAACAAATCCTGCACAGGTAGGTGATCAAATATGAGTGTGAAGAAAATGGTTGTTTTGCTGGGCTTGGTTTTTGTTCTATTGTCAAGTGAAGAACTTGCATTTGCTGAGCTTCCGAATGATGGAGAACAAAATATGGATATCAGCCGGATTGAGTCAGGTAGCGATGCACCAGTTGTTGAAGAGAAAACAGTGCTTGAGGAAAAAGGAATTGTATTGTTTGAGGAAGAGCAGACTGCGGCCTTAGAAGCACAGAAGCAGGCAGAGGAAGCAGAAGCTGAAGCGCTGGCCGGTACGCTATTTCAGCAAGAAGAGTCTGTAAGTAGTTATGGCGAGGTATCGCTTCCTGCCACGCTTTTCACGGATGAGGAGACCAGCCATCTTGCAGCATCGGAAGAGACTGAAGCTGAAGATGAATCGCTGCGTTATGGACTGATTGGCGGCGCTGCGGCCCTCCTTGGATCGGTCATTTACTTATTCCGCGGCACTTTTGAATAGAGAGAGGGAAAAAGTCATGAGTGAACATTTAAATGTAACAGTAGTATTTGGTGATCGGAAGTTCCTAGATTTACGCATTCCTTCGCATTTACCGATTGAAAAATTTATTGAACATGTCTCTGAAACGGTTCATGTCGAACATGATGTAGCCCGTTTTTGTGTGAAAGTAGTTGGCAAGGATTTTCTGCTCAGTGATGATGATGTGCTCGCAGATTTTCCAGTGTGTGACGGCGATATTTTACAAATCTTGATTTAGACAATATGGGGGAGAAAAACGATGCAACTGATGAGAGAGAAAGATGGATGGAAAGCAATTGTTTCGAAGTCGGAAATAAAGACAAAGAACTTTCAAACATTGAATGTACTTAGCAATGAGCCAGCATTCTTTGTGCCTGCGCATTTTCAGGTAACAGAGGATGAAGTGCTATTCACCTATGAAATTGGTGTGAATCGTTCGCTTGTGGATGTTCAATTAACAATGATTGAGAAGTTAAAATTCCTAGTGAGCATCAATCGTTTTTCGCCGCTTGTGGAAGGATTATTGACAGTTAATTTAAATCCGAAAAATATTGTTGTTGATTTTAATGATTCGCCGATGCTCGTTCATCGCGGTATTGTGGAGATTCTTGAGCCTACTACCGCAACGACTGCGGAGGATTTTTTCGTACAGTATAAGAGTTTAGTTGTATCGTTGTTTAGTAAAAAGTTTAGCTACGAGGATTTAGTGAACGGTAATTTGAGCCGTGCGAAGGACAGCCAGTTTGTGAAGGATGTTGTGCTTTGTGAAACGAAGGATGATTTATTGGTTTTGTTGCAAACACATTTAGAGAAGGAAGAACATTATCAGAGAACAAAGTTGAAATATGTGCCGAAGGGTCGATATAAATTATTTCTCCAATTGACGATTCTGCTTGGGGTGGCAGCTGTTATTTTAGGTGGATTCTTGGCTTATGATCAGTTGGTGAAAATCCCATTACAAAACACACTGCTAGCAGCAGACGAAGCTTTTATTGCGAAGGATAATCAGGAAGTGATTAGTACACTCGAAAATGTTGATGTAGATAAGTTGCCGATTGCTAGTAAATATGAGCTTGCTTACTGTTATGTTAGTGCTGAGCCTTTTACAGATGTGCAGTTGAACAATATTTTGAATAATATGAGTTTGAATAGTGAAGAAGCCTATTTAGATTTCTGGATTTATTATGGCAATGGTAACTTCGATCAGGCGCTTGATATTGCTAGAAAGCTGGATGATGTCGAGCTGAAAATCGCTGCACTTGGCAAGAAAATTGAAGAGACGCAGAATAATAAAAATCTTTCTGGTAAAGAGCGTGAAGAGGAACTGGACAAGTTGAACAAGGAACTAGATAAGTACACCGAAGAGCTTAATCAAGCTGTTAACCCTCCAGCCGAGGATGGCGAGGCAGTAGACGCGACTACACCAGTGGATGCGGGTTCTACTACGCCTAGTGAAGGAGCGGATGAGCAATGAGGCATCGATTATTTGTGCTACATGATGGTTACATGAGAACGCGAAAGTTAGATCCAGCGAATGAACCGACAATCACTGCGGGGAATCAGAAGCAGGCACAGCTTAGACTACACACACTCACGCCTACTTGGGGCTTTGAGCTTGACTGGGATCAGGAGAAGACAGAATGGATGCTTCGTGCAGAGCAGGAGACGGCTGGTAAGGAATCGTCTCAGTTACAGCAGAAAGCGTCTTCAATGGGCAGAGAGGGTGTGACCGTTCTAGAACGGTCAGCTCAGGTATTCACGCGTATGCCTTTTGGGTCATTAGCTCAGAGAGAAGCAGAAGGTGAGAAAGTCTCACTGATGATTGTAAACCCTTGTGAAAAAGTCAGCTATTCATTGGCTTCGAAGCCAATGGTGACGATTGGTGGAAATCCTTATTTTGACTTGTATTTATCGTCGCTGGCTTCTGGTGAAGGAGAGGTATTGCTGAAAAAAGAGACGAGTGGGTGGTGGATACTACCTGACGCGACGATTGATGTGTACCACAATCATCAATTAGTTAGCGAACCGGTGTTGCTTGTAAGCGGGGATATTGTTTGGGTGAACGGGACTGAGTTCATGATTAAGGACAATATGCTTATCGTTCAATCCCATTCTGAGGAAGTCGTGGAATCACAGCTGACTTGCATTGGAGATGAGCCGATTGCCTATGGGCCGGACTATCCGAAATATTACCGCTCTCCGCGAATGATTTACCGTGA
>JAVBKE010000187.1:0-2660 GCA_031554185.1 Caryophanales bacterium
TGATAACCACCAAGCACCACCACCTTACCTGCTCTACGGTAAATATCTGCCAGTTGATAAGCACGTCTGGCGGTAAAGGTTTCCACAGAAATGGCGATTAAATCCGCCTCTAACTCCAGTGGCACCTTTTCAACGCGGTCATCATAGAAACTCACAGAATGGCTGCCTGAACGTGCAGCAAGAATCCCCATAGCCAAAGGAGGCATCGCATCCCCTGCACGATAATCGCCCATATTGGGACGAATGAGTGCTATCTTCATAAAATAAGAGATTCCTTTTGATGTGCTGTGCGATTCATTACCCAAGGTTACTGCAACTCTGGTAATCAGTATTTTTAAATCAATTGGGTATATTTATTATAAAGTTATTCATTTATCCTGAATACTTGCTTTTTCTAAGCTGGCCCGTAAAACAGGCCCTTTCCACATACGACAATATTGTTTCAGATAAGAAATTTTTGGCTGCAAGGATTCAGGCAGCCCCTTGCCAATAGATGGTAATGCCACCCAAGGTGCCGTAGGACAATAATGATGCACCAAATCCCACTGCCCGTTTAATAAAATCCAGCTATTTATCTGACCGGTTTTTAAATTATGTGAGCCTGAAATTTTATCCACATCGGCAAAAGCGTGCTGGATATATTGTCTGGTGGACCAGTTAAAAGCAAAGGCGAAAGCGCCAAGAACCAACATGGCAGCACTTAAACTCAACAGCCAAATCACCGCAGCCCAATAAAACACAATGAACAATACCTGCACTCTAGGCAGCACACTGGAATTTTGCGCAAAATAAATCCGCAATGCCCGAAATACATGAGCAGAGTGTCGGTTGATGTTCATTTTTTTAAGGATGTTTGGATAGATGGCAACCAGATTTAAACTAAATACTGTCAAAAACCAAAAGACACCTGTCATGATGCCATACCAATTCAGCGTCTGCTTTAAGCGATCATGAGGGCCATCATAAAGATCAAAACGCTCATTAGGATCACGATTATGGCGATGATGCATGGCATGAGTGACTCTGATGACAGAAAATGGCACAGGAAATAAGCAGCAACATAAGGAGCCAAGCAGCATATTTACTCTTGGGTTGCTGTGTAAAATTCCGTGCATTGCTTCATGCATTAAAGCGTAATTGGTTTGTAGTACAAAAGAATACACCAAAGCACAAAGCAACATTCCCCACCAAAGATTCAGTACATTTGAGCCCAAATAGAGGGAGCCTAAAGCCAGAGATTGAATCACCACAATCAATAGCAGATTGAGTTTTTGTGGGGGCAAAACAAGGGGGATTTTTTTTTGGTTCATGCGTTATTCTTTCTTACTGAATAAATAACGAAAGTAAAAAAGAGCCATTGAAGAACAAATCAACTGATCGGAAATATGATGTTTTATTTCCTGGTGCAGTTTAGGCAATAAGCTCCAGTGCAAACCCGGTCGTAAATGATGCGCTGTGTGATAGCCCACATTCAAATAACACCAGTTGCCAACAGGACTGACAAAATTATAAGTACAGGTTTCTATCTGTTCCAGATCACAGCCATCATGCATGACGTGGTTGTATTCCAGCAACCTTTTGGCAGAAAATAAGCAGGGAATCACCATATAAAGCACAAAAGCCAGCCAATCATGCCACAGCAAAAATCCCACCCAAGGCCATAAAAGGATGCGTCCAAGCCAAAGTTTTTTCTGTAGATCTGCATCAGGTTTGATTTGCCCTGCTTTTAATGCTTTAAATTGTCCTTGTTTTGACCCCTTGGTTGCGCGAACCAGATAACGAATTAAGCGCATCCACCCATATCCCTTACCTGCCAGATGTACCCCCATCCAATCATCTTCGTTGCTGTGATATCGATGGTGATTCTCATTATGAGGCAGGCAAATATTGCTTGCTGCATACCCAAGACAAAAGGTTAACAGCAGATCAAAAATCCAGTTTAAAGGTGTGTAAAGGAATGTGGAGCAGTGCTGATGATTGTGATTCACAAGTGCGGCAAAAGAACACAGCCAAGTACTGGCCCAAATCCAGACAACAGCCACATAAAGTGGCAGATGATAAAACTGTGGGAAATAAATAAAAAATAAGGACAGTAAAACCAAAATGATGCTGCGTATATCGGCAAGATACTTTAGACCAAACACACGCTGATACCAGTATGGATAAGAGGCTGGGTTACGGATACTTAAAGGTAGATCAGATAGTTTATTGCTGTTTGCCATTCACACTACCTTTGTTTAAGTCCCGATACTTTAGCCATGTTTTTTTGGCATGTTCTAAAAATACTTTGGGGGCATCTTTAAAATCGCGCTCATTCTCATACATGCCATCTGCCTCAATAGCATATGGGTCTTTAAATCTCTCTGTACAGCATGGTGGTTTTTTCTGGTCATTTTTTCCCCAAGGGGTAAAAGTCGCTCCTCTTAATCCAAACTTCCTTTTATCTTCTCGCATGATGACTTTGAATCCATCAGGGCTGACATCACCTTTGCAATAGTGCACATACGCCACAGTGACTTCATTGATGCCATTTTTATCTAAATCTGTCACCGCAATTGGTGAAATCAACTCTGTCCCCACATCAACAGGACAGTCCTTTTCACCATCTTCTAGCTTCCAGTTCCGTTCAAAAGCAGATTGATCTGGTGCTGTTAAGTAGT
>JAVBKE010000240.1:0-2643 GCA_031554185.1 Caryophanales bacterium
TGGGCACTTGAATTTTGAACATGTCAAAAATAAAGACAAACGTCCACAAGTCCAAGCTTCTGCTTACACATATGACTTCCGTGCAAATTACATGAATGGTTTATATCGTATCACTCAGGAAGCTAAAGTGCAGTTTGCCGCAGAAATGCGAATTGATGGTGGCACCGAAGCGATGTATCAACTACGTGTGCAATCTGGTGCAGAGCGTCACCGTGAAGCATTAAAACGTATGCTTTCTGTTGGTAGAGCCTTTGTTACCCCATTCAATATGAAAGCTGCGACACGACAAGATGAACGTTCACGCGTGAGTATGTGGGAAGACATTCGCTTCCCTATCGCAGCAGCAGATCAAGCAATGGTTGAACGTACTCAAGGTTTTGGCGTTGATTGTATCTATGTAGGTGGATTTTCTAAGGCTGAAATGGAATCTCTGCCACCATATCTATTTGAGTCTTCTGGTTTGCCTTCACGTGCAGGTATTTATCGTATTGGTCGTCTATATGGACGTTACAACATCTACTACGTTCCAGACTTGTTGAATGAAACCAAATCAGCAGTTGAAATGCTTTTGATTGGGCGTAGTGAGCAGGTTGCCCGTAATCCGATTTTGATGGGCGATGTGGCTGGTGCGAACATCATACCTTTGGCTGCAAATAATGATTTAGCCGAAGGTTATGGTTACTTCCAAGCCATTGCAACCGAAGTGAATCCTCATCAAGAAAGTGCAGTTGGTGCGGCTTTAGTTCAAATCACTGGTATGGAAGGTTAGAACAACATGGCAGCTAAAGGAAAGCAAGAAAATATTCCTCAAGCTGCCATTACCCCTAATGAGGCGGTAGTGGCAGAAGAAGGAAAGCAACCAGAGGCAGATTTACTTAGTATCGACACTGGTACGGGTGAAGCTGGTAACGATTTAATCACTCCTGATGCTCCTAATACTGATAACACTGAAAACAGTGTGGTAGCGGCGACAGAAGCAACAGGCGCAGCAGAAGCGACTGAGGAAAAACCAGCGCCACTAACACTAACAGCTAAAGAAGCAAAGGCTGCGGCAAAAAAAGAAGCCGATGCGAAAGCAAAAGCTGAAAAAGAGGCCGCTGAACAAGCTAAAAAAGAAGCCGAGACGAAAGAATCAAAAGAACTGACTTTTCCGTTAAAGGCCGTTATTCACAACAATACTCCATCTTTACGTGCGTTTCCTGAGCTTGGTAAGCAATCAGCTAGTGAGATTGAAGCCTATGCTCAAAACGTAGCCGTGACTTTCAGCAACCAACAAATGCTAGATACCTTTGTTGGCAACTTGGCGCAGTTGCGCGAGTTGAATGGCTGGAAAGGTAAAGTTGGCGTGTTACTAGAGGGTATTTGATATGCAAAACATTTACCAAAGACGTTTAGTAGGGCAGCAATCTGGCGTTCAGGTCAATATGCCTATGGATAAAACAGACAGGCTACTTCCTGAATCTGGGGACCAGACTGTAGCTACGGTTGGCTGGTTTAATCGAGGTCGTGTAGATCGTCCGTTTTCAGTAGTAGGCGAAAAGTTGGCGCGTTTGCTTGGTATACCCAAGTCAATGCGAGCAGATGCTCGTAACGAAGTGTACCTAATCTTAAATGACTCTTTCCGAACTGGTGCGGCTGGTGCTGTTGTGTCACGTTTAAAAAGTGATGAAGCAGTTCATAAATGGGTTCTGATTAAACATGATGGAGCTGATGTTATTGCGTCAGAGCTGACACCGCCAGAAGATACAACTTGGTTATTAGCCATTAAGGTGATGGATGCCATTAATGCAGGTATTTATATCCAAGTGAGCCGTAGTACAGAAAATGAAGAGCACCTTGCTGTAGTGATTCGTGAACGCGTCAAAGACAGCGAAGGTAAAGACACGGCTCAGGGTGAAGTTTTGTACGAATTTGAAGGTTCTACTGACATTGAAGAGCTGGATGAAAACGGGAACTCTGCATTTATTGGTGATGTGGCTGAATTTTTCTATGGTGACTGGTTAGAGATTGAAGTTAACCCCGCTGCGTCAAAGATTCTGATAAGTGATGCTTTTGCTACCAAAAAAGTTGGTGCTGGTGTTGAGTTTTATGAAGATTCAGGATCGTTGTCTCCACAAAACTATACCAAGGCAGTTAATGCTTTAAAAGTTACCAATGTCAAATACCGATACCTTCTTTCTTTTGGTGGCAACTTAACTTTTCACTCTGAAATGATGGCTTTGGCTCAGGAAGTAAACCGTAAATTATTTGTAGAGATACCAGGTAATTTATCCCCAGAAGCGGTCGTGGCTTGGTTAAAGAACTTTAACTACGATGCTCAGGGCGGTATGTACTTCGATTTTAACTGGTCCCCAATTAAACGTGATGACCCTATGGGAATTTCTGGAAATGTTGTGTTTGGCACGATTGGACAGAAAGCAGGGAAAGCTTGTGCACGTAATGCTGTCACTAACAACTTTGGATTGGCTAAGTTAAATCAGCCGATTGCAGGGAAAGACTTTTATCTTTCTGGTACCCGTATCAAACAGATTTACTTCCCTGACGATATGGAACTGGCAGAACTGGCAAAGGCTCGCGTCAATCCAGCCGTTTACAGTGAGTATCACGATGGTAGTGGCTATGTTTGGGCAGATAGTTTCTCTG
>JAVBKE010000160.1:0-2757 GCA_031554185.1 Caryophanales bacterium
AGATAACCTTCTAGAAGCCAAACTTGGATTACAAGGTGAAATTGGCAAAGGTGTACAGCTTTGGGGACACGTCAGCGGTCAGTGGGGTGATAAAAACTTCAGTCGTATTGGTGGCTTAGTCGGCATCAAAAAACTGTTCTAATTAATACTTACCAAAGAGTTCCACATTACTGCAATGTAATGTGGAACTCTTTCTCGTAACAATCTTTCAGGCAGCATTAATGTTTTTCTCTTATTTTCTTGGTGATTATGATTTCCCTACTTTCTGAATCATTCTATTTATTCACATACATTTCTTAGCCAAACCTAAGAATTTTTACACGGGTTTAAGAGCTTTCCTACATCTAATATATGAGCTATGAACCAAATTTAATAAAGAGCAAAACTTATTGCCACCAAATCACATTAACAAATTACAAACATTTTTTTATTTTTATGAGAATCAATATGAAACAACACACATCCGTTCGTCTATCTCCTATAGCTGCCGCAATAGTTTTAGGTATTTCATACCATGGCGCACACTCAGCACAATTACCTGATGTCACCAATTCAGGCAGCCTGAATAATACATTAGAACCATCAGTACCCTTCTCTGTGGGAGATTCTATCAATATCTACAATACAGCAACGGGCACCATTAATGTCACAACCACAACCACCAAATCAGGCATCTTGGCCAACATCGGTGGAGACAGCTCTGTTTTTGTAGACAATGCGGGTCTCATTAACACCAAAACAACCTCTACATCTTCAGTAAACACTGCACACGGCATCAACATCATTAGTGGCAAAGTTGCCATAAACAATACAGGCTCAATTACAGCTGCTGCCGGCACTGCGAATTCGAAAGCAGATGCGATTCATGCTGAGAGTACAGGTAATGGCGTAAATGGTGGCATCAGCATTACTTCTACTGGCAATCTAACTGCCAGTAACTCAGCTATTTTTGGGAAAACAGCAGGCAATGACACAACATTATCCGTAAATATTTCTGGTGACATTCAAGCCGGCAGCACAACCTCTAATAATAGAGACGCCATTAGTTTAGCCACCACAGGCAACAACAGCATCATTGATGTCAATTTTAGTTCTGGCTCTATCAAAACCTCATCTGCCACAGCAAGTACTTCAGCAGGCGGCATCAGAGCCACAACATCAGGCCAAAATGGTTCAATTCAAATCAAAACTGGTCAAGACACAACCATCAGCACAGTCACAAACAATGCCTCTGGGATTTATGCCGCCAATACTGGCAGCACTAAGGGTGGGGATATTTCAATTGATAGTGGCAGTAACATGTCAACAAATGGCGCCACCTCAACGGGTATCCGAACATTAAATAACACAGGCAACACTTCTATTATTTCTACTGGAGATATTGAAACCCTAGGCGCTAATGGACATGGGATTTATACAGAAAGTAGGACAGCCAATGCTGGCAATATAGACATTCATGCAAGTGGCACAATTAAAACAGCAGGATCTGCATCTGCCAGTGACGCTTCTGGCATCAGAAGCTATATGTCAGCGGATACCAGTGGCAACACTTCAGTTATTTATGATGGCCCATCCATTGCCGTAACAGGCGGTAATTCTGATGGCATCTTCATTCAAACAGATGGATCAGGCAATGTATCAGTCAAAACAACAGGCGGCACCATTTCTACAGCGGGTTCTGCTGGTACCGCACATGCTATTGTCGCTATAGCGGCTACAGGTAACACCCTTGTTGATAATGCATCTGATATTTTTACAGCAGCATCTACTGCCAACTCTCAAGCCATCAGCGCCAGAACCACTTCAGGCTCTGTGACAGTCAATAATACAGGCAGCATCACCACAGAAGGCGTCAATAGCTTAGGCGTACGAGCCTCATCATCAGCGGCAGGCATTTACAATACTGGCGATGTGCAAGTATCCATTACCAATTCTGGCACAGTACACACCACTGGCAGTGCTGCGCACGGTGTCATTGCCCTCTCTGGCGGCGGCGCTACGCTGATTGATAATTCAGGAGCCATCAAAACAGAAGGCTCTGGTGCTACAGCGATCTTAACCGATATTGCGAAAGGCAACGTCAGCATAGCCAATACAGGCGATTTAACCGTCTCTGGCGCGACTCTAAGTACCAGCTCAGTTTCAGGTATAGATGGCAGAACCACAGAAGGCTCAGTTTCTATTCCCAACACTGGCAACATTACCAATACAAGTAACGCCTCTGCCAGCATAAACACATCAGCTTATGGTATTTTTGCTGCCGCAAAAGGCACAGGTGCAACAGCTGGTGATGCCACCATCAAAGCAAGTGGCAACATTACCGTAGCAGAAGATCTCGCTGCGCTGACAAGCACCAGCCAAAATCATGTGGCTCTGGAAGCTTTAAGTTCTGCCGGCAAAGCTCGTATTGACTACGATGCAGGCAATTTACAAACTGCAAACTCAAATACGGGCTACAGCATTGCTGCATGGGATGATCTATCTGGTGAAACAGGCACACAAGCCAATATCACCATAGGCGCTACTGGTGCAGCGGCCAACGTAAAAGCACACGGACTAAACAATACAGCCATCATGGCTGCATCAAAAAACAACGTGATAGAAATTGGCGCAAATGCCAACATTCTTGGTGGCTATGGCGCAAACGCCAGTGGGGTTTCTCTAGGCCATACCACCGACCTTGCTCACTCAACCAACAGTACTTTAAGTAACTCAGGGACAATTGGCGCGCTCAATGATGTTGCAATCAATACCAAT
>JAVBKE010000074.1:0-6389 GCA_031554185.1 Caryophanales bacterium
GCAGGCGGCTTAGAAGTAATATCATATACAATTCGGTTCACATTCTGCACTTCATTAACAATCCGCACAGAAACTTTCTCTAGCACATCATATGGAATACGAGACCAGTCTGCTGTCATCGCGTCAACGCTACTCACAGCGCGCAGTGCAACCGTATGGCTATAGGTTCTCTCATCACCCATAACGCCAACACTCCGCAAGTTCGTCAGCACAGTGAAGTATTGGAAAATTTCCTTATCAAGTCCTGCTTTAGCAATCTCATCACGGAAGATAAAATCAGTTTCACGTAATGTATCTAGCTTTTCTTTGGTAATATCACCAATCACTCGAATTGCAAGTCCAGGTCCAGGGAAGGGTTGGCGATCAACAAGAACGTCAGGAATCCCTAAAGTTCTTCCCAAAGCACGCACTTCATCCTTAAATAAATCTCGCAGCGGCTCTATAATTTCTTTAAAGTCCACTGCATCAGGTAAGCCGCCAACATTGTGATGACTTTTAATGACAGCTGAATCTTTCGTACCACTTTCAATCACATCAGCGTAAATTGTTCCTTGAACAAGGAAGTCAACCGTACCAATTTTCTTTGCTTCTGTTTCAAACACACGGATAAATTCTTCACCTATAATCTTTCGCTTCGTTTCTGGATCACTAACGCCTGTCAGTTTAGATAAAAATTGCTCCTCGACATTGGCACGAACTAGGTTAATATCATACTGATTCCGGAAAATTTCTTCAACTTGATCGCCTTCGTCAAGACGCATCAAACCATGGTCAACGAAAATACAAGTGAGTTGCTTCCCAACAGCCTTATTAACAAGTACTGCTGCAACGGTAGAATCAACACCACCAGATAGTGCGCATAATACTTTTTTGTCACCAATCTTTTCTCGTAATGCCTTGATCGTATTTTGTGCGATATCTTCCATAATCCAATCGCCACTACATCCACAAATTTTATAAAGAAAATTGTTTAGAATATCATTGCCTTGAGGTGTGTGTACAACTTCTGGGTGGAACTGGACACCATAAAGTTTCTGGTCATCGTTCGCCATCGCGCCTACAGGGCAAGTGTCTGTGCTAGCAATAATATCAAATCCCTCTGGTGGTGTACTAACATAGTAGGTATGACTCATCCAAGAAATATTTTCGGCATTAAGCCCTGAGAAAAGTCTACTATTTGTATCAAATTGAATCGTTGTTTTGCCGTATTCTTTTTGCGTTGCTTTTTCAACCGTCCCACCAAGCAGGTGTCCCATGACTTGGCAACCGTAACAAATTCCAAGAATCGGGATACCGATTTCAAGCAATTCTTTTTCAACAATCGGTGCATTTGCGTCTGTAACCACACTAGGTCCACCTGTAAAAATAATCCCCTTTGGAGATCGGTTTTTAATCTCAGTAATCGGTGTGTCATAGGGAAGCACCTCACAATACACATGTAAGTCTCGTACTCTTCTGGCAATTAACTGATTATATTGCCCACCAAAATCTAAAACAATGACTAATTCCTTCATCTTTTGCACCTCAACTTATTATTTTTTATCTGTAAAATTTGCTAGAAATGTGTTGACAGAGATCTTCGGAAAAGCTTTAAACCTACTTTCTCGAATAACTTTGTCAACACATTATTAGACTGGTTTATTTTTATAGTTACTTGATTCTAACAAAAGCAAAAAAAGGCGTCAACTTGTTTTCATAAATGGCTCCCTAGCCTCATAAGTTGTTAGAGGAATTTTTTAATGTTAGTAGGGTGTGTCTGAGTTAGGGGACGCACTAGGTGGTGCCCTAATGATTTTTTATGTGGAGGGGAAAGTATGAGCGAAGATCAAAACTGTTTACGGTTTTCATTAGAAGAGGATGTCCATTTTCAAAAGGGCGAAGAGGTTTGTGAAGTTTTATCGATTTCCCTTGAGCCAAGTGTGACTTGCCATGAGTTTGATCAATACATCATTTTAAGAGGTACTTTAGAGCTAGTTGGCGAGTATGTCCCATGTAGTACAGAGACTGAAGAGCCGGATTTTTATGCGGTGCAAAATTGTGCATCTGTTACGCCATGCGAAGGAAGCAGCAATTGTCGATTTTTTTATGCGTTTCCAGTAGACATTACAATTCCAGCAGAGCGCGTTCGTAGTGGCGAGGAACTAAATATGGGTGTACAGACATTGGATTGTACGATCGATGAAGATGGCTGTTTACATATTTGTGCGGAGCTTTATATTAACGGTGTGTATGAGCGAGAGGTTCTTTTGGAGGAGTCAAACGAGCTACATGTCGTGGCGGAGTTAGAGGATACGCTTGAAGAAGAGGAAGCGTTTTTGGCGCGTAATGCAGATTATGCATTACCAGAGGCAAAACAGGAAGTAGTATCTGATTTGCATACATTGGAAAGCTATCAACAGCCCGATTATGCTGGTTTTCAGTTTGGCACTGAGGTAGAGACTGAATCTGTCCAGGCAAGAGATGCTAATGCACGTCACGAACAGGGATCTCCTCAAAAAATTGACTCTAATCCCACTCAGACAACTGGAGGGGAAGCTATTCCAGCCCCATATACAACTTTTAACAAACATACGCATGAAGCGTCGTTGCCGAGTCAGCTTACTAATGTTGATGTATCAAGTACGCAACCATGTGAGACGGGCGAAACCCAGTTTGTGGAATTAGAGGATGCAGCAACTTTATCTGCGTATCAGCAACCTGGTTCACAAGCTTTTGTAGAACCAGAGGGATGGCAACATGAGCAGCAGGGGGTTCAGGCCTTACATGCACAGGATCAATCGGGTTATGCTTCGGAAGGCACGCATTCATCTGAGTGGCAAACAGGTTTGCATGGGGAGTATCACCCGTATCAAGCGCCAGAATATCCTTCGCAACTTCAGGCAGATCAACAGGCATTGCATCAAAATCCAGCATCATTTGTGCCACCGCAATATCAGCCAGAATCACAATGGCGCGGTGAAGAGCAGGGGGAACAAAGTGAGTGGCAGTCGCCGCATCAGCAGTCCTATCCTTCCGTACCAGAACAAGGGCAGTGGCAAGGGGTACAACAAAATAAGCAAGGTTTTCAGCAATCTATGTATCAAGCGCCATTAGCACCCTCGTATCAGCAACCAAATGAGTGGCAAAGTGGAACACCCTATCAACAGGGAGGAGCTCAGGCATTAGATTCAGCACCATATGCTCCAAACGTTCAGCCCGGGCCAATGCCATCACCACTTCAAGGTACGCAAGGTGGTTGGCAACAGCCTTATCAACCGCCACAGGCGCAACCACCCGAGTGGCGCTTTACCCAGCATCAGGAACAGAATGAGTGGTCAGCGAACACGGTGCAGCCGCCAATATATCACGGACCGGCAACCACACCATCAGAGACTCCCCACTGGCAGGCAAATCCTGTACAGCAAAATGAGCTGTCATCATGGCAAGGAGGAAGTCAAACACCTCCAAGTTATTTTGAACAGCAGCTGATTGCGCCAAGCCAGCAACAACCCGTACCGGAGGTGCAACAGTGGAAAAATGATTTAACAGCACAGCAAGTTGCATGGCAACAAGCTTATAGGGCATATCAAGAACAACAAATGCAATTACAATCACAGCAGTTTGAGCAAGCGAATCCATATGCGAGCTGGTCACAAGAGCATTATCATGCAGAGCAACCACCAAGTAGTGAGGCATATGAAGAGCATGGTGAGGCGGTTTCAGCAGAGCTTGAGGAAGCATATACCGCGTATCAAGCAGACCTCGCAACCACGCCAGAAGATGACCACACTGTGGAAGAGCAATCATATCAAGAAGAGGCTCTTGAATCAGAATATGAAGCAGAGGATGTAGGAGAATTGGCACAAGAATATTCAGTTCGTTTAGAACAAGACATAGATACAGAATTACAACAGCATAATGAAGCGGGAGAAGAAATTCATTTTGCCTTTACGCCAGAGGAGTATGATGTAGAAGAAGAGGAAGAGCATCATGATGTTTATGCGAAAGTAGACGAGACAGAAGAACTGCTTTACCGTGAACTTGCTTTGGAAGAAGAAACCGACACATATGATCAAGTAATCTTTCCGTTCACCGTTTCGCATGAAGAGTCAGAGAGTGAAGCAGAAGAGACCTTTCATGTAGAGGCTAAATTGAGTGCCCAACCAGCGACGCAACCAACTGATCCGGCGCAATCAGCGCTTGTGTTCGATGAACTAGCTAGTGCTAATGACGCCTCAGCTAAAGGTCCAAAAGTCTCGACTGTTTCTGATATTTTTTCAACGCGTAGTGAGGCGAATACCTGTTTGAAAGTCTACATCGTTCAGCGTGGAGACTCGTTAGAGAATTTGGCTGAGAGATATTCGATTAGTTCGCAAAAGATTGCACGCTACAATCGTTTACAGCCTAATGCTCAAATTGTTGAAGGTAGCATTCTTTACATCCCTAATTAAGCATTATAAACAGCAGAATATTCTGCTGTTTATTTTCTACTCAAATGCAATGGAGTGAGTATTGTGGCAATAAATGAGGCAATGGTACGCCAGTATTTAGAGAATTATCAATTGCGGCTGGAGTTTTACGAAGAACTTGGTAAAGTGATAAAAGTGTACACCAATAACGGTATCTTTGGAATCAAATCAATTCCAGCCAGTACAGGGATTGAATTTGTTAAGCGAATTCAAGCATTGTACCAAAAAGGCTATAATCGTATTGTTCCAGTATTCCCAACAACAAATCAGAGTTATGGTGTCATCATCGGGAATCAAATTTGGTACCTCACGCCTTGGCTGCCAGACGAAGTGCAAGGAGAAAATGAACAACGGCATAAGCAAATGTTTCGAGAATTAGCGCGTCTGCACACTTTATCTGTGAAGGATAAAGAAATAGCCAGCGAAGAGCGTGAGGAGCATTATACAAGTACGAAATCTCGATGGGAACGGCAAAAGAGCTTCTTAGAAGAATTTCTCCGTCTGGCTGAAAAAAAATGGTACATGTCTCCATTTGAATTACAGTATACAGCCTATCATAATGACATTTTACAGGCGATGAACTATTCGATTCTGAAGCTGGATGATTGGCAGGAGCAAACAAAAGATGAAAAGAAAATGCGAACAGTGATCACCCATGGAAAGGTGTCGATCCATCATTTTCTCTATTCCGACAACGGGTATGGGCATTTTATTAATATGGAAGAAGCGAATGAAGCGGCTCCTCATTTTGATATATTGCCATTTGTCATTAGCCAATTGAAAACCTATCCAAAACAAGCAGACGATGTACTGGAGCTTCTGAACCATTACTATCAGTTTTTCCCATGGAAAGAGAGCGAGTCAGCACTGTTCGCAAGCTATCTTGCAAGTCCAGAAAACTGTGTACGAGTTGTCGAAGAATTTTTTCATAAAAGAAGCGACCAGTCTGAGGCGGATTTATGTCGAAAATTGCAAGCACAATACTGGTTATTAAAAAATGCTGAGTACATCATCATGAAAATTGAGCAAGCGAAAGCTGCACAAGCGCAGGCGGCAGAAGCAGCAGCGGCAAGTGCAACATGAGTGATTAAATCATTTCTTGTTTAAAAGCCATTGCGATTAAAATGAGAATGATGAGGAACAATAAGTCTACTGTTGTTGGAATAAAGAACGTCCGAATGCCTTGGAAAATGCAAAATGGAATGATAAATTGCTTAGCGATATCACGGATATTTCTCACCCATGGTGGAAAAGAGAACTTATTGAATTTTTTCATAAGCACGTCACCAATCCTTTGTTCCTATTTTATTCATGTTTTCTGTTTTTGTGAAATTGACAAATGCGGTATTTTTCTTTATGATAGAAAAAATAAAAGCTACGATTGGGAAGAGTATATGATCACCCATAAAGAGAGAGAAACTGATAGCTGAGAGGTTTCTTATGAAGGGATTCATAGAAAGTCACCCATGAGCTGTTCTCGTGAATGATGGAGACGAAAGCCCCTATCAATAAGGAGAATCGGACTTACATACCAGCAGATATTGTGAAAGTTTCACAATATGACTACGAGCTAAACGTCCGTTACCAATTAATGAAGAGCCAAAGTGTTTATTTACTTTGGAATGAAGGTGGTACCGCGAGATATACGTTTCGTCCTTTTTTGAGGATGAGGCGTTTTTTATTGAGGTGCTTTAGCAAGCGATTAGAAACGAAGCGTCTCGTAGAAGGCCGAAAGTGACGAAGTCACACCGAGGGGTTATACGAAAGAGCGTAGTTTCTGCTTGCGGACGCCCGTTTAATAAGGTGCTTTAGCAAGCGATTAGAAACGAAGCATCTCGTAGAAGGCCGAAAGTGACGAAGTCACACCGAGGGGTTATACGAAAGAGCGTAGTTTCTGCTTGCGGACGCCCGTTTAAGAAGTGTCTTTAGCACGCGAGTAGA
>JAVBKE010000056.1:0-25912 GCA_031554185.1 Caryophanales bacterium
CGAGGTCGAGTATCGAAGGCTGGATATTGGTTGCCGGCTTTACCTGCCAGGTAATGCCTTTCTCTAAGCGTTGCTTCCAGGGGAGACCGCGCATGGGATTTACTTTAAAGGAAGGCTTTTCAATATTGCGTAAACCAGTAGCTTGTTTTTTAAGATTGGTCACCTGGTTGCGGTATTGGGTAAACTGTTGGGTATTGGATAGCAACTTTTCATTCAAGCTTTTGAGTGCATCGGGATTTTGTGACAACCCGAATTTCTGGTCGATGGACTTAGTAACCAGGCTGCGGGTCTGGAAGCCCATTTTTTCCAGGTCTTCTGCCTTTACATCCTGCATACTGGTGTTGCCGTTATTACCGCTTGTTGAACCAAGGCCACGCCCGGAGAGGTTTTCCTCAAATCCCTTCATGCCTTTTAAGTAGTCCAGCGCCTTTTGTTCCAATGCATCGGGATCAGAAGCCATCGCTTTCCAGCCCTTTATCTTTTGATTGTAGTAATAAGCCTGTTTGTCTATGCCTTTGAGTAAACCTCTGGTGCCCGCTATGTTGGCGGCAGATTGCAGCAATTGTTGCTTACGCGATTGGATTTGTTTTTGTAACCATGTGTTGTAATCCAATTGGTGTTGTAGTTTAGAAAGCTCTGCAATTTGTCCATCCATAAACCCTGGTACCGATACGTCGCTAACGGAACTTGTTTTGGATTGAATGAAGCTGGCCATTCTTTTTAGGGAATCAACTGCTGAAGTACCAAAACGGTATAGATTTACTGTTTTGCGGCTAATGCTATCATGGCCCGATTTGGAAAGACTATCGAAGGACACAGTTCCCTTTTTTAGCGTTGCAGCCAGAAGCGTGTCTGTTGTAGAAATCTTTTTGAGTAAGCGCTGCTCTTTACGGGTGAGCTGTAACAATACTTTCCTGGTTTGCCGCTGCTCGCGATTGGCGAGTTGCTGCAAATCTTTCATTTTACGGGTCAGGTAACGGTTGGCTTGAACAACATTAAATACAGGAGTTGCACTGTCTGATGCAACCTGCATGTATTGTGCCCGAGAAAAGAGTGAGGTGAATAAGCAGACCACCAACCCAAAAGAAAATTTCCAACGCATAGAAAACGATTTTCACGTGACGACTAGATCGTCACGCCTATCTGAAAGTTTCCATCACGAGTTGGGAAGTGGTGGTTAATGGATGACCTAAAGTATAATTTTTTTTTCATGGATGCATTTTTTTTATTTAAAAAAATAATCAAAATGAAATGACCTTCGATAAAGTAATGGGGCTCACGCAGCACCGCATAGTTACGCTGCAGCCAATACTTACCTATTTTAAAATGACCTGCGAAGGTAGACCCCTTGATATTCCCAATCAACCGTTTTTAAACGGTATATTGAAATAATAGAACTTGTTCTATACTGCTTACAGAAATAATAGATGCATGAATTATTTATATGTTGGCACATGCATTTCTGCTCATAATACATATCTATAACAATGGTGGCGGGGTTTATCAGGGTGGAGGGTTTTAACGCGCTCCCTTAACCTTTTTTCCACCCTGAAATCCCGCCTACTTTTCTTCCGAAGAATCGGAATCTGTTGAATTATCCATTGCACCCTAACCATAATGTCAGTTTAAAAAAGCGATATGGAATATAATTTCACATTGTCGTTTTTTACAAGTGCTAACCTACAACCGTTTTTTAGGGGTGCAAATTTTTTTGGGTGGTTTTACCCATCGAAAAAGTGGTTTTTTACCACTTGGATTATTGAAAAAAAATAATATAAAAACAAACTGTTGATTAGGGTGGTGCGGCCAATGATACCAGGCGGATGAATAGAATGAAGGAATGGTGTTAATGATCAGATAGCACTATTGATCCAGTTCAGGTACCGCACTCTTAGTAAAAACATATATGATTGTCGCGATACATCACCATTGTTATGACTTATTATGAACGGATACCCGTTAAATACAATTGGGTTAATGCACTGATGCCAGAAACTTTATAGGCGTGCGCCTGGGGTATGTTCGTGTGCACTTCTTTTTAGGAGTGTATGCTGGTCGTTTCATATGCTTATGCTAAGGTTCTAAAGTACATAAATATCAATATAATTGATACGGGGCCGTTCCTTGCGGCCAGGCTTTCCGTTTCAAGTCCTCGCTCATTTTCGTTTTACTGGTAACCGCTGCGGGCTTTTCACTGCAATCCTTAACGGGAACTTCTTTTCGCTGTATTGATAGGATGAAAATGATGTCCATCAACGCATCATTGTTTTTCAATCGAAACGGCTAAAAAGGGCAGCGAAGTTGGTGTCCGTATTACTTAACCTGTTGTGAGGTGGCCAAAAGACTACGGCATAATGAAAGCCAGCTCGTCCCTCACTGCCTTTCACCCTAGGGGACTTATTCCGTTTCCTTTTGGCTGTTCTCGGCCACCCATTCTGTGCTTTCTTTTTTTCCGTTTTTTCTTTTGAAAAAATGTTTTAGCGGGAAGGCGGTAAAAAAGAGAAACGATTTAATCACCAATAAAAAGTTTCATCATGGAAATCACAGGACGAGTAACCGCAGATGCCAAAATCCGAACATTGGAAAGCGGCAACGAATTTGTCAGCTTCACCATTGTGGAGCAAGAAAGCTACAAGCCTAAAGGCAGTACCGAGCGCAAGCAGTTTTCTACCTTTTTTAGCTGTGCCTATTTTATTAGCATAGGCGTTAGCAAAGTATTGCGTAAAGGGGCAATTGTTCAATTGTCTGGAAGGGCAAACGCAAGAGCCTATACCAGTAATACGGGAGAAGCCGGGGCTTCGTTGAATTTGAGGGTGTCCCGAATTATCGTTGTGAAATATGCTCCCAAACAAGAGCCGGAAGGTTCCCCCGCTGCAACAACAAATGGTTTCGCTCAACCGACAACCGACGATTTACCCTTTTAATCTTTTCCCTTATCATCTACTAAAACAATTTTATCATGGCACATAATCTCAATTTTGACGAATCCACAGGACAGTTTAGTTTTTTTTCTGTGCAACAAAAGGCATGGCACGGCTTAGGCCAGATTGTAAGCAATTACCCAACCAGTAAAGAAGCAATGAAATTTGCCGGGCTGGATTATGAGGTACTGAAAACGCCCCTGTATACAAATTGCAAAGAAATTACCATTGACGAAGAAGGTACGTTAATAGATGCTACAGCTATTGAGGTACCCGGCTTTTACGCCACCATCCGGGACGATAACCAATCGGTGTTGGGCGTAGTGGGCAAAGATTATCACGTAGTACAAAACAGGGATGCTTTTTCTTTCTTCGACAGTATCGTAGGAGATGATAGCGGTATTCTATACGAGACTGCCGGAGCATTGGGCAAAGGCGAGCGGATTTTTATTACTGCAAAGCTCCCGGATTATATCAGGGTTGGGGGCGATGATCTGATCGAAAAATACCTGTTTCTTACAACCTCCCACGATGGCAGTGGAAGTATTACTGCAGCATTTACGCCTATCCGCATCGTTTGCCAAAATACCCTTAATGCGGCCTTAAAGGATATGACCAACACCATACGCATTCGCCATACGGCTAACGCAAAACAGCGGCTTGAGCAAGCGCACCGGGTGATGGGCATTTCAAATACACTTTCCCATCAGCTCCAGCAGGTATTTAACCATTGGACAAAAATATCCATCACGGATAAAGAAGTAAAACGCCTTATTCAGATGGCACTGGCGCCCGGAAAGGAAGTAATGAAAAACCTTCTCGAAGGCAACGACGAGGAACTTTCTACCTGCTTTGAGAACATGACCAACAGTGCCTTTGAGTATGCCATGACCAGCCCAAGCCAGTTAATGGAAACCACGAAGGGTACATTGTTCGGAGCCTATAACGCCGTGACGGGGTACTTCCAGAATGTACGCACCTATAACGACGAGGAAGCTAAGGTAAAATCTCTGCTTTTGGGTGGCAATGGCCAGCTAAGAGGACAGCAGGCATTTAACCTGTGTATGGCCTTTGACAAAAAAGGCGCAGCCGCTTTACTGTTAAACTAATCCAGTGGGTAGGCGGCACATGCCGCCTACCCTTAATCATCACATCAAACTGAAATAAAATGAAAGCACTTCATCAATTTTTCAATACTGACAAAGCTGCCTTGCTTTTTGACCTGTTTCCGCAAGAAATTCCCAAACTGCTAACTGGCATCAATTCCTACTGTGACTATATCATCTCCAATGAGGAAACCCATCGGAAAGAGTGGGGTTTTGGCTTATTCACTTTCGATTATTGGCTGCAACTGGCAAAGAATACGCAAGACATCCTAAATACGGGAAGTGAAAATCTAGCTAAACGCAGACGTTGCTTTTGTGATCAGCTTTTTGAAATGCCGGTGGTCATGTTTGTTATTGATGCGACCGTTAAATATGCCGAACGGCATTGCGACAATAAAAAATTCACCGCAATGGTAGCAATCCTTTTTCACGCTTAAAGCCACAGTCATGACAGTTACAGACTTGTACGGGGTAAAGATCAGGGTAACCGATCTGCCCGCCGCCATAAGGCAAGCAAAGGAGTTTAAAGGGTATACCTGCGTTGACCATCCTATGCCCGAACGACAAAAGTATTGGACGGACTTGTACCAAAAACTATTGGAGCTACAACAGGAGCTTACTACTAAAACGAATAACCATGATGGATAACACATTGGACATCATCTCTAGTATGGGTTTATCGCCGCCCTTTTTCGGAATCCTGCTGCTGATAGCGGGACTATTGATCCGTTACCAGATCGGCAGACGTCGGTTCAGCCGCCGGGGGCTGGGTGGTTTGCAACATTTTAAAAAGTACGGGCAAGGGCTGGTCACCCTTTGGGTGGAGTGGCTATTCATTGGGGTAGCGAATGTGCTAATAGTTGCCGGACTTTGGTTTTACCTATTTGGCTAAATACTATTTTCTAAAATATTAAATCTTCAACGATGCAATTCTTTCAAAATATTCATTCCATGCAGGTCGCAGGGAATCTCAAAATCATCATCGCTAAAGATGGAGCCGATAGATTAACGGTATCCGTCTGTTATTATGACGAGGGCAACGGCAACAAACAGGGGGAACAATTAGCTCCGCTTACGCTGGGCGGAACACCTGCGGAGTTGGACGCTGACTTTTTTACCCTCATTACCCAACCCATACAGCAAACCGCTGGACTGATAACCAATCTTGTCCATTATCAAAAACAACAGGAACAATTACGCAAGCAGGCAGACCAATCAAAAACGGCCGCCTCATCACTAGCAACGATTAAACCGACAACCGAAGAGGAGCGCAAGTATGCCGAAGCGATGAAGCTGGTAGCCGATTTGGATGCCAAAGGCAAGTACCGGGAAGCATGGTCAAAAGTGCCGGATTCCAGCCTTTACCCGGAGCAGGCGGCAGCAATCCGGCAACGTAAAAACGAACTGGCGCAAAAATTTGCACCCGACATGTTTGCTGATCTGCCGGAATCAACCCCACAGGGCATAGCCGAACAGCAAGCCGAAGAAAATGTAGAGGAAGCGGAAACCTTTGAAAATGATGAACTATGATAACCACAACCATTTTAGAACGGGCTTTTCAATTTAGCCACGAAGGCCAAGACATGGAGCTGGCCGACCCGTCATCCAATTTTAGCCCTGAAGCGGTACTGAACTTTTATGCTCAAACCTACCCGGTATTGACCACCGCAAAAATTCGGGGGCCAGAAATCAGCAACGACAAGGTACTGTATCAATTTGTCTCCACCATTGGAACCAAAGGATAACACCATGAAAAAGGAAATCAAACAACATTGTATTAAGAAACTAAACCGCAGACAATGGGAACTATACAGGGCACTACTACAATTCGCAGAAAGGCTAAACGAAATACCCGAAGCGCAGGAGATAAAAAGGAACAAAACAAGAAGTGTTCCGTTGGAACAATTGCCAATGGTTTTTTGAGGCATCAATTTCTGCCACTATGCGAACCCGAACGACACCCTTCAAACCGCAAAGCGGTAGAGAAAGGCTTTTTTGATTCCGTTGCTTTGTTATCCACCCGGTTGGGATTGGAGGTATTGGACGTTTGCGAAAAGCCCTATCCCTGTAATGTTCTACTGGCACATTGGGACATATGCCGACAATTGATACAGGTACAAAAACCGGGGCAACTGTTTGAACTTTCCATACAGATGGAGGATGCGCAAACTTTCCTTTCCCTGTCGAGTACGCTGGAGACGAACCGGACGCTTTATTACATTCCTGTCATTCCATTGTACCACCTGTTGCAACAACGCAGTACACGCCCTGCCGGGCGATTGCTGCTCATGGTTTGCGCTTATCTCTATCAGGTGGCAGATATTCCCTATTACCGGGAAGGGTTTACCGCCTTGAATTACCACTATGACATGATCGAAGAATGGACGTTTGAGGAAATGGAGCAATACGAGCCTCTGGAAGGTAACCAGATGGTGAGTGAACTCTATGCCGCGGCGCATTATGGTGACATCATGTTACGCAGAATAAGAAGCCCTTACCATCTCGTCAATTCCGAGGAACTAATCCATAAATTCAAATCACGAAACGAGCTGGATAAATCCTGTAAACGGCTGGCAGAACAAGCCTTTGAACTGTACCGTCAGTACCCGAAAAGGCGAATCCACGACAACATTCCCGCATTTGATGTAGACGAACAGGTGGACGGCATTATCCACATAGACCAGTATGTTTCATTCGTAGCTGACACCAGCGGGTGGTTGTCGGGGCAGGTGGAGCAAATGGTCAATGCCGAAATGCAGGAAATGGCCTACATCGAAGAACCCGTTATGCGGCAAGACTTTAAGCCAGATGCCCCCGTTGACATAGACACCCTCGAATTTGAAGCAAAGGTCTTTGACCTCTTGCACGAGCTTTGTTACCTTTTAAATCACCTGCCATGAGCAACAACATCACCGACCGTCTGGGCAAACTCTACCATCCTATAAAAGCGTTGGTAATTTACAAGGGTGGGGTGAATGGCATTTACGTCGAAGCCCATGATATTAATGCAGCAGGCTTTTTGAATGGCGCACACCCCCTTACGGTTACTGAAAGTGCTGCATTGGCGAAGGCACTCCACCAAACAACTGAACTAGAACGCCGCTTTTTACAGCCCACAGGCATTCTTGCGCCAAATGTACTCCACATCAATCATGGGAATCGGGGTTTTGCTATGTGGTATACACCTGCACAAAGGAAGACACTACTTTTTGCCCAAGACCTGGGCATTCCTTCGGGCACCGCATCGCTGCCAGCCCTGCTATGGAAAGCCACCAAAGATCGCTTGCAGGTTTTTGCGTTGAAAAATAGTACCAGCTTGCAGGAAGATGCCTTACTGTATTGCGCACCTTTTTTCAATATCCATCACAACGGAAGCGTATGTATGGGCACGGTGGATATTGATATTCAATCAGATTGCAGACTGGAAAAATTTATAGACCATTGGGAGCGGTATTTTTTTGAAAGCTACTTTTCCCATCTTATTGGTGACACTTCTCCGGTAAAGGGCAATATTGTTCAGCTCTGGCAACACCTTGTAAATACCCGTCGAAAATTCCCCATCAGTAAGTTACATCCTAGTGGATTAACCATTAAAGATTTGATACTATGACACCCATTCATTTTGCAGCAAAAGAACTCCTTAATCCAGCCAACCCGGTTACGGTAAACCTGATTGGTGCTGGTGGAACGGGTTCTCAGATGCTCACCGCTTTGGCACGGATGAATCATTCGTTGGTTGCATTGGGGCACCCCGGCCTGCACATAGTACTTTACGATGATGATGATGTAACGGAAGCTAATTTCGGAAGGCAGTTGTTTGCCGATGCTGAGCTGCATTTAAATAAGTCCGTAGCTCTTATTAGCCGGGTGAATCGTTTCTTCGGTACCAACTGGAAAGCGGTTGCCGAGAAGTTCACCTTACAGAAAGTCAAAACCTTTCCACAATCGGGCAAAGCCAATATTTATATAAGTTGTGTAGATAGTGTTGCCACCCGCTTTGAAATCGAAACGGTGATTACCACTATTCTTCAGCAATCGGCTAGCTGGAAGCGGGATAGGCCACTGTATTGGATGGATTGTGGGAACAGCCGTCAAACCGGGCAGGTGGTGTTATCAACGGTGGGTGCCGTTGCACAACCGGAGTCAAAAAAATACGAGCCTATAGGAGTGCTGCCAATGGTGACAGCAGAATTTAAAGACCTGTTGGAAGCTGAAAAGGACAACCAGGAACCCAGTTGCTCACTGGCCGAAGCGCTTGAAAAACAAGACTTGTTTATAAATTCCACACTGGCCAACATGGGGGCTTCGCTGCTCTGGAACCTTTTCCGGGAAGGGCTGACTGTATATCGTGGCTTTTTTCTCAACCTCAAGGATTTTAGAACCCAACCAATCCCGGTAGGGTAAGTGTTTTATCTTGGGATTGCCCGCCGCTGGCGGGCAGTTCTTTCTTTGTCAGGCGCGACAAGAAAGAACCAAAGAAAACGCTGATTGTTTGAACTGAATATAACCGTACTTTTTAGGTGTCGTTAATGGTGAATTGAGAATGGGCAATTAGGTGTGATAAGGCCCATTAACAAGAATAGAAGGACCAATTCATGTTAACTTTTCCTTCGTATTCCTGTATTTTTTGCATGATAGATTTTCTGTGTGCAGCACCAACTGTAAATACCGCCTGGCGGTAAGTATGTGTCTCACTGTAGTTGATGATATTTTGGAGCATCTCGTTTTCCCGCATTTCGTTTAGGACTTTCCACGATTTAAAACTTTGAAATAGTTTGTCGTCATTTATTTCCTGTAATCCATTTGCTATTGCATCATTTATTACGTCTTGGCAGGTATCGCAGTAAATACTGTTCAGATAAACAAATCCATGTCTTTCTACCTGACTGCGATAGATGTCTATATGATTTCGATAATTATATCCGTTAATATCCACCAGACCTTCTACTCGCCTGAGCATATATTCATGATTTTGAAAAAATGATTCGGGGGGCATGTTTTCGGAATCTACAGGGACATTTTTAACGTTGCTATGGGTTTCTAAGTATGCGTTTATGGTGTTGGTTTCCAAATTATATTCACTTTTGTGTAGGTAATATTTGTCAACCAAAGAGGGTGGGATTTCTTCAAATATGACTTCAGGGTTTATACCCTCAATAATTTGGTACAATTCGTTAGAATTGCATTTACCAAGAGGCGCATGCCTCGTGCAGATCAACGTGATATTGTATATAGATTTTTCGCTTTGGCTCATTCTTAACAACTTATCCTATTGAAGATACAATTCAATTTATTACAGGTCATAAAAAAAGCCGGTTATTACCGGCTTTTAAATTTTTATGCTTCTACTTTCCCTTCTCCAGCATTTTAATTTTTTCGCTTAGTTCCATCAAGCCTGCCTTTTGCAAAATATCTTTTGCAATTGACCTTACTTCCTCCACGCTATCAGCTGGTAGGCTACCTACAAAACCTGAACCCCCTTCATCTTTTGATATTAAACCACGTTCTACTACACTATGCAGTAGGAGAATGTTTTTACGCGAAACATTCAGTGTGATTTTTACCCCATCCATCATGCCTGGGATACTCATGACGGTATCCTTTACTTTGGCCACTTCACTTGTTGTCATAACTCACTGGATTTTTAGATCAATAAATAATTCCAACAAAAATAGAGCAAACGGGAACTGTAATGGTAGGTAAAATATGCTCAGGATTGGTGATACAAACGAATCAGAATAATTTCGATTCGTAATCTGAAAGTGAAAATGAATGGTGATGGAAAGAAGAAACAACAACAGCATGACTATTGCTGAACTAAAAGCTTGTGACATGGTTTCCTACCTGTCTCAAATTGGTTTTAATCCCTTAAAAATAAGAGGTGCTGATTATTGGTATCTCTCTCCCTTAAGGGCTGAAAAAACAGCTTCATTCAAAGTGAACCGGGTCATTAACCGATGGTATGATCATGGATTAGGAAAGGGAGGTAACCTGGTAGATTTTGGCGTATTGTTCTTTAACTGTTCGGTATATGATTTACTTCAAATATTCGGTACCGACCTTTCTTTTCAATCACCTTTCTTTTGGATTGCAGAACAATCGCCCAGCAAAATTACCATCCTGAATCATTATCCGATCGCATCTTATGGGCTGGTTAAATATCTCTCAGAAAGAAAGATTCCACAAGACCTTGCAGATCGCTTTTGCACCGAGACCCTGTTTACCGTCAATCGTAAAACCTATTATGCTTTGGGCTTTAAAAATGATCTCGGAGGATATGAGTTACGTAATGCTTTTATGAAATTAAGCAGTTCCCCTAAAGCTGTCAGCACTTTTAATAACGGAGCTGATACGCTCTGCGTTGTAGAAGGTTTTTTCGATTTTCTATCGTACCTGCGATTGTTTGACTCTTTTCCCTTTCATAAGCGTGATTATTTGGTACTAAATTCCCTTTCCTTTTTTGAAAGATCCTTCCCGTTGATGGAAAGATATAATGCCGTTGAGCTGTTCATGAACCAGGATGCCAGCGGACAAAATTGCAGTCGCATTGCCCAGGAAAAAGACCCTTCACGCTACTGTAATAAGAGCCATTTGTACAATGGGTATGGAGACCTGAATGAATTGCTGGTTGCTGTCAGCTAAGGATCGTCATAAGGTCTGGAACTGCATAGCACAAAGAAGAGAGTATACAGCTGCTTTTTGGGGTAAGACTAAGTCAGCTCGAAAATAGGCTTTCCTGATTGATAGCTGGAAGATTGCAGGTGGTTTTGCAATCCGCAAGATGTACGGATGTATCACATCCGGATCTTGCCGCCCTTACTCGGAACTCGTGGGCGGGGTTGCAAAAGCCACCAAATTGTTCAAAACATGAAAATGTATTGTGATGAATGAAACGAACAACAACCGCACCTTATGGCTGCACGTGCGGCTAAACCCCAAAGAGCATCATCAGCTTATGACCGCCTTCGGGAAGACCACTACCAGTAAACTGAGTGAGTATGCGAGGAAGGTATTGCTGGGTAAACCCATAATTGCAAGCCATCGGAACAGCTCTCTGGATGACTTAATGGCAGAGCTTATCCGGTTGCGAAAAGAGCTGAATGGCTTGGGGAATAACTTTAACCAGCTAGTGAAAAGGCTGCATAATAGCCAGGATTCTGGTGGTATAGTAAGCCTCCTGCATCATTACGAAAATGACAAGCTATTGCTTTTAAAGCAGGTCGAAGCAATCCAATTACTCTTAGAAAAATACGATGCCAAATGGTAGCCAGGATAAAAATTAAAGATGCTCTTTCCGATAACTTTTACTACAACGAGAATAAAGTAAAGGAGGGGATAGCCACTTGCCTGGCGGCGGAAAATTATCCCAGGGAGCTGGAGAATTTATCACAAGCGTCAAGGTTTAAAATGTTGGGAAAGCTGGCCTCTTTGAATGAAAGAATCAAGGCCAATAGTGTGCATGTATCCCTAAATTTTGATCCATCCGAAAAACTTTCGGATGAAAGGCTAAAAGAAATTGCCGCTGCTTATATGGAACGCCTGGGATTTGGAGAACAGCCCTATCTCGTCTACCGCCACTTTGATGCTGGCCACCCGCATATCCATATTCTTTCCGTCAAAGTAGGCTTTGATGGGAAAGGTATCGACACCCATAATATTGGTATCCGAAAGTCGGAGCCAGCCCGTAAGGAACTTGAAATGATATATAAGTTGGTGAGGGCTGAGGATATGAGCAGAAAACCCTACCAACAAAAATCAGCATTTGCGGAGAAGGTTATTTACGGAAAGGTGGAATCCCGTAAAGCTATTGGCGCAGTGCTCGAAAGCGTGTTAACATCCTATAACTATACCACAATTCCTGAGCTAAATGCGGTTTTGGGTTTGTACAATGTGAAAGCGGATCGGTGTCGGGAAGGTTCCCGGGTTTACCAAAATGGTGGCTTGCTCTACCGGATTTTGGATCAGAAGGGAGAGCCCGTTGGGGTGCCGATCAAGGCCAGCTCGTTTTACAATAAACCGGGACTCAACTATCTGGGGGCTCTATTCCTTTCCAATGCAGCCAAGCGGCAACCCCTGAAATCAAGGATAAAAAATGCGGTGGATCTTCATTTTATCAAGTATCCCCAGGCATCATTAAATGATTTGGTGAAGGCTCTGGAAAAGGAGGGTATTCAAACCCTATTGAGGCAATCCGAAGCCGGTCAAACTTATGGTATAACCTACATCGACCATAGGGTCAAAGCTGTTTTTAATGGGAGCGATTTGGGCAAAGCCTATAGTGCTAAAGCCCTCCTTGAGCGCTGCGCGCATGGTCCAAATCAACCATCTTTATCATGGGTTAAACAATCCGTTCAGAAAGAACCTATGGAGAGCCAAATCACAGGAGACCCAGGTGCTAGAAAGTCGGATGAATCCCTTTTGGAAACACTGCTGCAGGCCGAAGATGCCTACCAGGGTGTTCCATTCGCTTTTCGGAAATCGAAGAAAAAGAAGCGGCGTAACCGCTTGTCAGGTAATCAATAAAACAAGGACTTATGGGAATGCAAACAGGAGAGAACGACCAGGCGCTTAGAAAGATCCTGGATATGACAAGATTGATCGCCATTACGCTATTGGTGATACATTGTTATTATTATTGTTACGGATTTTTTAAAGCAGAAGGAATAACTTCTGAATTTAGTGACCGGTTATTGGGAAACATTTACCGGACGGGGTTATTCATGAAATTCCACAACTCGAAGCTGATCGCGTTAGCTTTTCTTGGTATTTCCTTACTTGGTGCCAGAGGACGGAAAAGCGAAAAGCTCAATTATAGAACTGCCTTGGCCTATCTCTTTTGCGGGTTGTTGCTCTACTTTATCAGCTACTTTGTATTGCATGGCGGTATGAAAATGGCGACTAGGGTAGTGCTATACATGGGCATTACTGGTATTGGGTTTTTACTCATCATGAGTGGGGGAACATTGCTAACACGCATTATCAAAGCCGGATTGAAAGATGACATTTTCAATGCAGAAAATGAGACATTTCCACAGGAAACCCGATTGATCGAAAACGAGTTTTCGGTTAACATGCCAACCCGGTTCTGGTATAAGAATAAACTGAATAATGGCTATCTGAATGTGATCTCCCCGCAGCGTGGAGTGATCTGTCAGGGATCGGCGGGGTCAGGTAAAACGGCATTCTTTCTGCGTCATGTGATCTCCCAATGCCTGGGGAAACCAGAACCATTTACTATGCTGGTGTATGATTTCAAATTCCCGGATCTATCTATTATAGCTTACAACCACTGGTTAAAGCATAAACATAGGTACAAGGCAAAATCAGACTGCTATTTCATCAACTTTGACGATCTTTCCCGTTCTCACCGGGGAAATGTTTTCGATCCAAAAGGGATGACCGATATTACGGATGCGAGTGAGTCCGCCCGCACCATTCTATTGGGAATAAACAAGGAATGGGGGAGAAAGCAGGGGGATTTCTTCGTTGAAAGCCCAATAAACTTCGTCACGGCTATTATCTGGTATTTGGCGAAGTACCAAAATGGTGAGTTCTGTACATTACCCCATGTATTGGAGCTCATCCAACTCGATTACAACTCCCTTTTTACAATTTTGTCAATGGAGGATACAGTAAGCAGCTTGATTAACCCCTTTATTACGGCCTATCAAAATGATGCGCTTGAACAATTGGAAGGGCAGATCGCGAGCGCAAAAATTGCATTGGCCAGGCTTTCTTCTCCCCAACTTTATTATGTGCTATCAGGCAATGATTTTAGTCTGGATATTAATAATCCTGAACATCCTGTGGTGCTTTGTATGGGTAATAACCCGCAAAAAATTATGACCTATGGAGTTGTCCTTTCTCTTTATACCAATCGTATTTTAAAAATTATCAACCAGAAAAACAAGGTTAAATGTGCCCTGGTTTTGGATGAATGGCCCACTTTGACGCTAGATTTGAATACTGTGGTTTCTACCGGGCGGCAGAATCTAATATCAACTTTTATCGGTTTACAGGAGGTGGCGCAAGTGCGGAAAGAATATGGTAAGGAGAGTGCGGAGGTAATCATCAATATGGTGGGCAATATTATTTCGGGACAGGTTTCTGGAGACAGTGCCAAACAGTTAAGTGAACGCATAGGAAAGATAAACCAGGATAGGACGAGCCTTTCGATTAATAGCTCGGATACTTCAATTAGCAAAAGCAAGCAGCTCGATTATGCCGTCCCTGCTTCCAAAATATCTGCACTATCCAGTGGGGAATTTGTGGGGATGGTAGCAGACACCCCACAACAAAAGATTGCCTTAAAGGCTTTTCATTGCCAGATTGTGAATGATTTCGAGGCCATTAATGCTGAAGAGAGTATGTATAAGCCTATCCCAATTGTACGTATGATCGACGAGGCAATGGTGAATAGAAACTACCTCCAGATTAAACAAGATATACAGGAGATTAAGAATGCCGAAATGACCAGATTAATGAATGATCCGGCATTGCACCATTTGATTATTAACAAGTAGTTTTTCAGTGTTAAAATTTAGTAATTTCATAATGTAATCAAACTTTTATCTATGAAAAGGAGTCTTGTAATACTAAGTTCTTCCTTGTTGTTAATATGCTGTGGAAGTGAAAAGCTAACTAAAGAAATGGCTTATAAGCAAATAAAGGAAGAATTGAATTTTCCGAAAATCATTGATCAAGATGTGTACTGTGCTGACCCAGAACATGCAAAAAAGGTTTTGGACTCTGGCTTAGAAGATAAAGGGCTGCTGACTGTACAACGAACACAGAAACTCAAAGATCTAGGTGATCCGCTTATACATTTTACGAGCAAGGCAACGCCTTATTTACTACCTACTTCTGAAAAAGACAGGGCGCTGAATATTCAAAAGGTTAAAATAGCAGATGAGGATTTGGTCGAAGTGACAAATATTCAAACCTCAGGAGATGGAAAGGAGGCGCAGGTTGAGTATAAAATTATTTATTCCAATATTTCTGATTTTGCAAGTCTAATTCCCAACAAAGACTTTCTGAAACCCATAGTAAGACGGGCCAATTTTATACTGTATGATGATGGGTGGAAGTTGGAGGATAGGTGAATGATGATTTATTGAATTGACTATGTTTCAATTATTGTAATCCTAAAGAAATGATATGGTGTTCTTGATAGGAAATTTTGGTCAAACTAGAATTGCTAGAGAGGAAAGGTCAAGGTTATTGGTTTTAATCCATCAATACAGGTAATTATAAAATCCATATTTGTAGAAGACTTACCTAGTAAGTCAAAAAAAATATTAATTAAATAGTTATATTGAAAAGTCACCATAATTCTGTTCTAGAAAAACAATACGAGAAAACCCTAAATATGAGTAATAGCAATCTTTACAATCGCCTTCTTGGAAGCCCTTTTCGTAAAACTACTACAGCTGCTTCTTATGATCCCTTTTATCTAACAATCTTCCTTGATTCAATTAAACTTGAACAGTTCAAAGCGATTGACTTTTCCCAGATGACAGTTGACAACTATAAAGTCGTATCGCTAATTCGTCATGAATTAGCGCATTGGATTGATCATATTTCGACCTTATGGGGGCAGAAAAATTTAGTTCTATTATTTAATGCAATGAACGCATGGGCAAATGGAAATGAAGCCGAATTCTGGAGAATTAAGCTTCTTAATTTAGCCTACAGTTCAGAGAGGTTTAATGAATATTATAGTGAGGTTTATTTGAAACATTCAGGAGGTTTCAAAGATTTATGGAAATTTAATTTGACTTGTGGTGTTAGATTTGGATTAGACGGTCAGGTCTTAAATAACAAACCAATACTCTTCACGAAGTTTGCTACTTCAAAAGGAGAGCCAATTTCTCGTGTACCTGTGAGTATTGAATCAGTATTAGAGTCTAATGCAATATTTGAGGAGTATTCTTTTAGGATTGCTTTTGCTTCACAGTTGGATGATGTAGTTGAAAAAGCGATTCAACTGAGGCAAATAAATAAGGAACTGGAAGGGTTGCTTTATTCAACTGATTTAACCGTTTATAGTGTGGTTGCTCATTTGATAGCAACACACAATGGGATTAATAATATCCCTAAAGCTTATGAGGTGTCATCTTCTCTTGGAACACTATTGCTAAATATGCCATCAGAAATTCATAGTAGAATGAAATATACTATGAGGAACGGTCCAGAATGGGATCAAAGGGCTTTAGCAATGATTAAAAATGCTGATATTGGATATGGGTTTTATAATATGATGATTAATCTCATAGATAAGTATGGTAAAGATGCTTATTCCCTTGAAAAGGTATTAGATGCTTCAGATTTGCCACTTGTCGAGGATATGGAGCTGGCGACTTTTTCTGAAATGACACTTAATATTGCAGACCTAACCTCTGGTCCATTCCGGACTTTTGGAACTTCACTGCTTAATATGGGGATTGAAGCTTTTAAATTTAGAGGGCTGGATGGCAAAAAGCCTGGTTTTGATGAATGGTTTTTTCGTAAAAAGCTTTTTCCTGATTTCCTCCCAGGAGATGTTTATCCTGATACAAATGCCATCAATTTTTTTGATACACTTGATAAAGTGAAGCAATCAGGTAAAATGACCATTGAAGAAAAATTTGCAATGTTTGAAATCTTCGAGATGAAGTTTGATTCGTTTAATAGTATTTGTGGTGTTTAGCTTTTCTTTGAACCTTTTAAACCGCTATATCTCTGGTTCAAAATGTGACGCAACTATTTATTTTTTAGTTCCGCATTATTTTTAATCTGAAAGATCTTAATGGCATTTCATTCTTAGATGGTGAGTAATTCCTATTCTTTTAGGGATGAAGTGTGAAGGGAGTCACAAATGGTTATTCTTTTGGGTATAAACTTTTTCGTTGACCGAACCAGGCGTACCTTCCATCATTAAAAGGAAAGTATTTGTCAATCTTTCCTTTAGCCTTGCATTCGTCATACCATTTACGGTAATCCTGGAAAAGAAGTTTAATCTTTTTTGGGTCATTATTTATTTCCTCATTCGTAAGGGTATCTACTAGAACATTGTAACAGGAGTACAATTCTGTGATTTTAGGCCAAGCGAGTCGATTAATCATAAAAAGTGCATCTATTTGTATGTTGAAACGCTTAGACTTGGGAACTCCTCTACATCCTTCTATTCCATTGTAGCCCCGACCTATAACATCCAGGCAACATGTTGTCGTATCATTTTCATATTTTAACAATTGATCAATGATTTCCAATTTTTTAGCGTCAGGTAATTGAACAAGATCATCTAAGCCATAACTATAAGGGCTTGTAGACTTTCTTATGGAATCTTTGATGTAGTGGATTAATAATTTACTTCCTGAATATTTCTTTTTAAAGAAGCATTCTTTCTTTTCAACCGTAAAAGCATCTCCTTGGCCTGAAGCGCAAGAATGAAAAAACATAATACTAACAACAACTCCTATCAATAATTTCAGGTTATTTTTTCTTTTTTTCATAATCTATGTATTTATCAAGTTCCCCAACAGGAGCTTCTGTTGTTTTTAATCCAGCTTTTTTTCTAATTTCTTTTGCCTGCTCATTTGTAACCATTCTGAGCCCTTTATTCTTTTTTGTATCTCCTACTTTGGTATCTATTCCATTTTTTTCCTTACGTTCAAAAAGTCGAGGTTTTGAATCAATGCGATTCTCCTCATTTGCTAATGTGGTATTTTGGGGGCTTTCTAAATCATGATCTGATGTAACTGTTCCATCTTTATTTATTAGTCCACTATGCACTATGTTCTTGTCGCCTTGCACAAAAGCGGTCGCGTCCTCTACCTTACTAACTTGTCTATACCCATCCTCAGCGAGTATCGTGTTGACACTTTCGCTTTTGTTTGAACCATCTACAATAACCAATTTGCCATCTGCAAAAGTTAGCCCATGACAGTTCTGCGAGGCATCTATTGGAGTCTTCGAAACATTAGATACTGGGTCTCCACCAGCTTGTTCTACATACTGCTCTACCATGTATAAAGCACGAACAGGAGTACCCTTATCTGTATATACGACCACTTCATTATAGGTTGCAGAGATCGTATATGTTACACCATTAACATCGAAGTCCCTATTTCGGGTATATGTATTTCCAGTAGCAGTAGCGATCAGGTTTCCTTGTTTGTCTTTTAGTAAATGCCCTGCTTCATCAATGATATTGGTAGGATTATTTGCGGCATATTGATAAGGTGTTAGAGCCACATACACATCTGCAAACTTATCCTGATTGAACCACCGGCCTAATTGAGGATCATAATTCCTGGCGCCAAAATCATACAATTCAAGACCAGAGCCATCACTGAATTCTTTATCCTGCTTTTCCTTACCATTAAACTCAAACTTGTTGTCCAGTTTTCCAAATGATTTCGAGCTAATTCCCGCCATTGTTAATCCGCTGGGATAGTAGTGTGTTTCTTCTAAAATATTTCCCTTGGTATGTGTGACAGATATGTCATCGAAATAAACATTACCCTGACTTTCATTACTGATATATACGAAGAGGTAGCCATTTTTCTTAATATCTATGTCGTTTCCGTTATTAGATAAAAGTAGTTGTCGCTCCATACTACCAGTTATTTCCGGGACGAGTGCTGCACCATAGTTCCCGTCTATCAGCTTAAATTGTTGCTCATCAAGTACCATCCAGTTTAGATAGGCTTTAGGGCGACTTCCGGGACTACTATTCTCAGATGTAACAAAGTTCTGCAACACGCCGAAGAGTGCCGTATTCCCTGCGGTTCCTGCTGCAACACTTTTAGAAGCGCCTGCTGGTAATCCTCCAATCAGCGAATTCAAAAGATCCCCAACAATCGCGGCTGCCCCCGGAAGGGTTGTGGTATTTGTACCTCCGGGTAAGTACCAGCCTTTAGCTGCTGCTTTGAACTTATCACCTGCCATTACCTTTAATACTACACCTGGCCCAACTCGTTTGTCCGATCCGCTACTGTTAAATAGCTTGCTTACTTTCTGGTTGTTGTTATCCGAATCAAAGCCTGTCGGCTTAGTGGCGTTCGTTTCTGTAATCTGAGAGAACAGTTCAGTCTCGACAGCCCTCCGGCTATCTTCCATTGTCGCGTAATAACCGGAAAAAGGTTCAACTTGTTCTGTAAGGACCATTCTTACATTGCCTAAATGATCCCGGATGAAATAATCATAGTACAAGGCAGTATCTCCCTCCATTCGTATTCTTCCTTCTTCATGTGATACGAGCTGCAACGTATCATTCAGAAATACACTTCCACTGAGGTATAGTGTTGTTTTATCAGGTTTGCCCGTTTCTTTTACGATTTTGGAAAGTTTTGTCCCTGAGGCATCATAAACATACTCTATGGTCCCTTTATTTTTTACGCGCAGTTTTACTGGTTGGTTGAGGTAGTTGTATTCTATGGCTTCCTGTGTGTCATCTAAAATGTCTTTATTAAGATCCCTGGTCATGTTGCCGTTATCGTCATACCTGTAGTCAATGGCGGAATTGGTCTTTACTCCACCCAGTGTAGTCATGTAAAGCTTTGAACTCCTAAAATCACCTATTCGGGTAGCGGTATCGTTTTGAAGGTCTATGACGTTTTTTAATCTGTTTCCAGAACTGAGGTAGGAATATCTCAGGTCATCTATTTGAGAACTTACCAGTCCTTTTAATCCCCATTGCTGCATTCTTTGGATGTTGCCATTGTAATCATAGGCAGAATCAGGGTCTACACCATTACCCATGAGAACAGAAAAATCAAGTCCCGCTGTTTTATTGAAAGAACCACCTGTATATTCGTTGAAATCTGCTTTTAATAACCTGTTTGTCCGGTCGTAATTAAAATCATATTTTCTTTTCTGCCCATCTCCCTTACTCTTCCATACTGTTCCGGCTATACTGCCATTGAACCTGGGTGTGAAATAATTAGTGCCTGACAGCAGAGTTTGAGGCTTATCGTAACCCAACTCAAACCCAAAATGTTGGGTGTTTTCCTGATCTTTTACATAATCCCGATTTACACCTAATAGCCATCCCCGGATATTGTAGGCGAAATTTTGAGTTTCTAATCCTGCATTATTATTGAAGGCCGGGCTCAATACTTTTTTTCTCATTTTACCGAGTGCATCGTACTCGGTTGTGGAAACGGTCGTCCAACTGTCAGGCATTGCCCCTGCGTTTAAAAGGGAGTTACTGATTTTCTTTTCGGTTCGGACAACTCTAAACAAGTCGTCGTAAGTTAGCTTTGTGAGTAATACAATGGTTTGGGCATGGGAGCCTTGCTTGTGGATTTTTTGAATGGTAATTAATGGTTTTCCGCTCCATGAATATTGGGTGGTAAGTACATCTGTTCCAGTGGTGGTATTGGTTGATTTAACCTGTATCATTCGTCCTTTCTCATCGTAGATATTAACTGTGTACAACCAGATTGAAGTGCCTAATACCTTAGCTCTTTTTCCTGTTACCAAATTTTTTGTGAGATTTGACTTGACTATGGCCTGTGGGTAGGGCCATTGTGAATCACTTGCCGTTGCCAGGTGGCTGTTGTTATCGGTATTTAGGGTTGCAGACAGCGGATTCCCATAAGTGGATAGCCAGCCGTAATCATCGTAAAAGGTATTGGAAAGTTCGAGATAGGTATAGGAAGCCAGATTGGGATATGACCCACTACCGGCAGCTTGTTGTTGATGCCAGGAATGGTTGTTGTAATTTGTTGGATCAGTGATTAGCCCAGATGCAATTGATCTGTTCAAATTGTCGTAGCCAGTATAAAGCCATTGATGGTTGGTTCGTTGATTGCCATCCTGAGATAATACCATTCTATCCCGGTTATCATAAACCATTCTGGTTTCTGCGGAACCTGGAACTTTTTTTACTATAGTTCTGTGGCGACCGTCATATTCGTACCTGAAGCATAATTCATCGAGAATGTTTTGCGTTAGATTCCAGTTTCCTGCAACTAATTGCTGAGTCGCTTTTGGCGGTACTATCAATCTCAGAAGACCAAAATCATCGTAAACGTAATAGGTGCACAACCAGCCGGAATGTCCTTCTCCTGGCGTATTCATTAATTGAACTTTCCGAAGTACGATTTGTCCCTGTTTGTCTTTGTATTCAATGATTCGATTTTTATGTTCATCAATGGTTAGGTTTTTATACAGCTCCCCAGAAGGGTAAGTCGATGATGAGCTGCTAACTCCACTGTAATTGATAGTCCAGATTCTTACGGAATCGGCGGTTCCATTTATCTGGTATTCAATTTCTGTGCCATGGCGGTCATTCGTATTTGGTGCTTGCTCGCTTCCAGCCCAGTTATTGCCGGCGGCGTAGTTGCTGGTAATTCTGTCGAGTGGCGAAGCTTCGTAATTGTTTTTACCATAAAAAAACGTTTCACCGGGGAAATGTGCAGCGGCAAAAGTTGCTTGTTGTTGAAAGGGATTTATTTTGAAAAATCCGTCACTGATTGAAGTGTTTCCTCCAGTATTGTTGGCGGCGAAAGGCAAGTATTTGTACAATTCCCTTCCAAATGCATCATAAACAATAGCACTTACTAAATCTCTGGCGGTATCTCCAGTTGGTAGTGATCCTTGTTTTTGAACAATCTGGACAAGTCTTCCTAAGCCGTCAAAGTACTCGGTTGTCTGTTTTACATCTCTTAAAGGTCGAGTGAGCAATTCTGCTGGATTTGTGATTGGCGCATTGGCTTCAAAGGTGCGGATGTAATTAATCTTTGCGTTTACCCCGTAAGGAACTGGTGGTGAAACCTGAGCAATGGTTGAGATCGGATGGGCTAGTAAGAATAGGAGAGGAAGTAGAAGTCGGGTATTTTTAAACATTAGTCAAGGTTTAGATTGGCAAGAACCCAAGGGTTGCAATCTTAAAGTAGATAAATAAATTTATACGTTTAATTGTTTTTACCGTAATTCTAATCAAGTAAGTGGAAACACCTATTTTGCCGATTAAAGAAATGTGATGTGAATTAGCAAGCTGGAGGATGGCTTAGCCTGCGAGGTAATCGCTAAGAGAATTTTTGTTCAATGAGTTTGTATTAGGATAATAACTCTAAATCATTAATGATATTCTGTTTTTCACTTATTCCACCCTGTATTGTATATCCGGGATAGCATTAGAAGACTGTAGCAGAATGTTCCAGCAACCAACAAATTGACTACCCAGAAAGCACTTTCATTATATGCTTTCTGTTTTTGGGGACTGGCGTTATGTTCTTTTTTAGTGCTATCAAAACCTTGTCCGCTTCTGTTGAAAGTGCAGTCTTCCTAAATTGTTGTTCGATGGTGAGCGCTTCTTTCCGGGCATTATTAGCAGGTTCGGGTTGCCCTATTACGACCTCCTCGTTCATAGTCATATAATCATTGATGGCACCACGCAATTTATTCGTTACACTAATTTGATTCTGGCGAGCCATTCGCATTGACATAAAGTCGGAGTAGGGGAGCTATGTCTACGTCATAAGCCTTTAAAAATGCCTCTCCAACCTCATCGCGCGTTAATATTATCCCCTTGCTTTCAAAATCACAACAAAGACAAAAGACCTGAACGAGTTTTAAGAAATTAAGTTGATTGTCTTGCCAGGGCAACCTTGTTTCTTCTACGTTGTCGTCAATATTCACATTTGTTGGTTATATGCTATTAAAAATACGGAAGTCTACAATGCTACAGCGCAGTTATTTGATTTCAGAATTTGAGAAGAAGCGGTTTACTTCAGACGCCCACACGTAGATTTTGCGACACTTTTTCAGGGTTTTGATCTTGTTTTGGGCTATTAGCTCATTAAACTTAGTTCGTTTAATATTGACGGCCTGCATGAACGCTGCAGCGGGTATATATTCGCTTGTGAAGGGATTGTCCTGGACGATCGGGTCTTTTAACTGATTGAGCCTATTGAGGATTTCCAACTGGGTTTGTTTAAGCGTTTCGAGTTCTTCTGCTGGGATCAGCACAAAGGTCATCTGTTGCAGCTTCATATCCATATCACGTCATTTTTTATGCGTGATGAAAATAATGCGGTTTAGAGGGAATGGTTCCCAGTTTGTCCCACCTGGGAAAAATATTTCTTAGAAAGCTAAATCCCCAATTTCTCGAAATTAGCGTCTTTGGTTCCTTCAATGACTTCGAGGATATTTACCTTGTAGTAATTGCTTGTCGTTGATTCCACTCCATGTCCCATCATTTTGGATAGAACAGGACGCTCTGCTCCGAATCTGATCCACATTTGTGCATTGGTATGTCGTCCGATCTTATTGCTAATCTCCCGGTGAACGCCCGCTTTTTTCGCAATTACTTTTAGATTTCTGTTATATGCTTGCGGGTCTACGAATATGCTTTCTGGGAACAGGTATTTGCTTTCCGGATCAGGATGCTGGTATTTTTCAATAATGTGGGTGGCGTAAGGAAATTTAAAGAGCGGAATAATCGCAGCATTTCCATTTTTATCGCGTTCGCTGATAATGTAATAGCCGTGTTCAAAATCCTTTCTTATGTTTTTGCGTTGTAGAATCTTCAGATCATTGTAGTAGTAACCAGTATAGATTTGGAAAAGGAATAAGTCCCGATCCCGTTCCTCGCTCGGATAGCGGTCGTCTAATTCCACATTACGGATTTTCTGTATTTCTACAATCTCCAGATGTAATCCTTCTTCTTTGGAAGGAACCATGATGGTGATTTCTTCAAAAAAGGATTCCACCTGTTTAATGTCGAGCAAGAGGTCTCTCTTTGCAGCATATTCCAGTACCACTCTGAACTTGTCAAAATAGGACTTAACGGTGGCTGGTGCCATAAGTGTTCCTTTCCTTCCTCGCTGATTGGCCATGTAACTTTTTATTCTGGCGACCATTTCGAGGTCAATCTCATCAAACCTGATCTTAGGATTAAAATTGTCGAGGTGCTTGATAAACCCGCTATATTTCTCCCAGGTGACATCCGTGAGGTGGACAGTGGGTGGTGGGTTTTTCATGTAGTTTTTAAAGTAGTCATTGAAGATAAGCCTGTTCCCTTTAAAGTCGAATGCCTTGTCAACGTGGTAAAAGGTGAGCTTCTTGCCCTGATCAAAGAGTTGTTTGTTCAGATCGGTCACGATTTTCTTGGTCCGGGTGATTTCCTTGTTGATCTCAAAGGCGTAAATATTGGTGTTCTTCACCCAGGCATCTTCCTTCCCGCTCCAATCTGCCAATGGTATACCTTTCTCTGGCATCTTAACAGTGTAGTAGTCCTGTTTGGAGTCAATAGTCACGCGAAGGTGAATCGGGTATAGCCCGCTTTTGTTCACCTTATTGCGATAATTGATTAATGGTTTTAATGTTAACCCCATAATCGAATATACAAAAAAAGTGCAATAGAAAGTGTAATAGAAAGTGCAATACTTTTGGCGAAAATCGACGATTTTGAACGAAGGGTGGGAGTTGGTGTAAAATGAAGAAAGCCGCTATGGTAGCGGCTTTCAGTGTTCGTTGACGTTCGTTGAGACCGTCTTGGGCTCCCCCTTCAGGACTTGAACCTGAGACCCCCTGATTAACAGTCAGGTGCTCTAACCAACTGAGCTAAGGAGGAGTATGTGTCCCTTTTGATGAGGTTGTTTTCTCGTCGTTGGGATTGCAAAGATAGTAACGGGTTCGGAATTTGCAATATCCTGCGCTAAAATTTTTTAAAATTTTTTTTCGGACGATTCGGGTATTCCTATGTAAAGCCCGTCTGACCTATGTTCTACGGGATATGTAATTAAAAAATATCCTTCACCACTGGTGTTGCGTCCGTTCTTTGGATCGAATTTGTAGCGGTGCAAAGGGCATACAATTTTACCCAAAGGGTCTAAACTGGCTTCGGTCATATCGGCACCGGCATGCGGGCACTTTCGCGCAAAGGCAAAATACTGCTCGCCCACACGGGTCATGCAAAAGTCTTTGCCCGGCACAGAAAAAGACAGGACCTTACGGTCCTGTACTAATTGGGTATCTTCTTCGGCCAGTTTAATCCACTGGTATGTCTTTCCCAGAGCCATTAAAAGAATACAGATTTGTAAGGATAACGGATCGTGTACTGCTCTTTTACCTTGTTCAGGACGGTTTCGCGCAGCAGTTCGATATTTTGTTTTTCCTTGGCCGATACAAACACGCAGGCACCGTGGGTTTCATTATCCCAGCGGCGTTGCAGCTGGCGCAGCAGGTCTGCTTTTACATCGGCTTCCAGCCACTCGTCAAACGTGGTTTTCTCGTACAGGTCCATTTTGTTGAACACCAGTATTACCGGTTTGTCAAATGCGTTAATGTCCTGTAAGGTTTTGTGTACTACGTTCAATTGGTCTTCGTACTGGGGATGCGACGTGTCTATCACGTGCAGCAGGATGTCTGCCTCGCGCACCTCGTCGAGGGTAGATTTAAAACTCTCTACCAGGTGGTGGGGCAATTTGCGGATAAAGCCTACGGTATCGCTCAGCAGGAAAGGCGTTTGGTCAAAAACAACCTTACGTGTGGTGGTATCGAGCGTGGCAAACAGTTTGTTTTCGGCAAACACTTCGGCCTTGCTCAATACATTCATCAGGGTAGATTTACCCACGTTGGTGTAACCCACCAGGGCCACCCGGATAAACTCGCCACGCTCTTTACGCTGGGTAAAAGATTGTTTGTCGATCTCGCTCAGTCTTCTGCGCAGCAACGCGATCTTATCTTTTACGATACGGCGGTCGGTTTCGATCTCCGTTTCACCCGGTCCACGGCTACCAATACCGCCTCCCTGGCGTTCAAGGTGTTGCCACATCCCTTTCAGGCGGGGCAGCAGGTACTGGTATTGCGCCAGCTCTACCTGAACTTTGGCTTGTGCGGTTTTGGCCCTGCGGGCAAAAATATCCAGGATAAGGTCGCTCCGGTCAATTA
>JAVBKE010000150.1:0-37340 GCA_031554185.1 Caryophanales bacterium
CCTGGGCGACCGAATCCATGTCCAAACCCTCCGAATCCGTGTCCACCCCCTCCAAATCCATGTCCAACGCCGCCAAATCCACCGGGTCTGCCAACTGGTCTTACATCCATGGGAATTCCTCCTATATGTCAAATGTACTACTCTACTTATGTATGCGGGCAAACATCCATGGCTTAGGCAACCAGCCCATTGGACAACTGACCTAGTTGATAAAAATTAGATCATGGCGAAATTATTTCAGGAAATAAAAATGCCAGTTCACACTAAGGTGAGTAATACGCAAAGTGCATCTAGTGTACGCATATTTACAAATTAATTAACCAGACACCAGTTAGCTGATGGAAGGTTGCATATAGCGCCAAAATTGTGACAACACCTAATCCGATAGTATTCCAAACACGCTTACCTCGTGACAACATCAACAACTCCATTCTCATCCCATCTTCTCCTGAAAAATGACTTTTAAACATGGTCATGATTTTCTAGACTTGCCACTTAGTTTCGGCACCGACAACTAAAAATTAAAAAAAAACACCAAGCCACCTTACATGACCTGATGTACTGACGAAGAAAACTGGTTTTCTGTTCCTCACAGTGAGCTGTTATCAAAACATCTGATACCCTCTCCGGCGAAGCAAGCGAATTACTAGTCCTGATGCAAGCGCACCAGAGAATCCAGCTGTTAAGATGATCATATCAGTCAGTTTCAGCTCAGAAAACTGTCCAAAAGTCTGAACCGTATTTGAAATGTAACCGCTATAAGAGGATCCATTGATAAAGTAAAGAACAACGAGTGGGTAGAGTACAACCATAACCCATGACTGTCGCAATAACATATTCAATATGAAGCCAATTCCAAAAAATAAAACAAAGAAAAGAACAACGGAAATGATGACAGTAGCAATATTGAGATGCATTTTGTACCACTCTCCCTCTTAATTTTCTTGGCTATACACCAACACGGATTCTCTTTGATTTATAAATCTTACGAAGAAACTACCAAAATCGTCAAATATTACGCCTATCTGTATATCAACTAGCCGCTTTTTGTTTGCTGTTCAATGCTATTGAAAATAGGACAAGTAAAGACGCTAATCACTAGCATAATGCATAATCAATGCCAACAGATAAAATGAGTGCTAAACCGAAATAGAAAATATAACCGCTTCGAAGATATCTTCAAAAAATAAGACAAAAGTAACAGTCGCTACTCTTGCCTTATTTATTGATGAAGTATCATCGTTTGATTCAATTGATATTATTTTTGACCAAAGAAAGTTGAGCTGTGAAGGTGACCTAGCTTGACGTTTGGTGCACCGTATATTTTCGCCCCATTAACTGCAATTGGTGCTTCGCCAAAACCAACAATAATCAGTTTGGCCTTACCTGCGTAACTACAAATATCACCACAAGCAAAGATACCTGGAATTGAAGTAGCCATTCTTGAGTCAACGACGATACTATTTTTCTCGATATCAAGTCCCCACTCTTTAATCGGACCAAGCGATGAAACAAAGCCATATGTAACAATCACATCATCGACTTCAATAATTTCCTGCACATGATCGTTTACATGCTCGATGACAACTTGATTAATTCTCTCACCATCGCCAACAACATTGACCGGGATGTAAGGTGTTTTCACATTGACATTAGAATTCATTAGATTTTCGACACTATGCTCATGCGCCCTGAAATTATCGCGGCGATGCACAACTGTTACTTTATTCGCAATTGACTCTAACATTAATGACCAATCCAGCGCTGAATCACCACCACCGAAAACCAAGACGTTTTTGCCTGCAAATTTGCTCATATCATTAACAAAGTAGTGTAGATTGCTATTTTCATATTGCGCTACATTCGCAAGTTCCAATCTTCTCGGTTGGAAGGCACCATTTCCAGCTGTAATAATAATCGACTTTGTGTGATGCCGCTCTTTATCTGTTTCAATGATAAAAGTGCCATCATCCTGTTTGATCACTTTCGATACAGTTTGATTAAGGCAAATCGTCTGCTCGAAAACACCCATTTGTTCTTGCAAATTATTGATCAATTCTTGTGCTCTCATTTTGGGGAACCCAGCAATATCATAGATAAATTTCTCTGGGTAAAGCGCCGATAGCTGTCCACCAAGCTGTGGTAAACTTTCAATAATCTTCACTGACATTTGGCGCATCCCACCATAAAATGCGGTAAACAATCCTACAGGACCACCACCAATTATCGTCACATCTGTCACTTGCTCACTCATATCTGTCCCTCATTTCATTCTGTTTTTGAAAACCACTATATGACTGACACTAAAATCTTTACGACTGTTCCGGCACGATTGTTTTTAGTTACAAACAACGATAAGGTCATTTTACCACGACTTTTATCGGATTTGAAAAATTTTTTTCTCGCAGATCAGTATTGTCCACGATGAAGGACCCAATTTTAGCGTACATGACTTCATTTACTGTTTTATCGTCAGCAAAAAACAGGGCAAGTGTAAATATATAATTCACACTTGTCCCATTTTGGATGAATCGCTTGAAATCGTCTGTTATTTTGAAGCCTTTATTCGATTGATGAATCTTAGCACAACCAGCGTCAAGCACATGCCGGTCGCGATGTAAACATCGCCTGCACTTTTTTCATCACCAGTGGCAGGCAAGGTAGCCTCTCTATAGACAAATATTACTGCGTGCGGCTCACCCACTTGGTCAATACTAGGATTTCCAGTGTGCATAGTGGATTCCGCATCAATTTTATACCCTATGTACTGATAGCCTTCAATAAATTTTGGTCGCGTGCTGTAGTTTGACCCCATCGTCATATCAGTCGTTGTCACTTCAGCAATCTGCATCCCTGCTTCATTCTGGTATTGTTCGGTTATTGAAACCGCGTTCGATAGCACCGATACCTTAATTGATTTTGTTGCTGTTTTGTTTGATGAATTCGTCACGGAATAAGTCACCGAGTAATTACCGGGTGTACTTGTCTCAACTGTATTTTCTACGACAGCGATAGCAGAGGTAAGATTGCCATCAATTCGGTCAAACGCGGTGACACCAACGAGTGGATCAAATATTGAATCCTGTACAACCTCAATATCACTTGCCGTGATTGTTGGCGCTTCAACATACTTTAAATACATAATCGCCGGTATATGCCCCCGTACACTTTCACTGTCTTCGGCGATGAATGTCAGCGTGTGATTTCCAGCACTTAGGTCAGCTGGAAGACTGATCTCCCCTGAAAATGGCTGTTCACTATTCAAGACTGGATTATCGTAGTTCCCTAATAAAACTTCTGCCAGATCATCTAATTGAGCGTAAATCTTCACTTGAGCGCTATCAGCATCAATCCAAGTGCCTGTCACTGACAAAATTGTTCCTGGTTCAATATCAATAGGTTCAGCGGGTGTTGTCGCTGGTAGTACTGACAAAATTGTAGGAGGCAAATAAGGATCAGAGGTGTTGACCGCAAATGCCATAGTAAATTCTTCGCCACTTTCTAACCTGTGCTCAGGATACCAGATATCTACTTCTGTATCGATTGCCGATCGAACCGCACCGTAATGTGGGTCAGTATCCTGCGTTACAACAGCAGGATCACTGTAATGCATGTAAAAGTCCCCGGAAGAGGCGTTACTATAATACCCTGCCCACATTTTTTGCGCTCTAGTGACACCTGGAATGGCATCATGCACCAAAATTTGATACTGACCATAATTCGGAAGATTCGCAATATACCCACCATTAAACGGTAACTCTTGCAGCGGTACATCATCAAACGATCCATCTGGAACTGTTAATTCAGTATCAAGAGCAGCCTTAGTGCTAATGTACTTAGCAGTGCTGTTGGAATTTTTCACCGTCATACTGATCTGTAACCTTTCTCTGGATAAAGGAGTCAGTTTCAGCGTCGCTTCAATGCCATTTTTTACTCTGATATTTTCTGTATCACTAGGCACTGATAACTCAAGTGCATCTTGAAAACTAAAATATTGCGTACCACTTGTAGCAGCGTCACGCACCATAAACACCCAGTCACTTGTATAGGCAAATAGACTCGTTCCCGAGTTGAGCACCTGCATCGATTTAACATTGTTTTTGATTCCCATAATCCCGTGCCATGTTGTAAGCGTCCAGCTATCTTCCGGCTCTGCAGCGTTTGTAGCAGGTGTCGGTAATAGCGAAAACAAGCAAAAAAACAGTAACATAAAGATCGCCATACTGTATGCACTTCTTTTGATTTGGATCAATGTCTTCAAGACGAGACCGCCTTTCACTTATCGATAAAAATTTATTCCTTAGTTTTTCCTGGAAATCAGTAAATTATTTCAAATAAGTATTTTGATTACCGTCATGAAAAAGCTCCAAACCATATGAAAATTGGTTTGAAGCTGATTCTTATTTTGATTAAATTGAACTGTTATTTTACTTTGATACCTTGATTTCAATTAGTCAGTGCTAACACTGCTCAGGTGCCCCTGCTTCTGTCTTCGTTCGAAATGACGAGCCACATCCACAAGTCGCAATCGCATTCGGATTATCAATCGTAAAGCCACCACCAAGTGCTTGGCGCTTATAACCAATTGTTGTTCCCTTTACAATCGTATGTGTATCCTTGCTTACTAAAAAACGAATGCCGTGCTGCACAATTTCTATGTCTCCATCACTTTTCTCATGATCAAAATTCATACCATAACTAAGTCCACTACAACCACCACCATGAACTGAAAAGCGCAGGTAAGCGTCCTGTTCGTTATTCTCATCCATCATTTGTTTGATGCTATCGGCGGCTTCAGTCGTAACCAAAATAATCTCTTCCATTATCCAGCACCTCATTATCATTTATATTGATCTAAGCCCTAGTACATTGCACAGGCTCTAACCATTCTCATCAATCAATTCGTATACTTTCTCGACAAGCGCTTCATTCGTATCAGCTGTTACCAGTTCTCCATTCACCAAGGACATCGGCCCTACCGCACATCTTGTGCAGAAGCTGATGCAGTTATATTCGACAACATCTAGAGAACGATCTTTTTCTAGCTTTTCGAATGCGCCTTGCGAACAAGAAACAATATTATTTACACAAAATTCAACAATCGGTTTCAATTGGCTAACGGCTCCTCATTTTCAATATATCCCCGGATTCGCATTGCCGTGACAATGTCTTTAAGCCTAGGGCTTCCTTCTCCAACTATTGTACCATCAAGTACAACCAGAGGATAGAAAAGTTCCCCCTCATTGATTTTGTTGGCAAATGACTGCACCGCTTCATCTTCCTCGGGCGTGTCAACATCTATATAAACCAGTTGAAAGGGCTGACCTGGAAATCTTCTCGGTAAAGCTGCTTCTAACCACTCTAATGTCTCTTTTGCAGTCGGCATATTCACACAGCTTGCACAAACTACTTCTGCACCATACACATATAAGATCGCCTGCTCCAATTCATCACCTCTACTCATTCACTTTCGTGCCAAATCGACATGATTTTCATCAAAATTGTACCCAATATGATGTAGCTCCAACAACTTATCTGCTCATTTTTTTGTTGGTGTAGACAGTTTTCCAAACTGGATTTCAATGTGAGCCCTCCACGATTGTAAGTGTGGACATTGCTACCGAAGAAGTTCAAGTGGTACGTAAGTTAGAACAATTGAAAGGAAAGTGCCGACTATCACATATTCCAAGAGGTAAAATTAACTGCCTTAAACCTTATTTTCATTAAAGGCAAACTAAAAAAAGGCTTGTTTTCCATCCTTTTTTTTTAAATAACTTAGATGATTTTTATGGATTTTTCCAATCAGAATCCTTATACTATAGGGAAGAACTTTTGAAGGGAGCTTTGTCATGGAAACTGATACTTTATACCAAAGAGTTGAAGAAGCAATAGATAGAGTAAGACCATTTTTACAACGAGATGGCGGCGACTGTGAATTAGTTGATGTCGAAGATGGGATTGTTAAATTACGCTTGTTAGGCGCTTGTCATGGTTGCCCAAGCTCAACCATCACACTTAAAGCAGGAATCGAAAGGCTGCTGTTAGAAGAAATTCCTGAAATCACAGAAGTTGAGCAAGTTTTTTAATAAATTATGACAGATCGGAAAACATGGCCATGAGCACTTTACACTCATGGCCATTGTGTTTCAGTACCTCTATATGCAGTGCCATATCCACCTCTTTCAATATACGTTACCACGGGTATGTTTGACTCGATTAGTCATCCGCTAGCTTTGTGCTTGACCACCAGCTAACCACATCATTGTAATGTTTTCCTATACCATACATTCAATTTTTTTCTGACTACATGATTAGTCTTCTTGATGAACATGAAATGTTGTAAATACCGGGGAATACATCCGTTATGATTTAAGCAAGAACCCGTACAGAAAAAATACAGAATCCCACAGTGCGTGGAAATAAATAAGCTAATCCAAACACCATTGATTACGGCGAAGAACTGCTATTCCATGATAAGGGGTGGACCTAATTGAACGTATTGCAATAATCCTGATGACTTTGAAGATTAAAAAAAGCATACTCTTATGAAAACTACTTCACAAAGTTTGCTTTATATGTCAAAGCCCCTTAACTTTCTCTAATGTTATGTTCTAGAAGTTCATCTGTTTCAGGTCTTATAACATTCTGGATAAACCTCTCTTCTGATGCTCCAAAAAGTTTATAGGTTTCATATCTAAAATATGTGCCTTCGGCTAAAACAAAACTTTGAGTTGTTGGCGTCGGAGGTTTTTCCAAGAAATTTGTTGCATCTAACAAATACGCTTCTGGAGAATCATACCCATGTTTGTCAATCGTGATGAGGCCTTTACCGTTTTTAAAATCAATTATAGGATTTCGAGTTCCTTTCTTCATCTTTTATTAGGGATTACATAGAATTATTACCATATTATTTGATCCTAGTTTTGTATTTTACGCACTATGTTTTTGCGACTTACTCTGATACTTTATTTATTTAATGTCTACTGAAAAAAGGATAAACTCTAATAAACAAGGACTTGAAAAGAGAAAAATTAAGATATATTTATTCGTTGTATTTGAATTTGCAAATAACGAAAATAAAATATGTTTCGATTATTTTTGATTTTAAAAGCATATTAAGATTAGTGGGCAAGAACTTCCGTCGAAGTTTTTGCCCACAGAATATTTTATACGCAAAGCGATGAGGAACCTATCGTCGTAGCCATTCAGGAATTCGAATCGTCGAATTCGACCCTTGGATACCCGCGAGTTCAAAGAATTCCTTCAGAAACTGCTCATAGTATTGCGAGTTCTTCACATCTACAGCTAAACGCTCCTCTAAACGCCGCTTTACATCCTCCGATGAAACCGTATAGTAACCTTCAACCGCTTCAAAGAAATGTACAGGAAACAACAATCGTGCGTAAATCAATTGGAAAGAGTACGGAGACAAAGGTAGCGCACGTGAGTATTCCTGCATAAATTGTTTCACTGAATAATGATAGGTGTTAGGCATTGAGAAATATTGATCTCGCACCCACTCGGCTAGATCACGACTTGGATGATCTAGCACCCATGCCAAGGGGTTCTTCCCACTCTGAAAACAAGCATCACCAAACCGCTCATGGCAAATCGTAGCGATCTCATCTTCCTCTTGATTCGCAAGTCCGGCATCACCAAGATACTGAATGGCATTTTCCATCATGCCTAGGTAATAAGGAAAATTATCCACAAACAGTTTTTCAAAATCATTCTGGGGTGTTGTGTAGCATTTCCCCTGCCAGAACCGTTCCATTTGGTCTGTCCGTTGCTCCCACATCGTCTTCCACTCACCCATTCGCTTTAATTGCGATGAATTAGTACCCCGACCGCGGTAATGAAACGCAGCTAAGTCTCGACCGGAAACAGCAGCTGCCGAGACCCGCGATGCCAACCCAAGCAATACTTGATTCATTCCATTATGGCTAGTGAAAAAAGAACCATCTCGTTTTTGGATCGGGATAAAAACACCTGCCTCGCCCCGCCCATGCAAATGGTTGGCCAACTGCATTCTTTCATAGATCTCTTCCTCGGTCTGATCATTCGCTGACACAAATTGAAACTGATAATCCCCAGCCTCAAATTGATTTAGCGACAATTGTTTCTCAACATTTATTCCGTATAATTCAAAAATGACCTGTCCATCCATTACCAGAACCACCTACTATACACTTGTAATGAAAGTATATGAAATTTTTTCTGCATATTTTCATAAATTGATGATAAAATTAGTCATCACCCTTCTGTGATAATTAAAAGTTAGGGGAAGTCCAAATGACAAACAAATTTGATGTAGATGTAAATGTAACACTTTTACTCCAAGAACGTGGCGTTAGTATCGATGATATCGGTGAATTGGTCATGTTTTTACAAAAACCATACCATGAAGATTTAACGATGGACACCTGTATTGAAAACATCTTACGTGTCATCTCTAAGCGCGAAGTGCGGAATGCGATTATGACAGGTATTCAACTTGATAAATTAGCAGAACAAGGTCTCCTGGAAGAGCCATTACTGAGCTATGTAAGAGCAGATGAAGGCTTGTATGGTGTTGATGAAATCCTTGCCTTTTCTATTGTCAATGTATACGGTTCAATCGGGTTCACAAACTTTGGCTATATCGACAAACTAAAGCCAGGCATTCTCAATTTTCTTAATGATAAATCAACAGGACAAGTTCACACATTCCTAGATGACATCGTCGGTGCCATCGCTGCTGCCGCATCTAGCAGACTTGCTCACCATTTTGAGTCTGAAATTTGCTAATTAGCATACAAACACAAAAATACCCGTGCGCGTTTCAAGGTTTTTAGGCCATGTGCTCACGGGTATTTCTATATTCACTAGGCTATTTTGCATCCGTTGCTTGTGCTTTGTCATTACTTTGATTTAAAAACGCTTTTACAGACGAATTAAATAATAAGAAGTAAAGCATGGCAATAAAGAATAGGAGTGGGATCAAGTAGACGACCAAAAATCCTGCGTTCATTGGTACAAGAAAGATAATGGCTACGCCGCCAAAAACTGCTAGTGACAGCAAGATCACAACCACCCACAGTGCCCATTTATGCCCACGATATAGAAAATGGTAAACGAACAACGTGATGATTAACCTTGCAATTCCTTGATACAATGCCTGTGAAGCTTTTGATGAAAGATCCATCTGATTGTAAAGATTGTAAGAAGTTACTGTACTTAAAACACTTAAAGATATTGAAATGACCATCAGTGCGATTACAATTCGCTGGCCAGTCTGTACTGCTTTCATTCCCTTGCACCTCGTATTCATTTTTTAGATGAAAAAAGTCACTTCAAGTGAAGCAACAATTGTATTCATCTGAGAAGTAGACACTTTCATGACAAATCAATTGCCATTTTTCTTGCCAAAAGCAGTCATTGGAGATTGCTCTGCCTGCATATATGATAGCACAGATTCAGTGTATTTTTTGAAAAAAACAAGCTTTCCCTGTACATCATACTGCATTTTTTTCTGATTAATGTTCAAATACCGCCGCATCAGGTCTTGACGAATCGGTATAAGTGATTTGATCTCACAACTAGTGATATCGTCAATAATCTCAGCATCAGCTAAGATATCAAGAATATCCTCATAACTACCAGGATCTCGTAAAATATAGCCATCAATTAGTAACGTGCCCGTATCCAAAACACCGTCTATCAAAAGCTGAACTGCTCTTTCAATGGCTAGTTTTTCTGTTTTTGTTTCACAAGCAGCTCTGGTGTCTAGATAAGTCACTTGTTCGTCAATCATCACTAGTATAAGTCCAATTTTCTCTTTATCTACAAAATACATCGCATTTGCCTCCGAACATTTTACCCTTTATCGTACTACCTGTTCTCGCATTTCAGCTAAGTGCCATATTGGTTTTACGTGAACAAAGCTGTTACAATCTATGCTAACAAGTGAAGGGGGCTTTCTCATGCAAGAACAAATTCTATATGATGAACATATCCAATCAAAAACCCGCTTTATCAGTTTCATTGGTGAGCATTCTCGTTACGATCTTTGCCTCATTTATGGCGACCGTTTCTTTGGGAAAACACTCGTACTCAACATGCTCAGTAATCAATTTGCAATTATCGGCACAGATGATCTGGCAGAAGAGGGTTACTTGGAACAGGTGTATCGACTTTCTGAAGGAGAAGCGGATGAATTACGCTCTTTCCTTGAGGACCTGCTTTAAGCACTGATCTGAACCCAGCACCAAATCATACGCCCTATCTCACCTAGCCTTGCTAGGTGTTTTTTTATAGAACAAATGATTCCCTAAACAGTCGATTTACCAAGGCGTCTGAAGAAGATTTTTGAGAGGGTTTTGACAATGATTTTTTGAAAAGCCGCGGAGGAAAAATCGCAACCCCCGGAATATTTACGATTTTTTTCGACGTAGCTAATCGGAAAATTATTCAAAAATCTTTGATAAATCTTTTTCAGACACACCCTAGCCTCAATCCACTTTTTTCAGTATAAAATAAGCACAACCAAAGTTACAGAATTCATGGATGTATTCCCTAATCGTACTGACTTTGTTATCGTAAACCGCTTTGTTGTTTTCATCAACAAAGAAACCCTTTAAGCGCAACTGACCATAACCCCAATCACCCAACACGTAATCGTAGCGATTGAGTACATCACTCCATCGGCTTTCGATTGCTTCCTCGTCGTAAGCTTCGCCGCGTTCTTCCACCAGTTCAAATTTAATATTATCAATTGTAAACATGACTTCACCTCTACTAATCCGGTTATTATACCATTTATTCCGCTACTAGTTATCATTACCAATATAATTATTGCGCTTTTTACACAAACTATTTTCTCTAATACAATTTCATCTTACAATAAAAAGGGCCTTAGGTGAACCATGATTAAAAAATTACTAGTCATTCTACTTCTATTAACCGTACTATATGCACCAACTGTCCATGCCAATGAAGATAAAGATGATAGTGCCATGCGGCTAAGTCTATATAAACAGACGGAAGTCATCACAGGGATTCCATGGTACTACATAGCGGGTATCGATCAGTTTGAGCGTAGCTTACGATTGTCAGATAGCGATGCTCCGCCGCTTACCACCAATATCTCAATTCAGTTTACCGATGAGAAATGGGTCGGTGTCACAAATCCCAATGCACAAGATACGATCCCTGAGTCAATCGAATTTTTCCAGGGAATCGGTTCAGACGGGAATGGCGATGGCAAAGCTACAAGGGATTCTGATGAGGATTTACTGATGACCATGGCAAACTTTATCGGTGATTACGGCTATGATAGAGACCATTTTAAAATTGGGCTTTGGAAATATTATCATAGTGATCGCATTGTCAGCATTATTATGAATGATACGCGTCTTTTTGAAAAATATGGTTCATTAGATCTTCAGAAGAAAGTCTTCCCAGTTCCAACGAATTACAACCATTCCTACAAGGATACATGGGCGATGGCACGTGGCTGGGGAGGCAGACGGAGCCATGAAGGGACCGATATTTTTGCAGATTACGGCACCCCTGTTCTATCTACTTGCTATGGCGTAGTTGAAATGAAGGGATGGAACAAGTTCGGCGGCTGGCGCATTGGTATCCGTGATATAAACAATACGTATCATTACTATGCACATCTCAACTCATTTGCAGAAAACATTAGCATTGGTGATATTGTTGAGCCTGGACAACCCGTTGGAAGCGTGGGCAGTTCTGGATATGGGCCAAAAGGCACTTCTGGCAAATTCCCCCCACATTTGCATTATGGCATGTACAAGGCAAGAATAAACAGCGAATGGGCTTTTAATCCGTACCCGTTCCTGCAGAAATGGGAACGTGAATCAAAATAATTATGCTTTCGCTTAGTTACAACAAATAAGCATCTCCCCCGATTAACTTCTGAGGGAGATGCTTATTTGCTAGGCTACACAAAAACGCTTATGTGACTTATTCACCACATTTCTAGCTACCCATCCGGTCTCTTATGCTTCTCAGTTCGTTACTCTTTATATTTCTCCAATATACTATCCACAACAAAAATATAAAAAAATGCAACAACCAGTTCAGCATGCCTGGACACGGTTTACTGGTTGTTAAATCGGTTTGAGCACTCATTTCTTGGATGGATCAATGTTTGGTATTGTCCCATTATAATAATCTGGCACTTTCCCTTGAATCATCCCAATTGCGATCGGAATGTTTGTTGTAACGGTTGTTTCCTTCGTTGAAAATGGCACAATAATACTAACATGTACCTTTGCTTTCACAATAATTTTGACCATAGCGTTATTGATTCCATAGGATTTGATTTCTGGTACAACATCTGTTTCAACGTCTCCAATGACAGTAAATTCAATTGGAATAGCGGGTCCCATATTAGCCAAAAGTGCATTTTTACTGGCTAATCCAAGTGGGATATAGTAAACGATCCCATCAGAACTTCCCTTTTGTAGCGGAATTCCTGACTGCTGCTCCAGCTTTTTTAATTCACCACGCTCTATATGTGCCAAGTTGGATTGGATCGCGTCCGTTACGTCTGTCAGCAGTGTATTTATTTTTTTTGTATCAAATTGAATTGAACCCGTCTGACTGGGCATATCTGTAATAATTTCATCCAGATCATCAACCTGTGCCACCTTTTCTTTGACTGCATTATTAATTGCTAGTGTGGCAATTTTCTTTGTCTGTGCATCAGCATAATGCATCAAGGTGGGACGGATTTCTCCATTCACGAGCCAAATGCTAAGCGCTGTGATAAAAACAAAACAGGCCGTTGTGAGCAGTAATACATACCTCATCGGCAAAGGACCACTGGAGAAAGATTTCTTGCGAAAGTTCCGTTTCATTAGAAACAACCTCATTTTTGTCGAATTCCTCTTTGTAACTTATGAAACAAGCCAAAGATATAGACATATCAGCTCACCTTTGTTCCAGCCTCGTAGCCAAAAAACGCAACTAAGGGTTAGCTGCGTTTCCATAAAGCCGAGTTGTAAGCCCCATCATCAAAATTTTTTTCTAGTGTAGAGTGACTAACATTTCTCATTTGTCCAGCCGATTTCACACCGATAAATTGGATTACCCTTTTCAGAGAACTTCTTCTCATACTCCGTCATCACATTTCCTTCAAAATCACTGTTGTGTAAGTCGAGTGATATTTGATTCAAGTTCATATGAAATGAAGTAAAACTAATCAGAGAGTATTCAAACAGTCCACGATTATCAGTTTTGAAATGAATTTCGCCTTCTTCTTTGAAAAGTGCCTTATAGATTTTTAAAAAATTATGGTGCGTCAGACGTCTTTTTTCATGACGAGCCTTTGGCCATGGGTCTGAGAAATTCAAATAAATCCGAGTGATTTCTCCCTTTTCAAAATAGGTCGGCAAGTCACTTGCGTTCACATGTAGCAAACGCAAATTCGGCAGTTCTTCTGCAATCAGCTTTTCTAGTGCAGAAACAATGACCTTCTTTGACAACTCAATTCCAATGTAATTAATGTCTGGATTTGCCTTCGCCATACCAGTAATAAATCGGCCTTTTCCGGTACCAATTTCGATATGAATCGGATTTCCATTTGAAAAAACTTGATACCATTTCCCTTGATGCTCTTCTGGGTTTTCGATGAGCCATTGCCTATTAGCAGCAATCATTTCATCAGCCCATGGTTTGTTTCGCTGTCTCATTCTATCTCTCCATTTTTTAAAATGATGAATAATTTATTGCTCTTTCTCACACGCTATCAAGAAAAGGAGCTGGTCTTATGACAATTTCGAAAGAACATAACCTCATGCTATTACGCGATATTTTAGCTGCTCACCACGAAGATTGCTGTGCTTCCGCGTCTGAATATGAGCAAGCGAGTCGAGTAATTGATAATCTAGTTTTAAATCATTCCCTCAGCGCAGATACTGCGGCAATCCTTCAAGAAATTCAAGGCTACTGCCAAAACGGCGCTACGTTATCTGAACACGAAGATCATATTAATAATCATCATGAATCACTGACTAATTGGGTCGATCACTTGGAGGGATTGTCTTAAAAAATCATTCGAGCATACGTTCTTTATCAGAACACGTATAATCTGCATAGTAGTCTAAATTCCACTTTTTTTCAACTACATTTTTCATACATGCCTAGCTTGAGAAGGAATTTTGATGTTCTTTTGCCCATCAAAAAAATAGAAGTGTGGTCATCAAAGCAAGCATCTTCACTTGTACTTGCTTCATCGCCACACTTCTATCAATATAGTCAAATCACTTTCAATGATAAGCACAAATCACATTTAGAGCAGCAGGCAGGATTTCCGCCTCCACTTTCCCTCTTCCAATTGTTTCTCCATCAGCATGAATCACTGAATCACGATCAGAAATCAATCTAATTTTCTTTCCTGTTATAAACTCTACATTTTTCAAACGACAATGCCCACCCCATGCAACTGAAACAAACATGAACAATAGCATCCACTTTGAGTAAGAATGAACGACCATGACGTGAAATAGTCCATCATTCATTTTAGCCTCTGGTGACACCTTGATCCCACCACCAAAGTAGGGATTATTCGCAATATTGACAAGCCAGACGTCCTTATAGCACTTACTTACATCATCAACCTCTACCTCAATCGTTGGTTTTGAAAATGTCCAAATCGAGCGAAGAAAAATCATCAAATAAACCAGTTTCCCTAGTTTCAGTCGGTTGAAAGTTGTTTTTAACGATGACTTGTTCACCGTTTCAGTGACGACTGCATCAACACCCATACCAACACTACTAGCGAAGCGCCCAGAATGGTCTGTTGTAAACTTGCCACAATCAAGTGAAACCTTTTGCTGCGGTTCTGATGTAATTAAAGCTAGCGCCGCTTCTGGCTTAATTGGTATACTTGCACCACGACAGAAATCATTGCCTGACCCCGCCCCAACAAATCCGAGCAAGGCCTCTGGAAATCCAACAAATCCATTGATCACTTCAAATAATGTACCATCACCACCAACAGCTATAATGCAGGATGTATCATCCTGCTCAAGAATCAGGCGTGTCAGCTGGGTCGCATGACCAGGATATTCAGTTGTCCAAAGAGTAAATGGGATCTCTAACTGTTCCAATTCCAATCGTAACTGATTCCAAACTGCCATGCTACCAGAATTCCTGGCATTTGGATTTAATATAAAATGTTGCTTTTCTTTCCCCATATTCTCCTCCACAACCTCAGTTGTTTCTACTATTCATTTTAGCAGAAATCATTTATATTGTATAAAATGAGCAGCTAAGTGAGATACTGATTTGTCGAATCAATCTGACAAACAAAAACGACTTAAAAATTCCGCCTGAAAGCTTACATCACCACACACAAACAAAAAATTTGACCATTCTTGACCAAAGAGTTATGATAATCAACAGGTATTTACTCTTTGCAAACTTTGCAAAATTTTAGGAGGAACAAACACAATGAATTTGATCCCTACAGTTATTGAACAAACTAACCGTGGCGAGCGTGCTTATGACATTTACTCACGTCTTTTGAAAGACAGAATCATCATGCTTGGAAGCGCAATCGATGATAACGTTGCCAACTCAATCGTTGCACAGTTATTATTCTTAGAAACAGAGAATCCTGAAAAAGACATCTTCTTGTATATCAACAGCCCTGGTGGAAGCATTAATGCAGGCCTTGCGATCTATGACACAATGCAACTAATTAAACCAAATGTGGCAACGATTTGTATGGGAATGGCTGCTTCAATGGGTGCTTTCCTTTTATCATCTGGTGAAAAAGGAAAACGTTATGCATTGCCAAATGCTGAAGTGATGATTCACCAACCACTTGGTGGCGCGCAAGGACAAGCAACTGAAATTGAAATTGCTGCACGCCGTATCCTTGGATTACGGGAAAAGTTGAACAAAATGATGGCAGAACAAACAGGGCAGCCAATCGAAATCATCAATAGAGAAACAGAGCGTGATAATTTCATGTCAGCTGAAAAAGCACTTGAATTTGGTCTAATCGACAAAGTCATTAACAACAAGGATATGTTAGAGGAAAAATAAGCTTTCTTTAACTGACAACTTGTGAATAGAATTGTTCAAATGACTTGCTCTATCTTTTTTTAGGGCAAGTCATTTTTATATCAGAGCCGCACTGCTAAGTTGATGATTGTGCTAAACTTAGCGAATCGCTTGTCATCCTGCTTAAAAACAGCGTGATTCTGACAAAGTTTACCCGCGGTTCCACTCGAAAAATGTAGTTAAAAGTTGAAGTTCCAAGAAACGAGGCATATTATTTGCGACTTGAATTGCTATATAATAAAATGTACAAGTACTAAACAACTAGGAGGAAAAACAATGAAAGTTTTATACATTAACGCAAATCCAAAAACAATGAACTCAGTAACCAACAAAATGGCAGACCAGTTCCTAGATGCTTACAAAGCAGCTCATCCTAACGATGAAATCACGACTTTGGATCTTTACAAAGAAGATATTGGCTTCCTTACAGAGCAGGACCTAAACGAAATGTTCACCAGCAAAGACACAAAGATGCACCGTTATGCACAGCAGTTTGCAGAGGCAGATCGCTATGTGATTAATGCCCCATTCTGGAATCTATCTTTCCCAGCAATCCTTAAAGCCTATATTGACCAAATTGTCATTTCAGGCGTCACTTTTGGCTATACGGAAGCAGGACCCGTTGGATTCCTTGCTGGCAAAGGGAAAAAAGCAGTTTATATTGCTGCTAGAGGTGGACAATATTCAGAAGGACCAACAGTCGATTTTGAATATGGCGAGAAGTATATTCGTGGTATTCTTGGCTTCATCGGTGTTACTGATTTCACACCGGTACTTTGTGAATCAACAAGCGTTCTCCAAGGTGAAGCGTTAGAGCAAGTAGTGAATAAAGCAATCGATCATGCCGTTGCGGTTGCGAAGAGTTTATAATATATGCGAATGGTCAGAAGAGAAGGTAGGCAATTCCTCCAAATAGTGTTTCATGAGGCGTGCTGGTTCTGACCCCGACCATTAGTATAATGAACAATACCAAAGCTTTTAAGGCTTTGGTATTGCTTTGTTTTCGGGCGTGAATATCCATTCTAGTGGTGAAGGAATAGTTTTTTAGTTTGACCTATTTATTCAACTACATATTGATCCAATTCAGTAACAATACTCTTGCTAAACTCGTTTGCTGTCTCACCGTTTGTAAATACGTCTGCAAATGCCTCGGCAATTGTTTCATGGTAGACGCCATTATCATAATCAGCGTCATCTACCGTTGATGTATCATACAAATGCGCATTCATATTGTCACCGTAATAGGCATAGACTGATATGTCACGAATCGCTTCGTCTAATGTAATCCCCGGATCGAGCCTCGGTTTCGCATCTTCAAAAGCATCTGCAACCAATTTTGTAGCCGTTGTCTGATCTACATAATCTTGCTTGGCTGCTTCCAAACTATCATGTTGATTGCGAACTGCAATCCCAACAAGCGCGTGTCCTAGCTCATGGACACCACAAGCCTGCCAGTTTGCACCCGCAAGTGCTGTCCCTGCCGCATCATTATTGGTTTGCCGATAATGATTTTGTAATGTACCAATGTCCTGCTTAAATACACTCAAATCACAATTAATCGCTGTGTATTCACTTCCCTGATAAAAGGCAGTCGTTGACATCGTCGCATTGGTTGTTTCAGTTTCACCAAAATATTTCACTTTTGAATAGAGTATTGGGTACTGCTGATAGACTTTCTCCATCTCAATCAGAACTGGGACAAGCGTCTCCACATGTAAATTAGAAATATTCACTTCTTCCATCTGCAACACTTGCTTCAGATATAAAGCCACTTCAGCATGCGAATTCATTGAGGTAACATCATCTACTCCACCAGCATTCACATTGATAACACGTGCTAAATAGCGATCATTTAAAAGCTTGGTGCGAATCTTTTTATCAAAATCTCTTTGCGTTATTTGATTTGGTCTAAAAATTCCTTGTCTGTACAGAAAAGAAGAACGCTTCATTTCAACTTTCTCATCTTTGAAGATAAAATCGACCTCTTCTAACTCATCAAAAGCAAGAAAATTCACTGCTGCATTGTAAAAAGTAGCTTGTCTGATCGCTGCCTTATCCTCAGTAAGCTCTACCGGAAACCAAATGCACAACTCTCCATTCGCTTCATCCAGTTCAAATACCGTATCATTACTAACCAATGGCAATTGATGATTCAGCTCAATCATTTTTTCTTCATCTGAAAGGCCTGCTTTTTGATACGGTGCTAAATCATTTACTTGAACTGAAAACAGTGCCATAGCTTCCGACTGAAGCTCCGGCTTTGCCCTTTGATAAGCGATCTCATTATAACCATACCAACTAATAGAAAGCACCAATAGAAGAGAAACAAAAATGAGTATTCCCTTACCGATTAAGCGCCAATTAATTCGAACACGCGGCTCGAACTCTTCTGACTCTATTGGTGTGTCGTCAAAGAGTTGACTAGCACAAAACGCACAATAGACCACTTCTTCTTCGTCTAAAGCTTCCACCTCTTCACTCTTAACCTCTGCACCACAACATGGACACACCATTTTCATCCCCCCCATCAGTTCCGTTTTTTCGTCGTCTAAACAAAATAAGTTAATGATATTGTAACACATCAGCAAATATGCCGAGTGGCAATAACCATGACCAGAATCAAACCATAAACTTTTTTCTATTGAATGTACTGCAACTTTATTTTGTGTCCAAATTTTGAAAAAACAGCCAAATCTCCCCAAAATTTTTCTCCTGAAAATAAATTTGTATTTCAAAAAGACTGACTAGGGTGTGTCTGAAAAAGATTTGCGAAAGGGTTTTGACAAGAATTTTTTGAACGATCATGGAGAAAAAATCGCAAATATCGGGAATATTTAAGATTTTTTGACAAAGCTAATCGGAAATTTCTTCAAAAAGCTTTCACAAAACCTTTTCGGACACATCCCTCCAACCAGTCTTCATATTTCCCATTGAAGGATAGCCATTCAACGTTGAAAAAATATACACAAAATCGTCATAGACTTTGAAGAAGTACTAGTTTATACTAAGCAAAATGTTTGGCGGAAAGTCATAATTTGCTATTCCTGACAGCCATTTTCCATTGTGAAAAATGGTCATTCTCCACCAAACCAATATAGCCAAATGACAGACCTCATGCTTATTCGCCTATTTTTATTCCTCTAAATCGGCCAGAGATGAAACAACCTATTCAGCACTACCAAACCCGATCGATAACATGTTTAAAGCATGAAACCTGGCGACATTAGCATCAGAAACCTTCATTTTTGGCAAATTGTATAACGTATAGAAAAGAGTGTAGATAAATGATCCAGACGATTATCAAAAGAGATGGCAGAGAGCGCCCATTTAATAGAGAGAAAGTCGCACAAGCGATTTACAAAGCGGCAAAATCTGTCGGTGGCAATGATTTTTCTCAATCGCTAACACTTGCAGACGATGTCTGCACATTTTTACAAGAAAAATATCCAGCTCATGTGCCAAACGTTGAGCAAGTACAGGATGCAGTGGAACGCATTTTGGTGGAAGATGGGCATACACAAACTGCAAAAGCTTATATCCTCTACCGCGCTCAGCGAACACAAATCCGAGACATGAATTCACAATTGATGAAAACATATAAAGATTTAACTTTTAAAAATGCTGCTGATAATGATGTGAAGCGTGAGAACGCCAATGTTGATGGTGATACTGCAATGGGAACGATGTTGAAATATGGATCCGAGGGCGCCAAAACATTTAACGAAATGTTTGTCCTTGAACCAGCACATGCCGCCGCCCATCAAAGCGGTGACATTCATATTCATGACCTAGACTTTCTGACACTGACTACGACTTGTTGCCAAATTGATTTGATTAAGCTTTTTAAAGATGGATTTAGCACGGGACATGGACATTTGCGAGAGCCAAATGATATTCAGAGTTATAGTGCACTTGCCTGTCTTGCGATCCAGTCAAACCAAAACGATCAACACGGTGGTCAATCGTTGCCTGTCTTCGAATATGCCATGGCACAAGGTGTCGCAAAATCATTCCAGAAAATCTATCGTAGTAATCTAATAAAAGCACTTGAACTCAGTTCCACTTTGGAAAATCCAGAGAAACTCGTGAAAATTATTCAGGAAAAAATTCTTCACACCTATGAAACTGTTCCAACAATGGAAGATAACGAAACATATCTAAACGCTGAATATGCGTTTTTATTACATCACCTACCCGCAAATAAAGCAAGTCATGTACAAGCCATTGTCTTGAAGAATTCGCTTAAGGAAATTGATCGCGCTACATTTCAAGCCATGGAAGCTTTTGTTCATAATTTAAATACCATGCATTCGCGTGCAGGTGCACAGGTGCCATTCTCTTCGATTAACTATGGAACAGATACGTCACCTGAAGGCCGATTGGTGATTAAAAATATTCTACTAGCAACAGAAAAGGGTCTCGGTAATGGTGAAACACCAATTTTCCCGATTCATATTTTTAAAGTGAAAGAGGGCGTTAACTATAACCCTGAAGATCCAAATTATGATTTATTCAAACTCGCGTGCCGGGTAAGTGCTAAGCGGTTGTTTCCGAACTTCTCATTTATTGATGCGCCTTTTAATCTACAGTATTACAAACCAGGGAATATCCACTCTGAAGTTGCTTATATGGGTTGCCGCACAAGAGTAATCGGGAACGTCTATGACAGTTCAAGAGAAATCGTATCAGGACGTGGTAACCTGTCATTCACTTCGATTAATTTACCACGAATTGCACTGAACTCGAAAGGAAATTTAGACTTTTTCTATGATGAACTGGCAAAGCTAGTTGATCTGACAATTGCCCAATTACTCGGGCGACTAGAGGTGCAGTCCAGTAAGCGGGTACGGAACTTTCCATTTCTGATGGGACAAGGAATCTGGCAAGATAGCGAGTGGCTAGCACCGGATGATAAAATTGGTGAAGTGTTGAAACATGGGACGCTGTCAATTGGATTCATTGGTCTGGCTGAAACATTAACGGCACTACTTGGGCAACATCATGGAGAAAGTGAAATCGCAGCTGCACTGGGGATTGATATTGTGACCTATTTGCGGAACCGTACGGATGAAAAATCTGCTGAAATGGGCCTTAATTTCTCATTGATTGCAACCCCAGCAGAGGGATTAGCAGGTCGCTTCGTCCGCATTGACCAGAAGAAATATGGGGTTGTTCGCGGAGTAACTGACAAAGATTACTATACGAATTCATTCCATGTTCCCGTTGGTTTTCAGATTTCAGCATTTGATAAAATCCAGATTGAGGCACCTTACCATGCATTAACGAATGCTGGCCATATTAGTTATGTTGAGCTTGATGGCAATCCTTCTTATAATTTAGAGGCCTTCGAATCGGTGATTCGTTGCATGAAGGAATCTGGTATAGGCTATGGTTCTATTAATCATCCAATTGACCGCGATCCTGTTTGTGGCTACTCAGGGATTATTGAGAATGAATGCCCTGGCTGTGGCCGTAAGGAGGATGAGGATGGGGTTCCTTTTGAGCGGATTCGGAGAATTACCGGCTATTTGGTTGGTACGTTAGATCGTTTTAATAATGCAAAGCAGGCCGAAGTGACAGATCGGGTTAAGCACATTTAGCATGCAACTTTTTAAGGAGTAGTGACTGATTTGAAAGACCATCAAGATTTCAGACATTGATCGAACAATAAAATAATGATAGAACGGGAATTAAAGATTGTGAAGAATAATTTATTTGGGAAGATAAAACAATCGATTGTTGATAGGCCATGGCATCCGCTATGTACTATTTGTTAAGGGAAGCCCTCATTGTTGCGATGGTTGCCATAATACAGCATCCCACTCTTTTCATAATGGTAAGCATGAATCGATTGAAACCATTTTTGCAAAGATATTGGCTAACCCACTAATTTCCGGAGTAACTTATAGTGACAGAGAGCCATTTTGCCAGACGGAACCCTGATCCAACTTGCCGAGATGCTCCAGGCACGGAAAGCCGATTATCATCTATAGCGGTTACACTTTTGAGCAGATCATCGATGACCGCATCGTGCCACATGGCGCCCAACTATTGCAGTATGCTGATATATTGGCTGATGGACACTTTGAGCCTAGGGAGCGGAATCCGGCGCTCTCCTTTCGTGGCAACATGAACCAACGGATAATCGATGTCAAGCGTAGCCCTACCGAAGGATATGTGACCAAGATACGTTTTTATAAAGATGAAGTTCAGGTGAGGCTAACTTTCGAGTTAGTCTTTTTTGTTTGCCAATCTGATGATAGATATGACTGAGAACAGGTAAGAGATCAGTTTATTTGTGTACCTAAAAGTGATTTGAATCAGGGAAAAATCATGATCACCACAAAATTCCTAAACTAACAATTTCCTTTAACAAAAGGAAATTTATTATCAGCAAAGTAAATAAGCATCTGATAACCTGAATATTAAAGGTATTTACATTTACAAATTTTGTAATGAACACTCGTATCCAACCCTTTTCTAATGAAGCATAAAGAGCACACTTATGCGAGAGGTGAGGTTTCACACTGTTGAAATCTTGTAGAATACAACTGCCTTTATTCTACGAGTTCAAATAAAATGATGCAGCTGGCAGGCATATCGCCTACTTGCTACATTCCAATACTGAGGAGGATGTAAGATGAAAACAAAATTAACATTTCCGAAAGACTTTTGGTGGGGTTCAGCTTCTTCTGCTGAACAAGTAGAAGGTCAAGGCGACACAGGAAAAGCAAAAACAACATGGGAACATTGGTTTGAAAAAGAGCCTAACCGCTTCTTTGATAAAGTGAGTTCAGCAGTAACAACTGATCAATTTTTCAGATATAAAGAAGATGTTCAGCTGATGAAGGAACTCGGTCACAACTCTCACCGTATTTCGATTTCGTGGGCTAGAATGTTTCCTGAAGGCGGCGAAGGCGCAGTCAATCAAAAAGCAATTGATTTCTATCGCTCGCTATTAACGGAACTAAATGAAAATGGCATTAAGCCGTTTGTTACACTGTTTCATTTCGATATGCCGCTAGCCATGCAAGAAAAGGGCGGTTGGGAGTCAAAAGAAGTCGTGTCTGCCTATGTTCATTACGCAGATGTCTGCTTTAAGGAATTTGGAGATTTGGTATACAACTGGTTCACATTTAACGAGCCAATTGTACCAGTTCTAGGTGGATATATAGAAGATTTTCATTATCCAAACGTCATTGATTTCAAACGAGCAGCGCAGGCCTCGTTCTACACTGTATTAGCGCACGCCTTAGCCATAAAAAAATTCAAAGCGTATTCATTTTCTTCAAAAATTGGTGCCGTTTTAAATCTCAGCCCAGTGTACCCACGAAGCCAAAACGTTCATGATTTGAAAGCTGCCGAGATTGCAGACCTTTTCTACAATCGTAGTTTTCTCGATTCAATGGTGAAGGGCGCTTTCCCAGCAAAGTTAATCACACTTTTAAAAGATCACAACCAATTACCTGCCAACTATCAGCCAGAGGATTTGAAAATTATTGCTGAAAATACAGCACAGATTGTTGGAATTAATTACTATGAACCAAGAAGAGTCAAGGCCCCTATGTATGCAATCAATCCAGACAGTCCGTTTTTACCTAACTGGTTTTTTGAAGCATATCAAATGCCCGGAAGAAAAATGAATGTTCATCGCGGCTGGGAAATCTACGAAAAAGGAATCTACGATCTCAGCATTGATATCCGTGACAATTACAACAACATCGACACATTTATCTCAGAAAACGGCATGGGTGTCGCTGAGGAAGAGCGTTTTTTAAATACAGATGGACAGATCGTTGATGAATACCGGATTCAGTTCATCCAAGATCATCTAGCATACCTACATGCGGCAATTGGAGAAGGCTGTAACGTCAGAGGCTATCATTTATGGACATTTATCGATAATTGGTCATGGATGAATGCTTATAAGAACCGTTACGGACTTGTCAGACTAGACCTAGAGACGCAGAAACGAACAATTAAAAAGAGCGGAGAATTTTTCAAAAAAATGAGCTTAGAAAATGGCTTTGAATACGACACTAGTTTCCGGGTAACTGAAAGTAGCAAATAAGAAAGGAGCTCAAAAGAATGAATACAGAAGCACCAACAAAACGTAAATTTTCGGATTACCTTTTAATCATTGCACAAAAATTGAGTGAACAAATTTATTTAAAAACGCTACGTGATTCGTTTGCCACTACCATGCCTTTCATGGTATTAGCTGGATTTGTCACACTTCTAGTCGTTGTTGTATTGGAGCCGACTGGTTTCATGTCAAACATTATTGATCCAGCTACACTTACAACGATGCAATCATGGGGACAATCGATTACCAATGGTACATTGAACGTCATGACGATCATGCTAATCATTGCAATCTCCTATAATTTGTGTAAACACCGTAAGTATGAGAATGTCATCGCAGCCATTTTAACTTCGTTTTCAACATTTATCGTTATGACACCGCTCGTGACAATGTTTACACCAGAAGGCATGGATAAGGCTTTTGAAGTAACCAATGTGATACCAGTTACGCATACTGGTTCGATGGGGCTTTTTACAGGGATTATTATCAGTCTTTTTGCGACTGAATTGTTTATTAAATTGTCTCGGGTTAAGAAAATGCAAATTAATTTAACAGGTAATATTCCGCCAGCAGTTATCCAGTCCTTCAATGTGCTCATCCCAATCATGACAACCGTCGCCATATTTGCCACGATTGCATTTGCACTTGACCAACTATTCGGTATGGATATGAACGAATTGATTTCAACAATGATTAGTAAACCGTTAAGTCATCTGACAACCGGCTTACTAGGGTTCCTCACAATCACTACAGTTGGTAATCTATTCTTTGCATTTGGTATTCATCATAGTGTCATTACAGGCGCACTACTCGATCCATTTTTGATTCAAAATATGCAGGAAAATACGCTTGCTTATGCAAATAATCAAGAAATCCCTCATATTATCACTATTGCGTTTCGGGATACGTTTGGAAATATGGGTGGGGCAGGAAGCACAATTGCACTAGTGATTGCCATCTATGTTTTTGGAAAAAGACAAGATTACAAAGATATTACCAAACTTTCAACAGCACCAAGCATATTTAATATTAATGAACCTATCATATTTGGTTTACCAGTTGTCTTTAATCCACTACTGATTATTCCGTTCATTATCGTGCCAATATTTTCGTTAACAACCGCTTATTTTGCAACCGCCGTTGGTCTGATTGACCACGTCGTTGTTCAGGTCCCGTGGACGGTACCACCTATCATTTCAGCCTTCCTCGCGACAGGTGGAGACTGGAAAGCAGCGGTGCTGCAAATGATGATTATTGCGGTAGCTGTCTTTATCTATTTACCATTCCTGAAAATGGATGAAAGACTGTCAGCCAAAGCAAATAAAGGCGACAAAGCAGCTTAAAATTAAATTAAAAAAATGGAGGCGTTAACATATGAATATTTTATTAGTTTGTTCTGCCGGCATGTCTACTAGCATGCTAGTAACGAAAATGGAGAAAGCAGCAGAAGTGAAAGGGATAGACGCCAAAATCTGGGCTGTCTCAAGTGATCAAGCAAAAACTGAATTGAACAATGCAGATGTCATGTTGCTAGGACCTCAAGTACGTTTTCTTTTGAATGATATGAAGAAGGAAGCAGAAACAAAAGGCATACCAGTAGCGGTCATTGATTCTGTACAATATGGAACGATGAATGGCGATGCGGTATTAGAATCAGCACAACAATTATTGAAATAGCCGTTGGAGGAACAATTTATGTCAGAAGAAAATTCTTTAGAATCAACGATTATGCAGCTGATTCTTCATAGTGGAAATGCTAGGAGCTGCTTCATTGAAAGCATGATGCTTGCAAGAAAAGGGGATTTTGATCAAGCATTCGAGTTAATTGAAAATGCGAAAAAAGATTTAGTTGAGGCACACAAATCACAAACAGCACTGATACAAGCTGAGGTGGCTGGTGAAAAAACTGAACTGTCCTTATTAATGATTCACGCGCAAGATCATTTAATGACTGCAATTACACTTCAAGAGCTGGTCACTGAAATTGTTTATTTACACGAAAAGTTGCAACAAGTAACCTAAAAACAGCATGGTGGATGTAAGCGGCTGCAAAGCATATTACATCCACCTTTTCGAATGAAAATGCCAGCTTATAATCAGCGCGGCCAATGGATATCTCTTCATCCGCCCGCTCATCTCATTTAAACACCAAACAAACGTAATTCCTCTGCCACCACAAATGATGCAGCTGTCAATGCACGTACAGTGTCCAAATCTGTGTCTTGGGCAATTTCCTCAAGCACAAGCCCTACCTCCGTCACGCTAAACACAGCTAATTCAGTAATGATTAGCGAGACAACACGTTGCCCAGTCAATGGCAAGGAACACTGTGGCAATATTCTCGGCTCACCATGTCTAGTCACATGTTCCATAACAACAATGACACGCTTCGCACCAGTAACCAGATCCATAGCACCCCCCATTCCGGGAACCATTTTCCCTGGCACCATCCAGTTAGCCAAATTTCCCGCAACATCAACTTGCAGGCCACCTAGAATTGTCACGTCGACATGACCACCTCGGATTAAAGCAAATGAAAAAGCACTGTCAAAGAATGCGCCACCCGGAAGAATACCCACAGCACTACCGCCAGCATCTACAATATCTGGGCCAGATTCCTCATTTACAGGTCCCATTCCCACAAATCCATTCTCTGACTGCAAAATAATGTTCACTTTAGGTGACAAATAATGAGGAATCAAAGTTGGTAGCCCAATTCCTAGATTCACGACATCACCATCACAAAGTTCAAGTGCAGCACGCCTTGAAATGCGTTCTTTTTTATCCATCATCTATGCTCCTCTTCCAGTACAGACAAGGTGATCAACCAAAATCCCCGGGGTAACAATCCTATTTGGTTCAAGTAAACCAATCTCAACGATTTCATCGACCTCAGCAATCACAATGTCTGCCGCCAAAGCCATCATCGGGTTGAAATTACGAGCTGAGTTGCGATAAATCAGATTTCCCGCTCTGTCCGCTTGATGCGCTTTTAACAAAGCGATTTCTGCCCTTATTGGCAATTCCAATAGGTACTGGCGCCCATTAACCAGCAAGACTTCCTTTCCCTCTGCAACGGTTGTTCCTATCCCAGTCGGTGTTAAGAAGCCACCAAGCCCAGCGCCGCCCGAACGGATTCGTTCCGCGAATGTACCTTGCGGAACTAGCTCTACGTCAATCTCCCCAGAAAGCATCTGTCGCCCTGTTTCCGGATTGGTGCCAATATGAGAAGCGATAATTTTCCGCAAACATTTGCCAGTGACAAGCGGTCCAACACCTCGATCAACCATTGCAGTATCACTTGAAATCAACGTGATTTCCGAAATCTGCTTATCGAGTATCAGTTGAACCAGCGTAGTTGGCGTACCAATACCCATAAAACCACCAACCATGATCGTCATCCCATTGTGAAAAAATTTGGAAATTTCAGCAAGAGTTGAACTTTTTTTCACATCATCACCCCTATTTCTCCACGATTCAACCTGATTCTATCAAAGCATTCAAAATTCAGCGTTATTTTTAATGTTTTAAAGAAACTTAAGATAAAGTTAAGGAATGCTTGTTACACTAAGTTTGTAGTCAAGAGCTACTCTGAAAAAACTTACTAGATGACTTCTTAAATTCAGTTAAGAAAAGTCGATAAAAATAAATTTACAAGATAAATGAAAGAGCCTTCGCGTCAGACTTCCCCTCCCCCTTAGTCTGATACGGAGGTTTCTTTCTGTCCTCATAAACTATTCTTAAACAGGATAGACCGGATGCTTACGTGCTGATGGTGTGAGGGTTTTACTTGCATAGGCACCGAAGCGAACAATTAGCTCTTCACGCAACGAATTAGCTGATACAACACCATCAATAATCATTTCAGAAGCTAAGCGGTAAATATCAATATCTGCTTGATATGCCGCCCGTTTCTCAGCGATAAAAGCGGCTCTGTCTTGCTCCGGTAGTTGCGCAATCTTTCCCGCATACACAGCATTGACTGCCGCTTCCGGCCCCATAACAGCAATTTGAGCAGTGGGTAATGCTAAACAACAGTCTGGCTCAAACGCAGGTCCCGCCATGGCGTAGAGCCCTGCACCATACGCCTTGCGAACAATTACTGAGATTTTCGGTACCGTTGCCTCAGACAAGGCAGCAATCATTTTCGCACCATGACGAATAATGCCAGCCTGCTCCACTTTTGTGCCAATCATAAACCCAGGCACATCTGCTAGGAAAAGGAGTGGGATCTGAAAAGCATCGCAAAGCGTAATGAACTTAGCCGCCTTATCTGCCGTGTCATGGAACAACACCCCGCCCTTGACACGTGATTGATTGGCAAGAATTCCAACAACGCGTCCATCAAGACGTGCAAGCCCAGTAATTAATTCACCAGCAAACAACTTCTTCAGCTCAAAAAAGGTTCCTTCATCAATCAATCGCTCTATGCAATCCATCATATTGAAAGCGGCATTCTGATTGGTTGGAATCACATCTTCAAGTGACCTTTCAAACTGTTTAGCCTCTCTGCACTCTTGATCCGCAGGCTTCTGCTGATAGTTAGCTGGAAAGTAGCTCAGATAATTACGCGCAAGGGCTATCGCTTCCTCTTCGCTCGTCGCTAGCAAATCGCCACAGCCAGATATCGAACAATGCATCCGCGCACCGCCCATTTCTTCAAGAGAAACCTGCTCACCAATGACCATTTCCGCCATCCGCGGCGAACCAAGATACATAGAAGCATTACCGTCAACCATAAAAACCACATCACAAAATGCCGGAATATAAGCCCCTCCAGCAGCAGATGGCCCAAACAACAAACAAACTTGCGGAATTTTACCAGACAACCTTACTTGATTGTAAAAAATCCGCCCAGCGCCTCGCCTACCAGGGAACATATCAATCTGATCCGTAATTCGGGCGCCCGCCGAGTCCACTAGATAAATTAATGGTACTAGCAGTTTCTCTGCTGTCTCTTGAATCCGAATGATCTTTTCAACCGTTTTCGCCCCCCAAGACCCTGCTTTCACAGTTGGATCATTAGCCATTACGCAAACGGTTTGACCAGCAATCTTCCCAATCACTGTGACAACACCATCAGCTGGCAGATCACTGGCCACGCTATTGGCAAACAAGGCATCTTCTAGCAGACAATCGGAATCAAACAGTAGGCGTAGCCGATCACGTACAAACAATTTCCCTTGCTCACTATTCTTCTGATGGTATTTAACTGCGCCACCTTGATGGATTTTTTCAATGCGACTTTGTAATGTTTCTTCCATAGACATATGGCCTGTATTCCTTTCTGATCCTTAAGGTGTGTCTGAAAAAGATTAATGAAAGATTTTTGAAGAATTTCCCGACTAGCTTTGCCCGAAAAAAAGTCTTCAATATTTCCGATATTTGCGATTCTTTTCTCTGCGGTACTTCAAAAAATTCTTGCCAAAACCCTCTCATAAATCCTTTCTCAGACACACCCTAGTCAAAAATTTCATCTGTAACAAACAATCACAGTTACTCTCCTTGAAAAATCGGCGCCCGCTTTTCTCTAAAAGCCTGCAATCCTTCCAAGCGGTCAAGTGTCGGAATTGTCTTTTCATAAGCGCTTTGCTCAATGGCTAAACCTGTATGTAAATCAACGTTCGCGCCTTTATCAATAGCAAACTTCGCTTGCCTCATCGCAATTGGTGCATTACTAGCAATTCTTCCAGCAATAGCTAGTGCTTCGTCCAGCACATCCTCAGCCCTTGTCACATACTCCACTAAACCAATCTCCAAAGCGGACTGTGCACTCACCTGCCTTGCCGTGAAAATCAGGTCTTTTGCCCGGCCATGACCAATTAAACGTGGTAACCGCTGTGTTCCACCACTCCCAGGAATGATGCCGAGCGAAGTTTCTGTCAAGGCAAAACGTGCTGTATCAGAAGCGACACGAATATCACAAGCCAATGCTAACTCGAGTCCACCGCCAAAGGCAGCACCATTTACTGCAGCAATCACTGGCTGTGGCAGTGATGCAAGTGCATTCACGCATCTACCAATCGTTGTCGCGGTTTCTCTTGCTTGCATCAGATTCATTCGTGATCGTTCTTTTAAATCTGCGCCAGCAGAAAAAACCCTGTCACCAGCACCGGTTATCACAACAGCCCGAATCGACCGATTCGTTTCACATTCCTTGAGCACTTCACTGAATTCACTTAGTAACTGTAGCGATAAAGCATTGGCCATCTCTGGTCTATTCAATGTAATCAACACAACGCCATTCTCTTTATTTGAAACGAATACGTTTTGCATGCATTTATCTCCTTCTATTCCAATTTACCATGAACAATTTGCAAGGCATGACTTGGCAATGCGCGCCCTAATTTTTCCTCGATAAAACATGCCGCGAGCAACAAGCGCTCCTGATCTAACCCAGTCACAATCCCCATCTGTCTGAGCATACTATTCAGATCATCTGTAGCGACATTCCCCGCCGCGCCCGGGGCGTAAGGGCAACCACCGAGACCGCCAAGTGAAGCATCAAAAATCGAGATTCCCTTACCCATTGCCATGACAATGTTTGCTAATGCCATTCCTCGTGTATTATGAAAATGCAAGGCTATTTTTTCCACTGGAAAACGAAGCAAGAGCGCATCAACCACCGCCTCAACCTGCCTCGGATGAGCAACGCCAATCGTATCACCAAGCGAGACCTCATAAACGCCCATCTCAAACATCTTTTCTGTCAGACGAAGTACTTGATCAAGCGCAATCTCACCTTCGTAAGGACAACCAAATACCGTTGATAGGTAGCCGCGAACAGCCTTGCCGGCGGCCCCTGCCTGCATAGTGATTGTCTTTAAAGTAATTAAACTATCCGCAATTGATTGGTTAATATTGCGCCGATTATGCATTTCACTAGCAGAAATCACAACCGCCACTTCATCTACACTCGCCGCAAGTGCCCGTTCAAGCCCCTGAAAATTGGGAATCAGCGCCGAATAAGTCACTGCTGGATTGCGCTGAATCCCGCGAGCAACCTGCGCCGCATCTAGAAGCGCAGGAATCCATTTCGGATTAACGAATGACGTCATCTCAATATGCTGTAGCCCAGTGCCTGACAACCGATTAATCCAAGCGATCTTATCTTCCGTTTCTATAAATAAAGGCTCATTTTGTAGCCCGTCACGCGGTCCAACTTCTTTAATAGTGACATGCTTGGGCCAATCCACACCGACACCTCCTAAAAAACGCTCAAACAATTCTTTTTTTAAACCTATCCTAAGAGCCAACTGTCATCACAGATTGGATGAACACTGATGATACTGCTAATGAAGCGTCACCAACAGGTCTCCTTCATTAACAAAATCACCTTCATTGACATGGATCTCTGCCACAGTCCCATCGAGCTCCGCGGTAATTGGAATCTCCATTTTCATTGATTCCAAAATAGCTACATCTTGGCCAGTCGCAACCGGTTCCCCGACATTGACTAGTACTTTCCACACGCTTCCTGCCATCACGGCTGTCACACTTGGCATTTCTTTCGCCTCCAATACAACTATCCTGCCATCTCTAATTGACAGGATAAATATTTTTACCAATAAAATCTGTTGTTGTCTCCCCAGCCTGAAATGCCTGATGGTTGGCGATACTTTGGAGTAACGCAATATTGGTTTTGATTCCCGCAACCTGATAGTGATCAAGTGCCTTTTGTAACCGCTCAATTGCCTGCGCCCGGTCCTCCCCCCAAACAACTAACTTAGCAATCATCGGATCATAAAAAGGGGTGATTTTTGACTGTTGATGGATACCCAATTCATGACGAATCCCTTCTCCTTCGGGCAAGTCCAAATGCGTAATCTGCCCTGGTGATGGGAAAAATGTTTTTGGATCTTCTGCATAAATCCTTGCTTCAATGGCATGACCACACAGTTTAACGTCCGATTGCGTGAAAGAAAGCAGCTCCCCAGCAGCGATTTTCAATTGCTCTGCAACTAAGTCAAGACCTGTAACCGCTTCGGTCACCGGATGTTCCACTTGCAATCTTGTGTTCATCTCAAGAAAATAAAAGTTTTGATCTTCATCAACAAGGAATTCAACCGTTCCAGCATTTTGGTAGTGAACCAATTTTGCTATTTGAACAGCAGTATGCCCCATTTTTAAGCGATTTGTTTCATTCAGAAAACAAGAAGGCGCTTCCTCGATCACTTTTTGGTGACGACGCTGAATTGAACATTCTCTTTCTCCTACAAAGACGGTATTTCCCTCTGCATCAGCTAGCACTTGCACTTCAATATGACGGCTATCCGCAACATACTTCTCAAGATACATTGCGCCATCACCAAAAAAGTCCATTGCACGTTTTTGGTTTCCTGCAAAAGCTTTACGAAGGGCAGCTTCATTGCTTGCAAACTGCATGCCAATCCCGCCACCACCAGCAGACGACTTTAACATGAGCGGGTACCCAATCGCTTTTGCTGCCGAAACTGCCGCTTCCACTTCAAGCAGTGGCGTACTGATGCCAGGCACCACTGGCACACCACTGGCTTCCACCAACTTTCTTGCTGCCACCTTATTCCCCATTATCGCAATTGCATTCGGCGCCGGACCAATAAACACAATACCTGCCACTTTACAGGCTTCTGCAAACATTGTATTTTCCGATAGTAAACCATAGCCCGGATGAATTGCCTCCGCCCCTGATGATACAGCAACTTCAATGATTTTATCGATATTCAAATAACTCTCAGCAACACGAGCACCTCCGACAAGATAGGCGTCATCGGCTTTTTGAACATGGAGCGCAACTACATCAACCACTGAGTAAAACGCCACAGTTTTAATACCAAGCAGACGACAAGTATGAATAATGCGTACAGCAATTTCACCACGATTAGCAACTAGTACTTTTTGAAACATGAATTTATCTCCTTGCATGTTGAATTCATTGTTACGGATCAATCATTCTCAGTTAAAGACAAGGATAATCAGCAAAGCATTTCAATTCCAATTAGCAACCAATTTGTCGGGCAATCACCATTCGTTGCACTTCAGATGTGCCCTCACCAATCTCCAATAATTTTGCATCGCGGAAATAGCGCTCAACTTGATACTCTTTCATATAGCCATACCCGCCATGAATTTGGATCGCTTGGTCACAAACGCGCATGCACATTTCAGACGCGAATAACTTCGCCATTGCCGCTTCCTTCTTAAAAAAACGCCCCTGATCTTTCAGCCATGCAGCTTTATGCACCATATTACGTGCAAGTTCAATCTGCATCGCCATATCTGCTAGTTTAAATTGAATTGCTTGAAATGAAGACAGCTTCGCACCAAATTGCTTCCGCTCCTTGGCATATTGAAGCGACTTTTCATAGGCACCTTGTGCAATTCCAACTGCCATCGCACCAATACCAATACGTCCACCATCGAGCGTCGCTAGAAACTGCTTATAGCCATGACCTTCTCTTCCAAGTAAGCTAGCTTCGCTCACAGAAACATTGTCTAAAATCAGTTCAGTTGTGTTCGAAGCGTGAAGCCCAAGCTTTTGATAACCACTTCTCACGGTAAATCCGGGTGCAGCTGTTGGAATGATGAAAGCGCTAATACCGTTCGTACCTTGCGAGCGATTGGTTAATGCTGTCACAATAACGTGCTTCGCATAACTGGCGTTGGTAATGAAACACTTACTGCCATTCAGGCGCCATTGACCATTCATCAGCACCGCCGTAGTCTCTGTACCACCAGCATCTGATCCAGCATTAGGTTCAGTCAATCCAAAGGCGCCTAACGACTCACCTTGGCAAAGCGGCGCGAGATACTGCTGCTTTTGCGCCTCTGTTCCAAACAAATAAAGCGGTGCACATCCTAAGGAAACATGTGCTGAATAAGTAATTCCAGTCGAAGCGCAAACTCGGCTCAGTTCCTCGACCACAATCGCAAAGCTAATCGAATCCGCCCCTGCGCCGCCATACTGTTCTGGAAAGGGCAATCCCATCAGCCCAAGCTCAGCTAACTTGTGAAAAATCTCTTCCGGGAATACCCCTGTGCGATCTCTTTCATCTGCCCCAGGCGCCACTTCCGCCTCAGCAAAACCACGAACTAACTGCCTAATCATGCCCTGTTCTTCAGTTAAGTCAAAATGCACGCGCTCATTTCACCTCTTTGTACTTACGTAATCAAAAATTAACGCTACCTCATTCATATGAAACCTTGTACCATAAGATGCGATTAAATTTAGGAAAGATAAAACCAATGCAAAAAGACGACCTTTGCCAAGTCCGTCAGTTGTTTTATTGAATTGAGTTCTGAAACCACCTGTCGGATCATCGCAGAAACGATACAGGTTTTTACCTTTTCTCACGACCTAGCCAAGATGTTTGATTTTTATCACAAAGCTGGAAATGTTACAATAAAAATAATATGGGGGGTGCAAGCAATGCTATTCATTCAAAACATCGGGAGACAAAGGGTTGATATTTCTCTTGATACAGCCGGCGCAGAATCACTGATTACATTCTTTCAAGAGGTGATTGATCAGGGGAAGAGTCACATAAGGCCTAGACCACTAGCGAACTCTTTTTTCAATATTCGAGAATTACTTGTATTCCTAGATGAAGATGAAGACTGCCAAAAAAACTGTATCGAGAACGAACAAATGTGTTTTTCCATCAACCGTGAGAGGGCAGACTATTGCATTTGCTACTTGCAAAAAGGACTAGACAACCGCGCTTTCTTCCCTGCCGAATTTATTTCCATCACAGTGCCTACTGGGAATGAAAACGGACGCAACGAAGACATTATTAACATTTACTGCAAGTTGATCACAACTTCACCAAACACGCAGGTCGTAACTCGGGGATCAAACAGTTAACCCTTATTGAACTAAACTCAACAAAAGGAGGAGCTGCTAGGCATAGACAGTTCCTCCTTTCTTTTGTCAAAACTATTTCGTAAAATACACGATTTTCTACTGTTCTACATCATCCGTTTTCGCAAAGTCAATCGCCATTTTCGCATCAATCCGTTCAACGATTTCCTCAGCCGCATTAATACCAAGTGATTTTAAGCGAAAGTTCATTGCCGCTACTTCAGTAATGACTGCTAAATTTCGACCTGCTGATACTGGAATCGTCACTTTCGTAATCTTCATATCATGAATTTTCATTTTTTCTTCATCAAGACCAAGACGCTCATAATCCTTCTGCTGATCCCAAGCCTCTAGCGAAATCACTAGTGAGATTGGCATTGAATGGCGCACAGACCCCGCACCAAACATCGTCATAATATTCAAAATCCCAAGCCCTCTGACTTCAAGCAGATGACGAAGAATTTCAGGTGCTTGACCAACGAGTTCATTTTCAATCTGGCTTATTTCCACACTATCATCTGCCACCAACCTATGACCACGTTTGACTAACTCCAAAGCAATTTCACTTTTACCAACACCACTATCGCCCATAATCAGCACGCCTATACCATAGACATCAACAAGCTCAGCATGAAGGGTAACAATTGGCGCGAGTTTACTCTCCAGATAATTTGTTAATCTACTAGCAAATTGCGTAGTTTTGAGCTTCGTTTTCAAAACTGGCACATTATACTTTACAGCTGCCTCAACAAGCTCTTTGGGAACAGCATTTTGATGGGTGATGACAATACAAGGGGTTTTCTCGGTACATAGCTTTGCCATCCGGATTGCTTTACTCTCTTCTGGAATACTCTCAAAAAACGATAACTCAGTATTACCAAGAATCTGAACTCTCTCTGCAGGATAAACATCAAAAAAACCAGCAAGTATTAGACCGGGACGATAAACAACATCCTTCGTGATGATGCGATCTATGCCTACTTCTCCACAAACAATTTCTAATTTAAAAATTTCTACTATATCTGCCGTCGTTACTTTCAACATACCAACACTCCTAGAATTTCGTTAGAACTACTATATCATTTTTATAGGTAAAACTTAACTGCTATTTTCTAAGAGACGTAAGTTTCACATGACCAACGCAGCACAAACACGGGACTGTCCCAGGAAATTTTTTTCAAAAAAAATCGATCTCCCCTCTACACGATCAAGAGGAAAAACCGATTTTCATTAAAGCAAACTTATTTCGGTTGCACAAAGTGCTTATTTCATTGTGGCCTCTGCTTCAGCAAATTCAATTCCAAGTGCTTTAGCAACACCTTTACCATAGTGGATATCGGCTTTCGTACAGTTAATAATATGACGAATCTTGATTTCCTTTGGTGCGTCACCCAGAGCGCGAGCCGTATTTTCAAATAACACTAGCTGCTGCTCATCACTCATTAGGCGGAATAACAACCGCGGTTGTGAATAGTAATCGTCATCGTCTTCACGGAAATCCCAGTGATCAGCATCGCCGCGAATTTTCAAAGGTGGTTCACTGAAATCTGGTTGCTCTGCCCATTCACCATAGCTATTCGGCTCATAACCAAGCGTTGAGCCATAGTTGCCATCAACGCGCATGGCACCATCACGATGATAACCATGAACTGGACACTTAGCAGCATTCACTGGAATTGAATTGTGGTTGACACCTAGACGATAACGCTGTGTATCGCCATAAGCGAATATTCTTCCCTGCAACATCTTATCAGGAGAAAAGCTAAGTCCTGGCACAATATTAGCTGGGTTGAAAGCTGATTGCTCTACTTCAGCAAAATAGTTTTCAGGATTGCGGTTCAGTTCAAGTACACCAACCTCAATCAATGGATAATCTTCTTTCAGCCATACTTTTGTCAAATCAAACGGGTGATAGGGGAGCTCTTCTGCTTCCTTTTCAGGCATGACCTGAATGAATAGCTTCCAGCGCGGAAAGTCACCTTTCTCAATGCTATTGTACAAATCACGTTGATGGCTCTCGCGATCTTTCGCAATGATTTCCGCTGCCTCTTCATCCGTCAAATTCTTGATGCCTTGCTCTGTACGGAAATGGAATTTAACCCAGTAACGCTTGTTTTTGGCATTAATCATACTAAACGTATGGCTACCAAAGCCATGCATATGACGATAAGATGCTGGAATTCCGCGATCACTCATAACAATTGTTATTTGGTGCAATGCCTCAGGGAGGCTTGTCCAAAAGTCCCAATTGTTTTTTGGGCTACGCATATTGGTGCGTGGATCACGCTTCACTGCGTGCGTTAAATCTGGAAAGTTCAACGGATCACGTAC
>JAVBKE010000111.1:0-3787 GCA_031554185.1 Caryophanales bacterium
TTATTTATGTTGTTTGATCGATACTCAATTTTCCCGCTTGAACTTATCCCGTCCATTTCAATACTATTATCTGGTGAGTATTTACCAGCCAAAGCAGTATCAATAATCAGTTGCTTAGATGTCTGCATAATTTTGTAGGCATCTAGTGCATCAGCAAATCTATCTTGTGTAAACAACATATCGTAGTTTTCCCGCATATTTGAGTCAACAATGAGTACGGTTTCGTCATCGTCCTCATTTTCTTTAGCCTTTTTTGTCGATATTTTCCCCTGTTGGGCAATCACTAGTACTTCTGTACCGTTTTTAGGCTTCATAATTACTGAGTGAATTGAAACAGGCTCACCTGTATATCTGGCAAAAGCGGCATTGATTTTCATGGGGAACTCTTTTCTTTGATAAGTGCTTTTGAGCATAGCATTACCTTATCAAAACATAGCTAGGAGTTCCCCGTGCCTATAGATTCAATGGCTGTTTCAAGGCATTACCGAAATGTAAGAGACCAGTCTGTTAAAACACAGGTATGGCAGCCTTCTATTCCCCACTCAATCAAGCCAAATGAGGTGTTAGACCCAAGTTTGACCTGTCAGTATGTCTACAATACACGCCACGACTGGTATGCCGTGGCTGCAATTACAGGGATTAATTGTGTGGACCAACCAGTAGCAGAAGGGCGTAGGCTATTTCTAACTGCGGCGGGGCTTTACAGCCACTCACCTAAGAAGAAAAGTGTAGGGCTGTACTAATGGCCCAAGAAAAACGCAGTGATCGTATTATCGCCAGTGCTGCTAAAGAGCGATTAAAGGCAGAGCTTGAGCGCCGAAGTGCTAAAACCATTTTAGAACCTGATGTTATTTCGGGTGATAAAGAGCTTCGTGCGTTATTTACCACGGTGGATGGTAAAGCCCGTCTGATCACAAATGAAGATTTACGCCGTTTCAGGCAAAACATAACCAACTTAAAAACCAAGTTTACTAAGGCAGGTTTTAAAGGGGGCATTAACCCTAAAACCATTATTGATTTGTCTCTAGCCATAGACCGACAACGGGCGCATCGAGAAATCGTAACAGCTACACCTCTTAGGCGTGATGGTAAAGGGCTGGTGATTTTCCGAACGAATGCCAGCGTAAAGTCAAATGAGACCAAGCATATTGTAGCGGTTCGTTTCTTAAATTTCCCCGCGGTCGTTTCAACCGGAAAACTAACGGATGCCTTAATCCGAGAAGTAGTAAATGGACAAGTTAAGTTTGATTGTGATTGTGGGCGGCACAGATATTGGTACCGCTTTTTAGCTACTGCAGGTGGATTCGCAGAAGGTACGCTGGAAAATGGTTTCCCTAAAATCCGTAACCCAAATTTAAAGGGTGTCGGTTGTAAGCATGTTTTACGTGTAATGACCGTAATCAGTCAATCACCAACATTCAAGGTGTACACAAGGCAATGGCTTGACCAATACCGCCAAGACCCTACCCAAAAACACCAGCACGTTAAAGCAAATGAGCGCCAAGAGTTTGAGAAGAAACTCAGACAAGAAAGCTGGAAACAGCGCCGAGTTGCCTCACGAGAAGAAAAAGGCCAGAAGGTTGTTAGGGGTAAAGGAATTAAACCCTCTGATTTATCCAAACGTAAGCGAGAGCAACTATCTAAAACCATGACTGATAAGGCCATAAAGGATAAAGCTCTGATTGAACTTGAAGCAGCCTTCAAAGCTGGTGCACTTTCTAAAGAAGCCTTTGAACATTTTAGGAAACCATATGCTTAACCAAATAGCCATAGCAGCACGTAGAACCTCGCGTATTTTGACGCTTAGACACCCAAATGCAGTTGATGTTGCCATCTATCGCAAGGTATTGACCCGTGACAATGAGGCGAAGTTTGCTGAAAAACCTACCCTTGGTGGGGCTATGGTGTTGTCACCAGAAGATGAGGCCGAATATGAGATAGAACTCATTGGTGAGGGCAAGATGCTTTTTCTCGGCCGCATTGAAGGTGCTGAACATACCGGAGACGGGTTAATGTATAGCGATGGGGATATTTCTGCATATATTGAACCTCTTGTAGATAATGAGTTTGAAATCAAAAAATATGATCGGGTGTTTTGGGTGTTGCCTAGTCATACCGTTGAGTACCAAATATCTAAAGACGCATCACCAATCAACATACCGCCATACACCAGCATTTATAAATTACAGCCTATTGAACATAGTCCTGACGGCTTAGAAATGCCATAGAAAGGTTTTGCATGAAAAAAGATGACAGTATCGGGCGCATGGAGCCTGTGAAGGCAGCATTTTTACAGTATTTGCTAAAAGGCGTTGATGAGTTAATTCCGGTTACGCCTGCTTTGGTTGCATACAGTAAACGTCAAAGAGAGACTAAGGTCGGTGTTTGTCCGGCTCGAATGGTTGACCAGGTAGAAGAGTTATTAAAACAGTACCAGCGCTCACCAAATGATGATAGTGCTACGCGTAAAGGAATCAACGCCCCTTTGCCTGTATTGCTGGTAGCTTTTGCCAAAGACGCTAATCCTATAGCCCCAGACAGGGGAATTAGTATTCCTAATGAGCAATGGGTTAGATTAGAAAATGACCCTTTTGCGGAGCTTTACAGAATGCGCCTTGACCATGTGGAAAACCGTGTTCAGATTGCTTTTATTGCACATGAGGATGAGAGCACCAAAGCGCTAACCTCTCAAATGAGGCTGTACCTTCAGAAGTTTTCAAATCATAGATGGCCTATTGAGTGGCACTTTGGCGGGAATGATTTTTCTACAACTTGTAGCCTTGAGAGCTATGAGCCAATGGATGAAGTCGCTGACCTTCCTGACCGTACCAATCTGACTATTTTGTTATGGAATATAACGTTAAATTTTCAGATTCCGTATCTAAGAGCACCTGACAACGACAAGTACAACAAAGATGGTAAACGTGTGGGCTACACACCTGTACGTGAAGTTAATGTCACTGTTGACCATGTTAAAAAGGTTTAATCATGTTGATTCTTTACGGTGACGACCAGTCAAAACAGGTTCAAGGTGATGCGATTGTTGAATCAATTCTAAGAACATCCCTTGAACCTATCCCTGTCACATTTGAAGGCATTATTCGATTGGATCCAGAGATAGCCGAACATCTAACAGAAGGTAAGGATATATGTGTCGGGCGTGACAAAGTGAAGGTTAGGATTGTCTACGCAAAAAACATCACGACTGACATTGTTCAGGATTCCCAATTTATTGCCCGAAAAATAATAGCCCTGTATTCACAAACACACTCAATATCCTTTCGCCTGAAAAAGGCTGTATTCAGAGAAAGCGTATCTTTGTCTGAGGTCTATAAGGCATGTGGTGCGAGTACTGTGATCGGGAAGGATTTTATTGTCAGTCGTTTTTATGGGTACCAAGGCGATGTACCAAGTGAACAAATAGCCAAGATTTGCCAAGAGGAAGGCGGCGTTGTTTGTTGGAGTGCAGAAGACAACCGAGTGGAGTTTATCCGCATCAATACAATGTTTAACCAGAAACCTAAGGTGCTACTGCCTACTATGGCTGATGAAACACAACGCAGCGGATTCTTAGAGCGTCATCAGGTACCCGCTTATGTCAGTATTGATAAAGCAGGGGGAATCATCACAGGGGATTTTAGCAAGCCCCGTAACGTGTGCTTTTCCCCTCATAAAAACAGCGCTCAGTTGCATGCTATGTCACAGGTATTGATTAACGCAAAAGAGGTACCCTGCGAATTTTCCCCAGACATAAATGCAGGCGATTTGATCGAGATTGATGAAGTGC
>JAVBKE010000058.1:0-50785 GCA_031554185.1 Caryophanales bacterium
CTTGGGGATGGGAATTACTGACTTCGTCAAGGTGGTATGGTTTTGAAAAGGAAAAGCTTTATGTGACAGTGTATCCAGAAGATCAAGAAACGGTGGAGATCTGGACCAAACTTGGTCTGCCATCAGAACGCATCATTCCGCTAGAGGGAAACTTTTGGGAAATTGGCGAAGGTCCATGTGGTCCGTGTACAGAAATTTTTTATGATCGTGGAACAAAATACGATTCTGAGAATATCGGGATTCGCTTGTTAAGCGAAGATTTAGAGAATGATCGTTACGTTGAAGTTTGGAACATCGTATTTTCTCAATTCAATGCAATAGAGGGCGTTAGCCGTGACAAGTATCCTGAATTACCGAATAAAAATATTGATACAGGTATGGGCTTAGAACGGATGGTCTGTATTCTTCAAGAGGGGACAACTAATTTCGATACCGATTTATTTTTACCGATTATCAAATTAGTTGAGCAAGTTTCTGGGAAGTCTTATGATGCATCTTCATCGGAAATGGATACCGCATTTAAAGTTATTGCCGATCATTGCCGCACTGTTTCTTTCGCTGTGGCTGACGGCGCTTTACCATCAAATGAAGGTCGTGGCTATATTTTACGTCGATTGATTCGCCGTGCTGTTCGTTATGCGAAGAAATTAGGGATTGAAAGGCCATTCATGTATGAGTTAACACCCGTTGTTGCAGAAATCATGGAACCTTATTATCCAAATATAAAAGAGAAAACAGCATTTATTGAGAAAGTTGTTCGAGGTGAAGAGGAACGTTTCCATGAAACACTCCATGCTGGTCTTGAAATGCTGTCTAAACTAATTGCTGAGGAAAAAGCGAACAGAAGCAAACAAATTTCAGGTGAAGATGTATTCCGGTTGTACGATACATTTGGCTTTCCAATTGAATTGACAGAAGAGTATTGCTTAGATGAGCAAATGACAATCGATAGGGATGGATTTGCAAAAGAGATGGAAAGTCAACGTCTCAGGGCACAAACGGCGCGTAGAGATGTTGAAACTATGCAGATACAAGGTGGCGTTCTTGGTGAAATTCGCACGCCTAGTGAATTTGTTGGCTATCAGTTGCTAGAAACGGAAGCACAAGTGATTTGTCTGTTAAATGACAAGGGAGAACTGATCGAAAGCGCAAATGCTGGGGACGTACAAATAATGCTAGATAAGACACCGTTCTATGCTGAAAGTGGAGGTCAGAAATCCGATATTGGTATGATGATAAGTGGTGATCAAGTTGCTGAGGTAAAGGCTGTTCAAAAAGCACCAAATGGACAACACTTACATCATGTGAAGATTATTTCTGGTTCACTATCAATCAATGACCGCGTAATGGCAACTGTAAATGCCGATTTACGCGCGAATACAATAAAAAATCATACAGCAACGCATTTACTTCATCAAGCATTGAAAGATGTCGTGGGCACGCATGTGAATCAAGCTGGATCACTTGTTAATCCTGATCGACTTCGTTTCGATTTCTCACATTTTGGTCCAGTAACAAGTGAAGAAATTGAAAAGATCGAACAACTTGTCAATGGAAAAATCTGGGCAAGCTATGAAGTTTTGACTACTTTAAAGGACATTGAAGAAGCGAAAGCGCTGGGCGCAATGGCATTGTTTGATGAAAAGTACGGTAAAGTCGTGCGCGTTGTTCAAGTTGGTGAATACAGTCTTGAATTATGCGGTGGTTGTCACGTTTCCAATAGTTCAGAGATTGGTCTATTCAAAATCATCTCTGAAGGTGGGATCGGGGCAGGAACAAGAAGGATAGAAGCTGTAACTGGCAAAGCGGCCTATGAATACCTTTCAGACCAAGTTGGTTATGCAAAAACCGTAGCTACTAAACTGAAAACAACGATTAAAGAGATTCCAGAAAAGCTTGAAGGGCTTCAAAGAGATTATCGTGAAGCACTGAGAGAAAATGAATCATTGAAAGCGAAGTTAGGCAATATTGAAGCCAGTTCACTTGAAAATAAGGCAGTTGAAATTAACGGGATCACCGTTCTTGCAACGAAAGTAAATGCACCTGATATGAACTCGCTCAGAAATATGACTGACGAGTTGAAACAGAAACTACCATCGGCTATCATCGTGCTGGGTAGCGCGGCTGATGGCAAAGTAAACCTTGTAACATCTGTCTCTGCAGACTATGTAAAACAGGGCTACCATGCTGGTAAGATCATTAAAGAAGTAGCAACAATTTGCGGTGGAAGTGGCGGTGGTCGTCCTGACATGGCACAAGCTGGCGGAAAAGAGCCGAGTAAGCTAGATGCTGCATTATCGGTCGTTAAGAGCTTGATTTAAGCTGAAGCTTTGCACGTAGAAAGTATATGTAAAAGTTATATAGGAATTTTTACAGCATGTGATTTCAATAAAATGTTTTTTTAATGATTAATTTGGTGTAGAATATAAAAAGATAGATTTAAGTTGCCAGCAGTAGAGGCAGATGTCACTCTAGTATTGTGAGGTGTACGAAAATGAATCCTTTAGATAAGACAATGCAATTTAATTTTCAAGAGTCTGTTGAGTTAGAGGTTAATGAAGTTCTGAATAAAGTTTATTTGGCGCTAAAGGAAAAAGGATATAATCCAATTAACCAAATCGTAGGCTACTTACTTTCGGGGGATCCAGCCTATATCCCGCGTCATCAAGATGCTCGTAAGCTGATTCGAAGTCTTGAGCGTGACGAAATTATTGAAGAGTTGGTTAAATCATATTTAAAGCAGTATAGCGAGGAATTTTAATGCGGATTGCTGGGCTTGATGTAGGTACGAAAACAATTGGTTTTGCAATCAGCGATGAACTAGGCTGGACGGCGCAAGGGATTGAGACGATTCCAGTCGATGTTGAGCATAACAATCTCGGACTTAAAAGAATCGGTCAATTAATTGAGGCCTATCAGGTTGAGCAATTTGTCGTTGGCTTACCAAAAAACATGAATGGCTCAATTGGGCCACGTGGCGAGGCCTGCCAGCAATATGCTAGCCAGTTAGAACATAAGTTTAAGTTACCTGTAACACTCGTGGATGAACGCTTAACGACCAGTCAAGCGGAGCGGATTTTAATTAGCGCTGACGTTAGTAGAAAGAAACGCAAGGATGTGATTGATAAGATGGCTGCTGTGCTGATCTTGCAATCTTATCTTGATAGTTGCTGAAGATAGTTCTGCCACTGCTAGAAAAGAAGTACAAGGTGTTCTTCGTTTCATTTATGAATGATAGCACTTTTATTCAATATTTATATCAAAACATTTGGAGGAAACTAGAATGGAACACCAAGAAGATCTAATTACGATCATCAGCGAAGACGGAACGGAAACGCTATTTGAAATTTTATTAACATTTGCGCTTGACGAGTATAACAAAGAATATGTATGCGTCACGCCAATTGGTAATGAAGATGAAGAAGAGAACGATGAGGAAGTAGCTGATATTTTCGTATTCTCTTTCAAACCAGACGAAGATGGCGAACAAGGTGAGCTTGAAGAGGTTGTTGATGAAGCTGAATGGGCATCTTGCGAAGAAGTCATTAATGCTTTTATGGATGCTGAAGAATTGGCAGACGAAGAGTAAACAACATATTTTAGAGCATGTACAAAATGATAAAAGTGTCCAAGAATCAATTGGGCGCTTTTTTTATTGAATAGATATTCATAAAGTGGCTGACATTAAACGATGAAGCTTTTTTGATTTCGGATTCTAATTTGAATGTGGGAAAATGGCTATTGACGTCACAAACTTTTTTGTCAATAATAGAGTAATGTGTTTTCTTTGTAAGAAAACTTTTTTATGAATGAGTAAAGAAATTCTCTAGAATGGGGCGGATATTTTGGTTTTTAGAAAAAAAACCGATAAGCTTGCTGGAAATATTTATGAGCAAAAGCGTGAAGCAAGTAAAGTGCGAAAGTTTGTATTGATTTTTTCACTTGTCGGCGTACTGATTATTGGTGGTGCAATATTTTGGGGATACAATAGCATTCAATCTGCTTTAGAGCCAGCTGATCCCAAAAATAATGAATTAGTTGAAGTTGAAATTCCCCTTGGGGCAGGTGCTTCAACGATTTCGCAAGTTCTCGAAGACAATGGGATCGTTAAAAGTGCTAGGGTCTATAAATATTATCTTAAATTCAACAATTATTCTAATTTTCAGGCTGGTGTATATGAGTTATCACCTTCGATGACACTAGAAGAGGTATCAACGACGATACAAAGCGTTGGTGCAGCACCAGTTAAATTGAAAATAACGATTCCAGAAGGAAAAGATATAGAAGAGATTGCGCTCATAATGGCTGAAAAAACAGGTACATCTCAGGAAGCGGTTATGGCTGAGCTGAACGACCCTGAGTTTATTCAACAAATGATGGATGAGTTCCCTGACTTACTAACGGAAGAAATTCTTGATCCGGCTATTCGATATCCACTTGAGGGCTATTTATTTCCAGCGACGTATTCATTTTCAGTGGAACAGCCATCAGTAGAAGAAATGACGAGAGAAATGTTAGATAAGACACAATCTGTTCTTTCTGCTTATGGGCCACAGATGGGTAAAGACTGGACACCACATGAGTTACTCACGCTAGCATCAGTCGTAGAAGAGGAATCGAATGATAAGTCAGAGCGTGATAAAGTAGCGGCAGTTTTCCTCAATAGAAGTGATATCGGCATGAAATGGCAAACAGACACGTCTGTGAATTATGCATTAGATGAGCCAAAGGCACATTTGTCAACGGATGATTTAAAGGTGGATTCACCGTATAACACTTATTTATATGAGGATATGCCTGGCCCGATTGCAAGCCCAGGTGAGGCATCAATTCAGGCGGTCCTTAATCCAGCAGAGACAAATGATCTTTACTTCCTGACAAAACCAGATGGTTACACTGTATTTGCTGAAACTTTTGATCAACATGTTGAAAACAAAGAGAAATATATGAAGTAGATGATTTTTTCCAGATACTACAAGTGGAAGTTGATGCCTTGTCCTCATGAAGGAAAAGTGAGGCATCAACTTTTTTGAGGGCTGGCAGGGTTGAAAAGAATTGGTTTGTGGCTAACCTATGATTGGAGGAAGTTATGAAAGCCTATTTAAAACAATTGACAGGTGCTAGAACAGCATTTTTGCTTGAATTAGAACAATTTGCAGTGGAAAATAACGTGCCGATTATGGAACGAGATGGTATTGAGACAATGCTTCATTTTATGAAAGTTGTGAAAGCAAAAAATGTTTTAGAAATTGGTACGGCTATTGGCTATTCTGCTTTAAGCATTGTTGAAGGACTTCCTGAGCAGGTGTCTGTGGTTACTGTAGAGCGCGATGAGAAGATGTTTGATACTGCTTGTGAGAACATTAAGAAGGCAAATCAAACAGATGCGATCACTACAATATTTGGTGATGCATTAGACTCTGAAGCAGTCATTGCCCAATGTGCCCCGTTTGATTGCATTTTTATCGATGCTGCCAAGGGACAATACCAGAAATTTTTTGAGCTGTACGCACCGTATTTAAGCGAAGGTGGAATTATTTTCACCGACAATGTCTTGTTTAAAGGGTTAGTAGCTGCTGCTGATTCTTCCATGTCAAAGCGAGCGACAGGGCTTGTTAACAAGCTTCGTCATTATAATCAATGGCTAATGGCACATCCTGATTTTGATACGATCATTCTTAATTCTGGGGATGGTTTGGCTGTTAGCATCAAGCGGGGAAAGAAAAGCTCGTATAATGACAGGTAGGGAAATTTCTGAGGGACTGAATTTTCAAATCCGATGTTTTGGTGCAAGTTTATGATCTATAGGATAGATTTATGGTATACTTGCTGAGTTTAATTGAGCATTTTATTTGTATGGCTGTAGAATGCTGAGCATGTTTGAATAAAAGTAAAAAAGATAAAAGAGTTTGTACTGTGAATGATTCTATTCATGAAAAAGATTATAAAGGAGAAGTCATGAACAAACCTGAGTTATTAGTTACACCTATGGCAGTTGCGGATATTGTGCCGTTAATTGAAGCGGGCGCAAATGCTTTTGTGATTGGCGAGGAACGCTTTGGGTTAAGACTTGCAGGCCAGTTTTCTAAGTCAGATATAAAAGAGGCTGTCACTGCTGCACATCAGGCAAACGCAAAGATATATGTGGCTGTAAACGCCATTTTTCACAATCAAATGTTAGAAGCACTTGATGACTATTTAGTTTTTTTAGCAAAAGTAGGTGTCGATGCGATCATTTTTGGCGATCCAGCAATGATTATTGCTGCTAGGGAGCTTGCACCAGGCATTCCGTTGCACTGGAGTACGGAGACAACTGGGACAAACTATATCACCTGCAATTATTGGGGTGAAAAAGGGGCAACTCGCGCAGTATTGGCTCGCGAGCTCAGTTTGGAAGAGGTTGTCGGAACGAAAGAAAAGGCGCATGTTGCGATTGAAGTTTTAGTGCATGGAATGACTTGTATGTTTCAATCAAAACGGACGCTAATTGATAACTATTTTAACTTTCAAAATAAACAGTTACCGAAGGTCACTGAGAGTAAGTCAGCTTATTTACATGATAAAGAGCGCGATGCTAAATACCCAATTTTTCAAGATATTAACGGAACGCATATAATGAGTCCGAATGATGTTTGTATGATCGAAGAACTGTCTGAACTAATAGAAGCTGGCATTGATTCCTTTAAAATTGACGCCGTACTAAAAGATTTTGATTACTTAATAGCGGTGACGAGATTGTATCGGAGCGCCATTGATTTAATTGTTGAAAATCCAGATGAGTATGAGCGTCAGAAAACTGAATTTTATCAGCAGATTGAAGCATTGCAACCAACTAATAGGCCGCTTGATACTGGATTTTATTTTAAGGAAACTGTGTATTAATCGTTTGTATGAGACAGTTATATGGAGGTGTAGTGGGTGACACAGGTGATTTCAGAAATAGTAAGTGGGAAACGTGTGATTACAAAAAAGCCTGAGCTCTTAGCGCCGGCGGGTAATCTTGAAAAGGTGAAAATTGCCGTTATGTATGGGGCAGATGCTGTTTTTCTTGGTGGACAAGAATTTGGACTGCGCTCGAACGCGGATAATTTTTCAATCGAAGAGATGCGCGAGGCAGTTGAGTTTGCAGCTGGTTATCACGCAAAAATCTATGTAACAACGAATATTTTTGCTCATAATGAGAATATTTTCGGTTTGGCAGAATATCTTCAAGATATCGAAAGTGTTGGTGTTACAGGAATTATAGTTGCCGATCCATTTATTATTGAAACATGTAAAAAAGTTGCGCCAAAACTGGAGATTCATCTTAGCACGCAGACATCGCTTACCAATTGGAAGGCGGTTCAGTTCTGGAAAGAGCAGGGGCTTGATCGTGTTGTTTTGGCACGAGAAACAGGCTATCAAGAAATAAAGGAAATGAAAGAACGTGTTGATATTGAAATCGAGACCTTCATTCATGGAGCGATGTGCATAGCCTATTCAGGGCGTTGCACGCTTTCTAATCATATGACAGCACGCGATTCCAATCGTGGTGGTTGCTGTCAGTCTTGCCGCTGGGATTATGATTTGTACGATGAAAATGTCGCACAATTTGATATGAGTGACAGTCCGTTTGCGATGAGTCCTAAAGATTTAAACCTGTTGCGTTCTATTCCAGATATGATTGAGCTAGGCATTGATAGCCTGAAAATTGAGGGACGTATGAAATCGATTCATTATGTGGCAACAGTAACGAATGTGTACCGCAAGGTGATCGACAGCTATTGCGCAGATCCTGATAACTTTGTTTTTGATGAAAACTGGGTTGCTGAACTCGATAAATGTGCAAACAGAGATACCGCATCGTCCTTTTTCAATGAAATGCCAGATCATCGCCAACAGCTTTTTGGCGAGCATAGTAAAAAGACAAGCTATGATTTCGCAGGCTTGATTTTGGACTATGATAAGGATACGAAGCTTGTGACAGTTCAACAACGTAACTATTTCAAGCCAGGTACAATAGTGGAGTTCTTTGGGCCAGCACTCGGCAATTTCACGCAAAATGTCGGAACGATTTGGGATGAGGATGGAAATGAGATTGATGTTGCCAGACACCCATTGATGATTGTGAAATTCCATATTGACAAGCCTGTTCAAAAGAATGATATGATGCGTAAGCAGATGTAAAGTGAATTTACCCAACTTGAAATCAAATAACTGGTATGAAATTCGGCGCCATGTCGTATGCTAGGATGATATGGTGCGCGGTTCTCTGGTAAAAAAGAGGAATTGGTTATTTTTTAGAAAAATGGGAATCAACTGCTATGCATTATGACGATGAACAGTGTATAATGGAAAAATGCTGAAAAATACCAAGTAAATAATCAAATTTATATTGTACAATTTATTCGTTTCTTGGTATGATATTAAAACTGTACGAACATCCTAGAAATTAAATAAATCAGGATGCATGAAGAAGTTAATGAGGTGATTTTTTTGGCAACTGAAAAAGTATTTCCTATGACGCTACAAGGAAAAGATAAACTAGAAAAAGAATTAGAACACTTAAAATCTGTAAAACGTAAAGAAGTGGTTGAGCGTATCAAAACGGCTCGTAGCTTTGGTGATCTATCGGAGAATTCTGAGTATGACTCTGCTAAAGAATAACAAGCGTTTGTAGAAGGTAGAATAACAACCATCGAACATATGCTTAGAAACAGTGTCATCATTGAGAATACTGGAAGCGACGGCGTTGTCAGCTTAGGCAAAACGGTTTCCTTTAAAGAATTACCCGATGGTGAAGAAGAAAGCTATACAATCGTTGGTTCTGCAGAAGCAGATCCATTTGAGGCGAAGATTTCCAACGATTCGCCAATTGCTAGTAGCCTAATGGGTAAACGAGAAGGCGATAAAGTTTCTATTCAAACACCTGGTGGCGAGATTGCAGTTGTGATCGTATCTGTAAAGTAAGTAGAATTAAATCATCTAAATAAAAGGCGGCCAATTTGGTTCGTCTTTTATTTGTCTTCCGTGAGGGAATGACTGTAGATCGTTTTTATGGTGATGTCATTTAAAGTGAGTGCAAATCCGTACCTCAATGATGAAATTGGCGTTTGGTTAGAAGAAAAATGAGCAAAACCCCGGCTGCAGTGGACTACTTGGCTCGGATTTATGACAACTTGTCTTTTTTACAGAAACAATGAAGTAAGTTATGATAGTAGGCGTAGAAAAAACAATTTAAGGGTGATGAAATGAAGATTGGGATAATTGGTGCTATGAGTGAAGAAGTAGCTTTACTACGTGAGAATATTGATGTGACATCTGTGGAAATTGTAGCAGGATGTGTTTACACGATTGGTAGAATGTTTGGTCAAGAAGTCATTTTGTTACAGTCGGGAATTGGTAAAGTCAATGCCGCTATGTCAACAGCAGTGCTATTAGATAAATTTCAACCTGACTGCTTGATTAATGCTGGGTCTGCTGGTGGATTTGCAAATGGATTAAAAGTAGGTGACATTGTCCTTTCAACAGAAGTGGTACATCACGATGTGGATGTGACAGCTTTTGGCTATGTGCACGGACAAGTTCCGCAGTTACCCCCGACTTTTGGTGCAGATGAAAAATTATTAACGCTTGCCTATAGAGAAGCACAAGGTTTGTCTGATATCAAAGCTGTGAAAGGGCTTATTGCTACTGGTGATTCATTTATCAATACACCAGCACAGCGAGCGTCCATTGATGAAAATTTTCAAGATGTGTTAGCAGCTGAAATGGAAGCTGCTGCAATTGCTCAGGTTGCACACCAATTTCAGGTACCATTTGTTATTATTCGTTCATTATCAGATATTGCAGGCGAAGATTCTGGCATTTCATTTGAGCAGTATCTCGAAAAGGCGGCAAAAAATTCCGCAGAATTGATTATGAAAATGGTTCGTTCTTTATAAAGTCATCTTGAATAGGAGTAGTTAAGTTGTTTAACTGTCTACAGATTGAAAAAAAGATTACTACTCCTTAGTACATGACGAATTTCCCCAGATAAATGATTTTCTCTGCGTTGTTCAGTCACGCCTTTATGAGAAAGCAACTAAATTGAAAATCATTTATGTATTTACATGGGACAGTTTTGGTAATCGTTTGATTATGTACGAAAAACCGCTTATCATAAAAGTAAATACGTTGAATAGCTGATGGGTGTATCGCTACTGAATCAATTAAATCATTTCTCATATAATCTCGTAAACAAAAGCCCCAGATCATGCACTAATGCCAGTACATGACCAGGGGCATTTTGCGTGTACAACCTTATCTTCTTGGACCCCAACCATTTCCCCAGAAACACCAGAACCCAAAGATAAAGAACAGAACAAACAGGATAATAAAGACTGCGAAAAAAATACCAATGCCACTGCCGATACCGCCGCCGAGGCCGCCATATCCATAGCTTGGTGGGCAACAGCCATATCCGCCGCCAACGCCTAAACCACCATAAGGATACATGTATACACCTACCTTTTAGCTACACTCTTTCATGTTAATGTATGAAAACAATTGCAAAGTGCATAGGCAAATGACTATTTATGATTCAATTGGTAAAGCAAATGGAAATCGGTTTCCAAAAAATCAATCTTCGTTTACAATAAATATATCAAAAACCATCGTAAAGAAGGGATCAATATGAACACACCGCGAGTAGCGATTATTGGCATGGGTTCGATTGCTCAAAAAGCTTACTTACCAATTTTGTCCGCACAATCATCATGGCAACTGGTAGGGGCTTATACGCCTAACAGAGAGAAGCGAAGTGCGCTATGCGCTACATATAGAATAAATGAGTTTTCAAGCGTTGCGGAAGTTGCCAACCATGCAGACGTTGTATTTGTCCATTGTTCAACTATAGCGCATTATCAAGTCGTTGCGGAACTGCTTAAATTGGGTAAAGATGTCTATGTTGACAAGCCACTCGCGGCAACAGTCACTGAAGCAGAAAAGCTGGTTGAGCTTAGTGAGAAACATAGTAGAAAGCTAATGGTTGGATTCAATCGACGATTTGCACCTTCCTATATCACACTGAAAGCGCAGTTAGAGAATGTCGCTGATATCAGAATTGAAAAGCATCGTGCTGATAAAATTGGTCCGACCGATTTTGAATTTACACTCAGCGATGATTATCTACATCTTATTGATACAGCTCGGTGGCTTGCAAATGGTGATCTCAAACATTTTCATGGTGCTATTGATATTAACCATCAAAGAGAATTACATTTTATCAAGGATACTTTCTCCGCTAAGAACTTTACGGTCACTACTTTTATGCATCGAAATGCTGGAACGAATCGGGAAGAGATTTCTGCAACAACAGATCATAAGACAATCACAGTGAAAAATTTAAATCAAATGATCGTCGAAAAGGACAAACAAATCATTTACTCGTATCCCGAACCTTGGGAAACTGTTTTAAAACAAAAAGGATTTGAAGATTGTGTTGCGCACTTCATGGATTGTGTCATCAACAACCAAAAGCCATCAATTGATGGGGGAGAAGCGCTACAGTCACAAAAGTTGCTTCAGGAGCTGATTGAAAGAATGTATCATTAGTTATGTGTATTGCCAGGTTAGGAAACTGTTTTTATTAATGCTAGATATAATTGGGTTAAAATGAATTTGCACATAATTAAAGATCATAGCTCACTCTGCCGAGCTATGATCTTTAATTATGCGTAAACGAAATAATTCTGGAAGCAAGAATTGGAGACATAGTTGCTGAGTATTTGCTTCTTGAAAATTGTATTGTTAGCTAAAATAAATAATGGATTACTTTAAATGGAATTGTAAGTGGGGGAGTTTATTTATCTGTAGACTTTTGCTTTTTCCGTAATTCTTTTTCGTGCTCTTTTCTCAATACGTGAAATATAACTTCTCGAAATACCTGACTTTTTAGCAATTTCACTTACATTTAGGACATAACAAAAAAAAGACTAGGTGCATTTGCTGATACAGTCAGAAAAGACTGTTCTCAGTGATTATGGTGGCAATCTCAAAAAATCAAGTCTTTTTGAGAAATATAACAAAATATTAACATTTTTCTTGGCGATTCTGGAGGAAAACAATTATCTGCACATCGCTCTGCCTTTGTGCTGATGTACCTTCCCGAGTTTTCGAGGAAATTATTATATGGTATAAGGAGGCAGCTATAAATCCAGGGGAATCCCATACGGAGTCCTTTGTACTCAGTATGAGTGAAGCGAACATGCCTCCAAACATCACTTCAATATTGCCAGAAACAACACCGATTGATCTGGTCGACATTGTTCCTGGAGTGAATTTTGATTTCTCAGGAACATGGAATGATATCGATAGTGACCAAGTAAATCTTTATTATCAACTTGATAAAGGTGCAGAGACATTGTTCGCTAGTTACAGCAATCCGGATAAAGCAATTAATCAACCCTTTTCAGGAACAATATCATTACCCCAGAATCTTAGTGATGGCGCTCATATGCTTAAAATTATAATTGTTGATGCCGAAGGTGCTCGCGGGTTAATTCCTACTGAAATTCATATGCGCTCAGGACTGCTTCCGGGTGAAATCACTGAAAAATATCAAAACGACGCTGGTGTCTCTATTAAACCTGACAACAAACTGATTATTCAGAGGGATGAAGACTACAAAGGAATAGTACCTGAAATCGCTAACTATACCTATCTGGGTTATAAAATTGATAACGCGCCAATGCAAACAGGAAATCCTCAAATAGTAGATGTCACTTATGCACATACAGTTATTATGATTTATGGAAGAATCGAATTGCCAAAAACCGGGGATGATTAATTCGCTACCATAGCTTGAATCTAGAGTGCTTCCAGTTCATTTGTACTTGAGAAATACGTGGCGAAACGGGAGTAAGCATTACACACGAAGCAAGCACCAGAAAGCCTTCGAGGGTTTTCTGGTGCTTGGGTCAGGGTTACACTTCAATAATGCTGTAGAAGCTTTGCCAGTCATTTCTTATGAATGCATGATTTGCACCAAGAAACTCATTGCTTTTGAAATGATCAGTAACCCATGATAACCTCATTATTTGAGGTGTCATTTTCCTTTCTGTTTCTTGCGTAGCTCCTTTTCATTGCGGTAAAATTCATGAAACATTTTCATCAATGCGCGTTTCTCAATACGTGAAACATAACTACGTGAAATGCCTAATTCCTTAGCGATTTCTCGCTGTGTTTTTTCCTTTTTAATCCCCAAACCGAAGCGGTTCACGATCACTTCCTTTTCGCGGTCATCGAGAATGTCAATGTATTGCCTTACCTTTTCGAGTTCTGAATTTAACTGAATCATTTCGACAACATCCTCTGTTTCAGCAACGAGGATATCAATTAAATTGATTGAATTCCCCTCTTTATCATGCCCAATAGGGTCGTGTAGTGAAATATCCTTTTTGGTTTTCTTGGCACTACGTAGCACCATTAGAATTTCATTTTCGATACAGCGGCTGGCGTATGTGGCTAGCTTCGTACCCTTGTCGATTGAGAAACTTTCGATGGCTTTGATGAGACCAATGGTGCCGATGGAGATTAGATCCTCAGTGTCTTCGCCTGTGTTCTCGAATTTTTTGACGATGTGAGCGACAAGGCGTAGGTTATGTTCGATTAGTTTGTTGCGTGCAGCATGGTCGCCTTCGGCGGCTAGCAGTAAGTAATGGCGTTCTTCATCAGCAGGGAGTGGCTGCGGGAAGGCGTTGTTTTTTACATAGGAAACGAAAAGGAAGAGGTCTTTTAAGATAAAGCTTAGCGTTGTGATTAATCCTGGCATAAGGAACACCTCAGTCTGGTTGGTTACAAATGAGTATATGAGGATATTGGCTTGGGAGATAACATGGGAATTCAATTCGAGAGTCAGAATTTATTGCTTTTACTTCTTTTCTAAACATGAAATGAATCATGCTCGATCGGCTGGAACAAAATATTATTTTCATGATTGTTTCCACCCCTTATTAGGAATTATTAAAAGCTTTGATTCTCAACCAGATGAAGTATAGTTGAACTGAATATCTTTGAACACATTCACAGAATTATTAATTAGAATTGGTGGGCTGCTTAAATCTACTTTTTCTAGCGTTTGGTGACCCCTTTTTCACTTGACAAAAACAAGAAGATGACTTGGTATTTGAGAATGTTAAAATAACAGGTGGATGTAATGGCTAGTCGCAAGTATAATAAAAGAGTACACAAATAGTGAAGATAGATCTGGAAGGTATAGGAATAATGAATAAACAACAACTAGCAGCGAAAATATGGGAATCAGCGAACCAAATGCGTTCGAAAATCGAAGCAACGAGTACAAGGACTACATTCCAGGCTTTATATTCTATAAGTATTTATCAGATAGAGAAGTGGGATTCTTAAGGGAGAATGGACTTAGTGATCAAGATATTGAACAATTACCCGGAGATAGTGAACTCAAATTTCATGTAATTGGATTACATGAAATTTTAATATCAAAACACGAATATCAAGGGCTAAGAGCCCATTTATCTGAACCTGATTAATGGGAGAACATGATTTGAAAACACTTTTTATATTGTATAGTAATGACTTTGAAAATGCTGTGTAGCAATTTCAACTTATCCATTCTAACTTTGCACTTGGTTTACTTCACTTCTATTCTCTTGACAACTAGGGCTATTTTTTGATAGAAAGGATTGTGCCGAAAATGAAAGACAAAGGTTTAAAATCAAAGTCGAGCATTTTACCAGCTACTTTGTTGTTCTTTCTCGCACCAGTTTTTGGAGAGTATTTGCTTGGCGTACTACCTCCATCAGAGATTTTCTATGTTCTTTTTCTTGCTCCAATGTATGGTGGCGGTGCTCTCCTTATTCGTGAGATTACAAGGAGGACCGGTAGGGGAGTAGCAACGATGTTGATACTTGGCATTGCATATGGTCTGGTTGAAGAAGGGATTATCGATCAGATGTTATTTAATCCTGACTATCTTGGACAAGATTGGCATACAACAATCTCTTTTATCGGAATTGATGGTTGGTTAACGATTTACGTATTAACCATGCATGCAATCTGGAGTACTTGCATCCCGATTCTCATTGTTGAAGCACTTTTCCCTGAAAGAGGAATTAAGCCTTGGCTAAATAAAAAAGGTTTAGGTATTGTTTCTGCAATTTTTATTCTTGGTTCAGCCTATCTTTGCTATGAGGTTGCAGTGGAAAAACAGTTTTTCGCTTCAATACCACAATTGCTTGGAACAACGATGATGATCATATTTCTTGTCATTATTTCATTTAGATTTGGTCGACATACAGTTGTCTATACAACGACTATCGCTCCGAAGCCATGGTTCATAGGTGTAGTTTCATTTGTTACTTCCAGCCTCTTTATGCTTTCTGATTCAACATATGGTTGGTATAGTTTTGGTGCTTGTCTGCTACTGCTTGCGGTATTTTTCTTAATCGTTTACTTCTGGTCTCATCAAAATGGTTGGGGGGATAGACATCGGATTGCGATTGCAGGAGGAGCAATACTGACGTATTCATGGTTAGGTCTACTGTCTGGAAGTGTACTATTCGGATTGGGAGCAATAGCATTGTTTATTTTGGCAAATAGAAGGGCGAAAAAAATTAAATTGTCGTAGGAAACTATTTTGTTTAATAGCTATTGTCCATAAGTACCTATTGGTAGTTTGTATCTTAAGTGGGAAAGTGATCATCAGCTTATTCTGCGCTTCCGCATTGCCTACAGCCACTTTTTCTAGATAATATTTCTATTCATTATCAGGAGAGAGCTGCGGAAAGTGCTGCTCGAATCTGAGCCAACTAGGTATTCTTGAAGTGTTTTGCAATTAGCCCTGTTAATTGCTTCATCTCGGTAAAAGAAGCTAATGTCTGGTTGTTGTTCAGTGTCATCATGGTACTATTGATCAAAAATTTTCTCGGACTCTGATTTGTAAGCAATTCCTCTTGCAAGAAATCCAACAACTCCGTAGTTGCAGGGATGTCTTTTTTATTTAAATGGGTCTTGATCAGGCTAATATATCGCACAAGATCATGTTCAAATCCATTATTTTTTTTTGCATAGGTTTGCAATTGTTTATTAAGACGCTCTAAACTATGGAGTTTCTCTCCCTTACTTGGCATTACTTCCATCATTTCTACTATGCGATTGACACAATAGAGTACAATTGAATGTATTTGTTCAGCAAATTTTGTCTTATCTAAACAGAATCGCATATGAGTGTTCAACATTCCGATAAAGGTAATTGCGCAATCCAGAGCATATTCTTGTTTGCTTTCTCCAAAAATATCGATAAAGCGCATTGCCACCCATTTAATCAGTCTTTGTCTAAAGTAGGTGAAGACTTTTTTTAACTCGATATCCGCAGTTCTAAACATTTCTTCAAACAGATGAATCGATACTTTTTTCTTATTAAATGATAATGAATGTTCTACTTGCTCAATAAAAATGTCCAGATCATCAACTTTCTTTCCTACAAGAAGGGCATCGCGCTCCAGTTCGTTAACAGACATAAAATTGTGCAAGACTTCTATGAGAAGTTCTGTTTTGGAGGAAAAATAATTGTAAAATGTCCCTTTAGAAATGCCGCAGTGGTCTAAAACATCTTGAATAGAGGTAGCTTGTAATCCGTTTTTTATGAAAAGTTGTTGAGATTTAAGAATGACATTGAGCTTATTATTCCTCACAGGTATCACCTTTCAGTAGTTAAGCAGTTTTTTTCGCATGATAATTAACCATATTGAAATTTTTGAAATTAGGTTCTTGCAATTATTATACCACAGGTATAGAATGTAACAAGTGTACAAAAATTATACCAGTAGTACAGGAGGCTTTTTCTATGAATACTGCATTAACGAATACCGAACGCCCACCATATGGGGTGATTGCCATTATGATGATTGGTGCCTTCGTTTCAATGTTTAACGAAACTATTTTCAGTGTTGCACTACCATCTGTTATGAGAGATTTAGATATACCTGCAACGACAGGCCAGTGGCTGTCCACGGGTTACATGCTAGTGAACGGAATTGTTATTCCTTTAACAGCATTTTTAATTCAGAAGTATTCTGCTAGACGTTTATTTATTACCGCAATGACTTTGTTTTCAATTGGAACAATTATCGCAGGATTTGCCCCTGGGTTCGAAGTATTAATTACTGCTCGTATGATTCAGGCATCGGGTGCAGCCATCATGATGCCATTACTAATGAACTTTATGTTGACATCATTTCCACCTCATAAAAGGGGAATGGCAATGGGTTTATTCGGGTTAGTATTTATGGTTGCACCTGCAATTGGACCAACATTTGCAGGCTGGGTTTTGCAATTCTCTGACTGGAGAGCACTTTTTCATATCGTTTCACCGATTGCCATCATCGTTCTACTACTCGGGATTTTACTGCTAAAAGATTCAAGTGTGAAGAACAAGAATATTAAAATCGACGTGCTCTCAATGATCCTATCAAGTTTTGGATTTGGTGGACTATTATATGGATTTAGTTCTGCTGGAAGCTACGGATGGGACGATCAAAAAGTATATATTTCTCTTATCATCGGTGTTATCTCACTAATTGCTTTCATCATTCGTCAGTTGAAATTAGAAACACCAATGCTCAACTTCCGTGTATATAAACACCCAATGTTCGCATTGTCATCTGCAATTTCCGTTGTTATTTCAATGGCGATGTTTTCTGCGATGTTGTTATTACCGCTTTATGTACAAGATGTTAGAGGGATTTCAACGTTTAAATCAGGTCTGTTGATGCTTCCCGCCTCTTTAATTATGGCAGTAATGATGCCGATAAATGGGCGATTGTTTGATAAAATCGGCGCCCGTTTCCTTGCAGTTCCTGGTTTAATCATCACAATTATCACAACGTACATGTTTTCACAACTAACATTAGAAACGAGTTATGGCACACTCATGATACTTTACGCAATGCGTATGTTTGGTATGTCGATGGTTATGATGCCAGTCATGACAAATGGATTAAATTCATTACCGCAACGTCTATACCCACATGGTACTGCAATGAATAGTACGCTCCAGCAAATTTCTGGTGCGTTAGGATCGGCACTCATGATTACAATCATGACGTCACAAGCTAAGGAGTATGCAAAAGATCTAGCTGCTACTGCGGCTGAAAAAATGACGCCACAAATGGCACAGTCTGCAGATGCGGTTAAAGCGATGCAGGAACAAATTCAACAAAAAGCAATGTTGGAAGGGATCAATGATGCTTTTACAGTAACCGTTGGAATTGCCATTGCGGCCTTGCTTCTTGCACTCTTTATTAAGCGAGTGAAACCAGTAGCTGAAGAGGATGCTCCATATGCCACAGAGGAGGAAACTTCAATACCCACTGGATCTGAGGGATAACAAGAATAGTAAAAGCATCTGGGCGAGAGTCCAGATGCTTTTTGGTAGTTATGACAGTAACCATCAAATGCTGCTTAATTTGCGGACGAATGACTGAAACGGAGGGTTCAGCCATTTCATTGCGTTTAATCGAATATGAATAAAAAACATAAAAGACTGTTTTTTACTATTTATTATTGCAGATAGGGCATTTCAGAAGAGAACGAAAGTTTCCTCCTTTTCATTCGAGAAAATGTATTGGATAATGGAGTCAAGATGAAAACGAGTAGGTGAGATAGATTAAACGAAAGATAATCAATATTACCGCGATACTATCACTCCTGATTGGTGTTAGCTTGTTTCTATACCCGTATATAAGCCAATGGGTTTATGACGGAAATGTAGCGGATACCAAGACGAATTTTGAAAAAGAAGCTGCCGGCAATAACCAGCAGTTAGAGGCACTCTATCCAGTACTAGTTGCGGAGAATCAACGAATGTTTGATGAGGGGCAAGCAGATTTAAAATATCCATTTTCCTTTGAATCACCTGCAATTGTTCTAAATGAATATGGCCTTTCTAACAATATAATTGGGATCATCACAATTGCAAAGATCGGAGAAAGCTTGCCGATCTACCTGGGTGCGAGTGAAGAAAATTTGAAAAAAGGTGCTGTCCATTTGACGGGAACATCTTATCCAATTGGTGGTGAAAACACAAATAGTGTCATTGGTGCACACAGAGGTTACCGTGGAGCGAAAATGTTTCGGAATATCGATGAGTTAGAGATTGGAGATGAAATTATCATTCGCGACTTTCGCGAAACAAAAACGTATCAAGTGACAGAGACAAAGGTCATCAATCCAGATGAAGTCGATCAGATTCTAATCGAACCAGGAAAAGATCAAGTTACACTGATGAGCTGTCATCCTTATACGAAGAGCGAGTACCGTTACCTGGTTTATTGTGAAAGAGTCTAATAGGGATGATCACATGCCAGTTTAATAAAAGTAATGACAAATTAAATTTTTTTTCACGTAATTTATCGTTTTGTATTGCTATCAATGCATGGAAGAATTGCTATCCTCTTGATATGCAAGATTTGCATCATGAAGAACTATGCAAATGATCTATAAAAGGGTAAAATAAAAAAACACCCGAAAAAGGGTGTCTAGAAAATTCGTCATTTAAATTTTTTTCATTTTCAAGGTGCTGACCATCAAAAAGCTTAGTAAGCATGTAAGGATAAAAAAGAATGATGTTGGTAGCGATTCTGAGAATAGCGAGAAAAACGCTATAATACAAGCAGCAACTGGAATTGGCATGCCTGTAAAATATCCATTGCATGTTGAAACATTGAAGCGAGCTAAGCGGTATGCGCCGCATCCAATAAACAGTACAGAGGCGAACATGCCCCATTGTCCTAGGTCTTGAAAAGCAACTGAGTAAATAAGCAGTGCTGGTGCAACACCGAAAGAAATGAGGTCGCATAGTGAGTCAAGTTGCTTACCAAGTTCAGATTCAACATTAAATTTACGGGCTACCGCACCATCAAATCTATCTGCTAATGCAGCTATGAAAATGAATAAAAGTGCTAATTTTGGTTGGTCATTCACAACAGCAATTGTTGAAAAACCACCTAAGGAGAGATTGGTTAGTGTAATCAGATTGGCGGAATTCGACTTTAGCTTTTTTCTTGATTGTGATAACAAGTTGATTCCTCCTTTTTTGAACGACATCTAAATTTATTGTAACTATATTATTTTATTCTCTCACGTTTTGATAAATATTTCAATGGAAGAAGGGGAGTAAATTGCGTGAAACGCTTTATCAACTTTTGATAGAACTAACAAACGGCAAGTGGACATCTAGTTTGATTAAAGGCTTTGCTAATAGTAAAGGGAGCCGCAAGCTGATTTTATCTTATGCAAAACAATATAAAATTAATCTTGAAGAAATTTCCAAACCCATTGAGGAATTTTCTTCTCTACACGAGTTCTTTATTCGTGAACTCAAGGTAGGAGTACATCAAGTTGATCCTGATAACGATAGCGTGGTAAGTCCCGTCGATGCCGTCATTGAGGATTTAGGAACGATTCATACAGATGCACCAATTGTTGTGAAAGGCAGAAATTACAGCATCGAGGAAATGCTTGGTGACAAGACATTGGCGGAGAACTATCTAAATGGAACCTACATTGTTTTTTACCTAAGTCCAAGTGACTATCATCGGATACATGCACCAGTTTCAGGGCGAATTACCCATGAAAGTACACTCGGTCAAAAGTCTTTCCCAGTCAACAAAATGGGTATGAAATTTGGGAAAGATCCTTTGTCAAAAAATTATCGCCAAATTAGTGAAATTAAGACGGAGAATAGTTCCGTAGCAGTTGTAAAAGTCGGAGCAATGGTTATTAATACAATTGCTCGGACACATCAAAGTGATCAACTTGAAAAGGGGGAAGAAATGGCCTACTTTTCATTTGGTTCAACGGTTGTTTTGTTATTTGAAAAGGATCGGTTCATTCTTGAATCTCAGATCAAAGCACCTTACCCAATTCGAATGGGGGCAAAGGTCGGAACATTGTCGGCTTAGTCATAGGGGACAGATTTAATTGTCATCCAATACAAAGTCGGATACGAATGAATCAGGCTTATTGAATGTTCGATACATGCATAGCAGATCCCATCTGCAATTAATCAACGCCAAAATTCTTTATTAAAATATGTTATTAGTCAGAAAAACAATTATCCGTCACAAAGCATCTCGAAAGTGTATTAAAATTTCTTGACTTCCACCTGTTGAAGTATTTTAGATACTGCCATTAATTTGAGTGAGTCAAAGAGTCTTGGAGAACTTGAAAAATGATCCGTTTTGAAAATGTATCAAAAACGTACCAAAATGACACGATTGTACTAGATTCGCTGAGCCTTTCTATCGATAAAGGTGAATTTTTTGTATTAATTGGTCCTAGTGGTTGTGGAAAAACAACGACATTAAAGCTGATCAATCAGCTGATCATACCAAGTAGCGGTGAGATTTACATTAATGAGAAAGCTATCAATGTATACGATATTCATGAACTGCGCTGGAATATTGGCTATGTATTGCAACAAGTTGCTTTGTTTCCACATTTAACAATTGAAGAGAATATTGCGGTAGTTCCGAGATTACTGGGTTGGAAAAAGGAAAAAATCCGTGCACGAGTGGATGAATTATTGGCAATGGTCAATTTAGAGCCAAATGAATATCGTGATCGGAAGCCGAGCGAATTGTCTGGTGGTCAGGGGCAGCGCGTTGGTGTTTTAAGAGCACTTGCGGCAAATCCTGAGATATTGCTAATGGACGAGCCTTTTAGTGCATTAGATCCTATTAGCCGCCAGCATTTGCAGGAAGATTTATTAAATATTCAACGAACTATTCAAAAGACGATTGTATTTGTTACACATGATATGGACGAGGCAAGAAAACTTGGCGACCGGATTGCAATTATGGACAAAGGAAAAGTTGTCCAATGTGGTACTGCAGCTGAGTTACAAACAAATGGTACAGACAAGTTTGTTCAACAATTTTTTAGTAAGGAAAGTATTTTACAACTATGTGCAGAGCAGATGATGGAAGCATTAGCGGAATCATGTGCAGTTGATCAAACTGCGAAAGTTGTTGATCACTTGCAGACCTATGAGGAGCTTGTTCATCTATTAACAAATGAGCAAGTTGTTTATGTAGAAAAAGAAGGTGAGATCATTGGTCAGGTGACAGCACAAACAATGATGAAGAACACGTCTCAAGAATTGAAGGGGAAGCGCTATGAGTAATTTTATAGATGTTTTCCAGGAGCGACAGGATGAAGTGTTTCACCAGCTTCTGACGCATATTGAGATATCGATTACTGTCCTTCTGATTGCTTGTGTTTTATCGATCCCGTTAGCGATATACGCAACGAAGCATCCAAGATTAGCCGAGTGGGTGATAGGTGTTGCTTCTGTGATTCAAACGATTCCGTCAATGGCCATGTTGGGACTGCTAATTCCACTTGTTGGGATTGGTAAGCTTCCTGCGGTAATTGCGCTTGTCTTGTATGCGCTTTTGCCAATTATTCGCAACACTTACACAGGGATTCGGGAGATTGATCCTGCATACATTGAAGCGGCAGATGCGATGGGAATGAATTCATGGCAACGGTTAATGCGTGTTGAACTGCCACTTGCTTATCCTGTGATTATGGCGGGGATTCGTACGGCAACAGTTCTGATTATCGGAACAGCGACCCTAGCTGCACTCGTAGGTGGCGGTGGACTTGGCGAACTAATCCTGCTCGGAATAGACCGAAATGATACAGCACTAATCTTGCTTGGTGCGATCCCGGCTGCACTTCTCGCAATCGTTTTTGATTTTGGGCTCAGAAGGCTAGAAGGTGTTTCATTCCGTAAATCACTACGAATTGTGATGACAACGGCATGTGTTTTTGCATTATTGTTCACCTATATTTTCTTCCAACAAGATGAAGATGCGGATATTGTGATTGCGGGGAAATTAGGTTCAGAACCTGAAATATTAATTCAGATGTATAAGCAATTGATAGAAGAAGAAACAGATTTAACAGTGGAGATTAAACCTGGATTTGGAAAAACGAGTTTTGTATTCAATGCGCTTGAATCTGGTGAAATTGATTTATACCCTGAATTTACAGGCACCATCGTATCGACATTTTTAAAGGAAACGCCAGTTAGTACCGATGCCGAGGAAGTGTATACACAGGCGAAAACAGGAATTGAAGCATCATACCCCGTCCAATATCTAGACCCAATGCAATATAATAACACCTATGTGTTAGCTGTGCGCAAGGATACGGCAGAACGCTATGGATTGGAAACGATGTCAGATTTAATTCCAGTCGCGAGCCAATTGAAAGCAGGGTTCACATTGGAATTTGCTGATCGGGAAGATGGCTATGTTGGGATAGAGGATACATATGGTATTCAGTTTAGTTCAGTAGCAACGCTAGAGCCGAAATTACGTTACCAAGCAATCGCGAATGGTGATGTCGATGTCATTGATGCCTATTCAACTGATAGTGAGCTAGAAGAATTGGGACTTGTCGTACTCGAAGATGATAAAAATTTCTTCCCACCTTATCAAGGTGCACCGTTAGTTAGAACGGAAACACTGGAAGAGTATCCCGAATTAGAACCTGTTCTAAATGAACTATCTGGACAAATCACGGACGAAGAGATGCGTGAAATGAACTATGCTGTGAACGTAGAGGGGAAAAGTAGTGAAGCAGTTGCCGAGGAATATCTCACTTCGCATGGTTTACTTGATTAGGACATTTCCCTAAATGATTGAACTTAAACTAAATATCAGATAGCTATCCAAAGGGTGCTGCATGAATTCTTGAAAAAGAACAGCCTCTTTGGATAGAATTTGTTATAATACAATATTGAAGGATCAAGCTATTATTAATTATAAATACAAATATTGTCATGTGTGCGAATAACGCTGGAGGTGCAAGTTTTTGTTTAAGATTTTTTTACCAAAACAAGTATTTAGAAATGTCTATCAGATTACCCCTGATTATTTAAAAAAGCATGGGCTTAAAGGAATTATTACTGATTTGGATAACACGCTGATTCGATGGGATAAGCCAGATGCAACACCCGAATTAAGATCTTGGTTTCGATCTTTTACGGATGCAGGATTCCAAGTTGTGGTTTGTTCAAATAATAATGAGCAACGAGTAAAGTCATTCGCTGACCAAGTTGGTCTTCCCTTTGTTTCAAAGGCACGAAAACCACTTGCACGCGGCTTTAAACGGGCAGCCGTTCTCATGTCACTGAAAAGCAGCGAAACAATTGTTGTTGGTGATCAATTAATGACAGACGTTCTCGGTGGAAATCGAGGCGGATTTCATACGATTTTAGTGGAACCGCTAGTGAAAACAGATGAATGGAAGACATTTTTAAATAGAAAGATGGAAAAAGTAATTATGCGTTATTTTAGAAAAAGAGGCTTGCTTGACAATCGAACGGGGGAATCAAATTGAGTGAAATGAAAGTGCATTGTATCGGTTGTGGTATAACGGTACAAACTGAGGATAAAAATGGTCTTGGCTATGCGCCAGTATCGTCGCTAGAGAAGGAAATTGTTCTTTGCCAGCGGTGTTTCCGTTTGAAACATTATAATGAAGTGCAAGATGTTTCACTGACAGAAAGTGACTTCTTAAAAATTATCAATGATATCAGTTCCGAGTGTGCTTTACTTGTTAAATTGGTTGATATATTTGATTTTGACGGCAGTTGGTTATCCGGTATCCAGCGATTTGCTGGTAAGAATGATGTGCTTTTAGTTGGGAATAAGGTTGATTTGTTACCGAAAGTTGTCAATCCAAACAAAATGATTAACTGGATGCAAATGCGTTCTAAGGAGCTAGGGCTGAAACCTGCTGATGTCATGCTGATAAGTGCCAATAAAGGGACTGGGTTGGATGAAGTGATTGAGCGAATTGAAAAGCTTCGCCGGGGCAGAGATGTCTATGTAATTGGCTGTACGAATGTCGGTAAGTCTACCTTTATCAATGCAATTATCAAACGTATTACTGGGGAAGCAGATGTGATCACAACATCACAATATCCAGGTACAACACTCGATACGATTGCGATTCCACTTGACGATGATCGTTCAATGGTTGATACACCAGGAATTATCAATCACCATCAAATGGCTCATTTTGTTGCAAAAGAGGATTTGAAAGTCATTGCGCCAAAAAAAGAAATTAAAGTTCGTAATTTTCAATTGAATGAAGGTCAAACATTGTTTTTTGCTGGGCTAGCTCGCTTTGATTTTGTCAAGGGCGATCGCAATTCATTTGCCTGCTATCTCGGCAATGATTTGCCAATTCATCGAACGAAACTCAGTAATGCGGATGCATTGTATCAGAATCATGTTGGTGAAATGCTGTCACCGCCACGGGCAAATCAATTAGGTGAATTTCCCAAAATGATTGCACATCATTTTTCAATAAAGGATGCCAAAACAGACATCATTTTTTCTGGGCTGGGCTGGGTAACTGTGAATAATGGCAATGCTTCGGTTGTTGCCTATGCACCAAAAGGTGTGAATGTTTCACTACGAAAGTCGTTGATTTAAATCATTCAAAATGGATATTAGGTGAAGCATATGGATCAATATTTTGTGATTGGATCACCAATTGTCCAGTCAAAATCACCGCAAATGCACAATGCTGCATTTCAGGAACTTGCCATTGATGCTGTTTTTTCGGCAGTGGAAGTGCGTCCTCGTGACCTAGTAGATTGGGTAGCAATGTTTCGGAAAGAGTACGGTAAGGGTCTTTGTGTGACAATTCCCCATAAAACGGCAATTATCCCACTTTTAGATGAAGTGTCCGAGGAAGCAATGGCAATTGGCGCAGTCAATGTGGTTGTCAATCGTGACGGAAAATTGGTGGGCTATAATACAGATGGAGATGGATTTGTCAGTGGACTGTTTTCGCTTGGGTCAGCACAAATAAAAGCAGAATCCAATGTATTACTAATTGGTGCAGGTGGTGCTGCAAAAGGGATATATTATGCATTGGCATCAGCTGGATTCACTCGCATCACGATCACCAATCGAACAATCAAAAAAGCAGAACAGTTGTCTAGACATGTTGTCACTTTAGAGAAAGCGGAGACTGAACTTGTGCAGTATGATATTATAGTGAATACCACTTCAATTGGCATGGGTGAACAGGCAGGGGAAGTCCCTCTTGATCTTTCAAATATCAAAGAGGGTGCTGTTGTGACTGATATTATCTATAATCCGCTTCAAACGAAGTTTTTACAAGAGGCAAAGAAGCGTGGAGCCATTACACAAAATGGTATCCCAATGTTTGTAGGACAAGGCGTCTTGGCATTCGAACATTGGACAGGCATTGCGCCAGACTCGGTGTTAATGGAGCAAGTTGTTTTGGATCAATTGGATGCTTTAAAATAATGAAATGAGCGTCCCGAATTTTATAGGAACACGTGCCAATGGCACAGAAGGAAGGTACACATGTTAAAAGGAAAGCAAAAAAGATATTTACGCTCATTGGCACATGATTTACAACCAATTTTCCAAGTTGGCAAGGGCGGGGTCACAGAAAATATGGTGGAGCAAATTAAAGCTGCACTTGAAGCAAGAGAATTGATTAAAATTAGTGTATTACAAAATTGTGAAGAGGAAGTACGCCCAGTAGCGACTCAGCTTGCAACAGGGACTTCTTCAGAAATTGCGCAAATCATTGGGAAGACGATTATTCTCTATAAAGAATCGAAAGAAAGTAAAAAAATCGTACTGCCATGAAGAAAGTGGGGCTATTAGGTGGTGCATTTGATCCACCGCATAATGCACATTTGCAAATTGCTGAAGCTGTCCTTGAGGCACTTCAGCTTGATCAAATTCGGTTTGTGCCCACCTATATTCCACCGCATAAGAAGCAGACTATTGCCTCATTCGAAGAGCGGGTGAGGATGATTGAATTGATGGTTCAAGGGTATGATCGATTCATTGTAGATCAGACTGAACTTAAGCGGTCAGGGACTTCATATACAATTGATACAGTTCGAATTTTACAAAAGGCGGAGCCGGACGTTCAGTTTTATTTTATCATTGGGGCCGATATGATCGATTATTTGCCAAATTGGCATCAAATTGATGAACTAGTCCAGCTAGTTTCCTTTATCGGAGTGAGGAGACCAGCATATAATGGAGTAACGAACTATCCAATCAAGATGGTGAATGCACCAGAGCTTTCGATCTCATCTTCAGAAATCCGAAACCGCTTGCATGAGGGGCAGGATGTTGAAGGGCTCTTGCCAGACAGTGTACTCGCTTATTTGAAGGAGCATGGTTTGTATGGAATATGAACAAATTCTTGAAGTGGTAAAAGAAAAGCTACCAGCGAAGCGCTTTACGCATGTGCTCGGTGTCATTGAAACTGCACAAGCCCTAGCGATTCGTTACAATGCGGATGTTGATAAAGCGACACTTGCGGCGGCACTCCACGACGTAGCTAAATATGAGCCTCTTGATCAAATGAAACGAATGATTAAGAGCGAGGAGCAACTGCCGAACGAATTGCTCGATTTTCACAGTGAATTATGGCATGCTGCGGTGGGTGCTTTAATCGCTGAGCGTGACCTGGGTGTAACTGACAAGGAAGTACTGAGCGCTATTCGATCACACACAACTGGGCATACTAATATGAGTTTGCTCGAGAAAATTGTTTTTCTAGCAGATTATATTGAGCCGAACCGTACCACACCAGGTGTTGCCGATTGCAGAACTCTTGCGGAAACGGATATCGATGCAGCAATGATTTTAATCTATAAAAGAACGATTGAATACTTGCTAAGCAAAAATTCAACGATTCATCCAGATACAATTTATGGATATAATTACTTAGTCAATAACCAGCATAATTAAAAATTTGGAGGTAAATGAGTGACTACTAAAAACCTGTTAAGAACTGCAATTTCAGCTGTGGATAATAAACATGCTGAGGATATCTTGATCTTGAATATGCATGGGGTGTCATTAATCGCAGATTATTTTGTGATCTGTCATGGTAATTCAGGTAAGCAAGTGCATGCGATTGCCCGGGAACTGAAAGATAAAGTCAATGAACAAGGATTTGAAGTCAAACGTATTGAAGGGTTTGATGAAGCACGGTGGGTGCTAGTCGATCTTGGCGATGTTGTCGTGCATATTTTCCACCGTGATGATCGGCACTATTATAGCTTGGAACGTTTATGGGGTGATGCGGAAATCGAATCAGTGAATCCAGTGACTGCTGATTAGTCTAAAGTAACCAATAAACACGAAAAGCACAAAGTCTCTGCTTGTGCTTTTTTGATGGAAATCAAGTCTCATTCACTTTTGTCATTTGTTTAATTGGTAATTAAATCTAATTAATTTGAATTTTTTATCCACAGAGTTCACAAATTGGACAAGGATTCAAAAGAAATGGTATCATCAGGGGTGGTATTGTATATACTGGGTATATACAATATTGCAAAGCGGTGATATGATGGAGTCGGGTAAAAATTTCATACCGAGTCGGGGAGTGATAGTCGTGACCACAACTGTGCAAAAGTGGGGGAACAGCTTAGCGGTTCGAATCCCGAGTAAAATTGCAGAGTCGCTTCTGATCGACCAGGGATCTGAAGTTGTGATGAGCGTGGAAAACCAAGTATTAACGCTGAAGGCAAAGAAACAAAAACCATCATTAGATGAATTACTTTCCAGAATCACTGTAAAGAACAGGCATTATGAATTTGATTTTGGAAGAACAGAAGGGAATGAACAATTGTAATGGTAAAAGCACCTGAGCGAGGAGACCTAGTTTATTTAAATTTTAATCCTCAATTGGGGCATGAACAGAATGGTCGGAGACCGGGAATTATTCTCTCGCCAAAAAATTTCAATGAAGCCACTGGATTTGCCATTGTCTGTCCGATCACAAGACAGCAGAAGGGCTACCCATTCGAGGTAGTGTTACCAGAAGATATGGCTATCACTGGCGTAGTATTAACTGACCAAGTTAGAAGCTTGGACTGGCGTGCACGCCGTACACAGATTGAAGGACATGCTCCTGAATCAATCATCAACACATGTATCGAATTGATCCATAGTTTTTTAGCAATGGATTTTTAAGGGTTTGTAGATCATTCATAGTGATCTACATCGCTAATTCGTTTACACCTCTATTTAATCCTCATTTCTGATTGTATTCATCGTTTGAACGTAACTCTAACTGGCATTACGTTGAGATCCTCAGGCACCTATGGCTACTCAGATTATTCTACTATTATTTTCTCACATTCATTTTCAACCCCGCAGCTTTTCTAGCAAGATTACGTCTGTTTTGTTGTCACTATTAAATCATCCTCACTCTTTTTTTACCTAGAAAATCTCCATACAGCTTACACGAAAACACCTCCATTTAATACAAAGATACCCCTGTTTTAATTTAATTAAATAATTGACTTTATTCCTCAAAAAAATTGAAGGAGCTAATTCTTGATGGATATTTTAAAGAAATTTTCAAAAAAAAAATTGACAATGGCTGCGGTAGCAGGTCTTGTAGTCATTTCTTTTCTTGCTTTTCGCCTATTACAAGCACCAGAAAAAGAAATGGAAAATGAGTGGGCAAACACCTCACAGACAAAAGAAGTAGAGGAAGCTGATACTACGGCACAAACGGAATTCTTTGCTGACGTGAAAGGGGAAGTAATGAATCCGGGTGTTTATCCATTTGAAAAAGGTGACAGGGTTGGAAAGCTAATAGAATCTGCTGGTGGATTAACGGAAAATGCTGATGCCAATCAGGTAAATCTAGCTGCTGTTGCCGAAGATGCAATGGTGATCTATGTACCAGCGAAGGCGGCAAGTGATAGTAGTGGACAAGCACTTACAGATGGCAGTGGAGGCACTAATTCAGCAAATTCTGATACGATTCCAGCAGATAATGGCGGTACAGTGCCAAACAATAACGCCTCCGTTGCTTCTGGTGGTTCTACCGCCAATGAGTCAAAGATTAATCTTAACACTGCAACAAAAGAAGAGCTTGAATCAGTCAATGGCATTGGTCCCTCGCTTGCTGATGCGATCCTGCAGTATCGTACAGAGAATGGTCGCTTTGGCAAAATTGAAGATTTAAATGAAGTCTCAGGAATTGGTGATAAAACGTATGAAAAGCTGAAGGACTACTTCTACGTAGCATGAAAGAGAAATTTGTTTTCTTTACTTCGATCACTGCCATTCTCAGTGTGCTCTTTGTCTTCCAGTTTAATTGGCAGTTACTTATCACAGGAATGGTTTTTGCATGGATGATCCTAAAACGCTTTCCTTTGAAAGTAGCAATGCTATTTCTTGGCGTTTGTGCACTTTTTACCATCAGCACATTTCTTCATCAAGCGTACAATGTCACACAGCTTTCTGGGGCAGAGACCGAATTATCTATTTGTTTTCACGAACCACCTAAGGTAGACGGGGATTCATTGTCCGGCTTTGTTTTTGATGAAAAAACAGGTGAAAAAATTTGGCTGAGCTATCGGATACAGTCAGAAGCTGAAAAGGAAGCGATCGAATCCAGAATTATCACTGGTGAGATTTTTCAGGTCTCGGGTACATTGAAAAAACCATTAGCAGCGACAGTCGAAAATGCATTTGATTTCAAAAAGTATTTGTTCAGGCAAGGGTGTCATTGGCAATTTGAAGCGGAGAGTCTTCAGCATCAAGGAACTGCAGCTGAATGGTGGATGAAAGTGCTGCGCATAAAAGAACACGGTGTTCAGATTGTCGAAGAAAACTTTCCTGAACCATTTCAAAGTCATGCATTAGCATTGATCTTTGGTGATCAAGAGCACATTGCTGAAGCATTGTACCAAGATTATCAGCAACTAGGTGTGGTTCATTTATTCGCAATTTCTGGAGCACAGGTGAGCCTATTAGCATTCTTTATTTATTCGGTTCTTTTACGGCTAGGATGTACAAAACCGACCAGTATGATCATTGTGATGTCCATGTTACCTTTGTACGCTTGTATGACAGGGTTCTCCCCGTCAGTCAATCGGGCCTGCGGGATGGTGATGATTTATTTCTTCGGGCAATTAATCGGACGAAAAATTTCTCCTCTAATGGCAATGTGTGGTTGCCTCTTGGTTTATTTATTTTTGTTTCCCTATCAAATTTACTCAGCCGGATTGCAATTGTCATTTGCGATATGTGCAGGATTGATCCTATCACAGGAATTGCTCTCACGCGTTCACGGGAAAATTGCCACCGCATTTATCGGTACCCTTGTTTGCCAACTATTTGCCTCTCCAATTCTTCTTTATCACTTTTATGAACTGTCCTTGATTGGCTTCTTCGTCAACATTGTCTATATACCAATCTTCTCGTTTATTTATTTTCCGATGACAATTTTTGTTTACCTCTATGTTATGATCGTCCCTTTTCATGGTGAAGTGCTCATTAATGCCAGTAACCAATTATTTGATTGGCTCATCAATATTTCGGAAAAGCTTTCAAATATCCCCTATGGAGCGCTAACTTTTGGTAAACCGAGTGAGCTGGTTTTATTGCTTATAATTGTTTCGATTCTGGCTTTATTCATTGGGCTAGAACTTCGGAAGCGGAAATACGTGGTGTCGTCTACTATTGCACTGCTTTCACTATTGATTTTTCAATACAATCAAAATTGGTTCTCATCAGAGGGGGAAGTCACTTTCATAGATGTTGGACAAGGAGATTCAATTTTTATAAGCCTACCACATGGGAAGGGAGATTTTCTGATTGATACGGGAGGGGTTCTCGGGTTTCAAAAGCCAGCTTGGGCAGAGCGTGAAAGTCCATTCGATCCTGGTAAGGATATTGTCCGACCATATTTGAAAAGTAAAGGTGTAAGGGAGTTAGATAAGTTGGTATTCACACATGCCGATGAAGATCATGTTGGTGGTGCCGAGGCACTGATTGATGATTTCGCCATTCAGGAGATTGTTATTCCGATTGGACAGGATGATGCATTTGCAGAAAGGGATTGGTTTATAGAAGCTGCAGAAAAGATTCCAATCAATAAAGTAGAGATGGGCGATCATCTGGCAATCGGTAATAGTTATTTTGAAGTGGTTCATCCGAATCCAAATGAGCTAGTTAAGGACACGAACAGTGGTAGCATTGCTATCTATGCAAGCATCAATGAGATTGTATGGCTGTTTACAGGCGATTTAGATGTAGAGGGAGAAGAAATGATTATCAAGGATTATCCGGATTTAAAAGTAGACGTGCTAAAAGTAGGTCATCATGGAAGCAAAACTTCGACGTCCCAGGCATTTATAGAATCTATAGATCCGAGTATCGCAGTCATTTCTGTTGGCAGAGAAAATCGCTACGGGCACCCTCATCAGGAAACAATGACGACTTTACAAGCTGAAGAAATAACTGTTTTTCGCACAGATGAAGAGGGAAGTGTTCAGTATCAGTATGTTGAAGGAGAAAAGGGGAATGTGGATATTTATTCACCTGAATAGGATGAGCTTAGCGTTGCACAAAGAAAAACCTCTCCATGTTCGGAGAGGCGATTATGATGCTAATTCTCTAATGACAGCTACAACAACAAAGATGGTTGCGAAGAATCCAAATGAAACGATAAATCCCATCATAGAGTCAAACGTGTCTTTTGTTTTTGATTGCGGGTCTTTCTCAAACTCATTCATAGTTAAAATACCTCCATCTATTCACAAAATTATACAACATTTATCTGTAACTTGCTAATTTTTGAGCACAAAAATGTTTCAGTATGTAATTATTATCGTTTCTACTCTTGTCAAAATCTTAAAGGACAAGTACGATTGTATAATAAGATACCATGGTAAGATTAAAAATTTCTTAAGAGGCGAATGAAAAGATGAAGATTTGGGATGATTTTGAAAAGAAAGCGTTTGATTCGCTATATGTTTTTTATGGTAGTGAAGAATTTCTGATTGAAAAGACGAAGGATTTATTGGTTCAAAATGCATTAGAAGAAGATGAGCTTGATTTTAATCTGGCAATCGTTGATCTTGAAGAATCCCCGATAGAAACCGCCATCGAACAAATGGATGAGTTTCCTTTCATGGGAGAAAAGCGTGTTGTACTGTTAAAGAATGCCTATTTCTTAACAGCGGCGGAAAGAAAGAAAGATAAGATTGTTCACGATTTGGATCGACTCACTTCATACTTAGAGAATCCAGCACCCTTTACAATTGCCGTTTTCACGGTGCCGTATCCAAAGTTAGATGTACGGAAAAAAATCACCAAATTGCTAGTGAAACATGCGACCGTATTTGAAGCAAAGCCAATGCAGGATAGGGAGCTGATTAGTTGGATTCATAACCACGCAAAAGAATCAAATGTGGAGATAGACCAGAAGGCGATTGAACTCTTAATGTACATGACAGGGAACAATCTTCAATCAATTACTTCTGAAATGGAAAAGCTTGCACTTCGTGTCGGTAGTCGGGGAAGCATTACAACTGAAGTAATCGACAGCTTAGTTGTAAAATCATTAGATCAAAATGTGTTTGCGCTAGTTGATAAAATCATCACCAATCAAAAGCAACAAGCAATGGAAATGTACCGTGATTTGTTGGTGCAAAAAGAAGAACCAATAAGAATACTGGCAGCAATCGCGAGACAATACCGAATCTTTGCCCAAGTAAAATATTTGCGAGGCATTGGGCTTGGGGCAGGAGAAATTGCTAGCAAATTGAAAATAAATCCATATCCAGTTAAATTGGCGATGCAGCAAATTAGTCTATTTTCTGAGAAAGATTTGTTAGAAAAGCTTGACCACTTGGCAGAGATGGATTATCAAATGAAAACAGGTTATGGCGATAAAGAAATGCTACTGGAACTGTTTATATTACGCGGATAGAAATCCCACAAAATAGGCTAGAGAGTCGTCATTGATTCTCTAGTTTTTTAATGTTTTTTAGGGAATATGTACGTATGATTTTACCCGAATTAGGCTACCCTTTGATAGCTACTGTGTGCAAATTGAAATTCAGGGTAAGGTGAATGACGGATGGAAAAGACAGATCAGTGGGGAAGAAATCAGATACATTTATTTGGACTACTACTAGTCATTACTGTCAGTCTCGTACTGTCTTGGATTCTCACAAAGACACTGGCTCATTCATTTGGAATTATCGACATCGGACGGATCACAAAAATGTATTCATACTCCGTTTACGACTTTCATCCGGAACCACAAGAATTTCGTAGCCTAGTCGTATTCACTCTGGTGCTCTGTCTGTCAGCAACGACTCTCTCACAGCTATTCTTTTACTTGAAAAAATACCTAAACCCCTTTACAACAATACTAAGCTATGTTAATCCAATCCTGATCGCTACATTATTAAGCTTCTTAATTGTAAAAATTTATCCTCTATTTCAATATAATATGGGGTTTTACACTGACCATCTTAGTATTTCTTTGAATCCTCGGGCAACTGTTTTTTTTCTAATACTCCTCATTTTGTGTTGGGCTGGACTACTGCTTCTTACAAGGAAGTACAAACAGCTTGCCCGGTTCAGTTTCATAATTGATATTACCTTAATACTTGTAGTTGTTTATTGCTCATGCCTTTTGATTTTTAATAATCAGCTGTCCTACAGCTTTGGCTGGCACTTTTCGCCTGTTTTCAATCCAATCTATGAACTTTGGAATGGCCATGTACCTGGGGTTGATTTTCGTGCTCTGTATGGCTTTTATGGTTATTTCTTTTGGATTGTCGAGATGTTTGTGGTGGGGCAGGTCAATATGCCTGCGACAACTGTTTTATTGGGGCTACTGACGGCATTCGGGAATGTCTCGATTTATATTGCTGTCCGAAAAATGGTTAATAGCCGTGTGATTGCGTTTTTATCAATTACAGCAGTCTTATTTTTTTCGCAGTTATGGACGATGGTGTATATGCAGATGCCTTATTATCAGTACATTCCAATCCGGACTTTTATGCCGAGTCTGATGTTTTTACTGATCACAATGACCCATTTTGCAGAAACCAACTTTAGAAAGAGAATCTATATTGGAATGGCATTCTTGCTCACTGGGGCGGCTGTGTTTTGGAATCCAGAAACAGGTGTTATTACCTCACTTTCCTTTCTGGCTTATTTGATATTCAGCGCAGTCTTCACTTACACAATTAGCCGTAAACAATGCACACGCCAAATCGTAATGTCCATTATAGGAATAGCTCTTTCAATTGTTTTTTGGTTTGGCGTGTTAGAACTGATGACCTATTTGCTGAGTGGGGAATTGTTACGATTGGTTGATATTTTCTGGGGAATCACTGTTTTTGCAAGGGATGGATTTTACATGATTCCTGTGCCAGAAAAGCACCCTTATCTTATTGTGATCTTACTTTACGCGCTTGCTGTAATAATTGCACTGTTCAGGCTATTTCAACGGAAAGCAGAAAAGGCTGATGCGCTTGGATTTACACTTGGTGCTTTTGGGTTAGGTTTGATCACTTATTTTCTAGGCCGAAGTCACGATTATACTTTTGCCTTATGTGTCTGGCCTGCTTTTTTGGTCATTCCTTACTTAATTCGTGTGACCAGTATGCAGTTTATGTTGTTAAAAAATATTCATGTAGATCACAACCAAGTCGTCAAATGGCTGAATCTATTTGTTATGGGGGCGGTAACTGCCATCTTGTCGATTGGTTTATTGATTGTGTCTGCTTCACTTGTGACGCTACCGGAAATTAAAGAGTGGCAGACTTATCTTGACTGGCGTTCTGGCGGCTGGCAAATAGCAAGCGAAGATAGCATTGCGCTAAACAGATACAGGGCAGCACATATGGCGGTTATTGATGCACAGGCGCCTATTTTTATGAGTAACCTTGGGCTTAGGAATGAGTATGTAGGGACGGCTCTGGTGGATTATCTGTTAATCGAGGACTATCAGCATCAGATTGATTTCGTTGAAACTTATAAAGGGCGTTTGTTTATTGGTGAAGTGCGTATTCCTTATCCATTCAAATTAGCGAACGGGGAAACCTATCAAAATGAGCTGGCTCGTGTTTTGGCGGAAAACTACACGAATGTTGGTGTTGGCGGGAGATGGCAGATTTATGATGCTAAGTGAGTAGTTTGCTTGGAGTTACTTTTATCGATAGAAAATCATGAAGGAGTAATAACATTAGTATGGGGAGCCGGAAGGATCATTGTTTTGATGAATGATTGGAGGTGCTTCGCTTCCAGCGACAAGAGATGTGGGACAATCGATGCCTTTAGTCGGCAGCCGTTGTCCTTATTTTATACATGGGAAAATCATTTTGAGCGCTCTGGTTGTTAGTCATATCAGAATAAAAAAGCACGAACTCACACAACATACGCTTATATAAATTGATAAGTGTAAGGGGCTACTGCCATGGATTGGTTAATCATACATAGTAAGCTGAAGCTAGCATTGCTTGTAGTCACACTGCTAGTCTGCCTTAGTTGTAACCGAGCTGCTGATGCAATATCGATCAATCAAGACGGTTTTGGCTCATCTGGTGCAGTCGTAGGATTCCCTTTAGGCACTGATATCAAAATTCAGGGATATGGCGATTTTGGTACCTTTGGCAAAGGTGAGAATTTTTATAGCGCGGTTTTTGATGGAAAAGATATTTGGAATGTAGGTACTCGCAGTAATTTATCTAGATTTGATCGTGTGACTGGGACAAATGTGGTCTATAAATACAATAATCCTTCCAATAGCAATATGGGAAATGTGAATACCGTATCCGGAGAAATTTTTTGTGGTGGTGTATTTGACGGAACCTATCTTTGGCTGGTTCCGAGAAATGCGGATTCAATAGTCAGAGTTGACCCAGCAACTGGGATCATGAACGGCTATTCATTATCAACAGGAACTAATATGGGTACTGCCCAAGGTGCACAGGATTCAAAATTTGATGGTGCTACTTTTGATGGCAATAACATATGGATAGCCCCCTTTCATTCTGATCGAGTCGTTAAATTTGATGTGACGACACACCAATTTACAGGGTACGGACTTCCAGTAGGAGGCAGTTTCAAATTTGTTGGCGCCATTGTAAGCCCTGGTGCTGTTTGGCTTGCGCCGTATAATGCTAATCTTGTTATCAAAGTAAATATTGATGATGGAACAATGACCACCTACTCAATGAAAGAATCCATCAATGAAAATAGTAACATGGGAAATCTAGGGCTCGCCAATCCAGTCGATAATGCCTTCCAAGGTGGCGGATTTGATGGTAAATATGTTTGGCTTACGCCAAGTAAAGCAGATAGAGTGGTCAGAATTGATCCAAGCAGTGGAACGATGACAGGATTTAAACCAGAATTTCCAGATTTCCCTAGCTATACAGGTAGTTTATTTTCTGGTGCTGCATTCGATGGGAGAAACCTCTGGCTTTGTCCTGATCAGCCGCATTTTGAAACCGCCGGTAATGAGTCTATGCTAATTAAGTTTGACACCCAAATGAACGCTTTCACCGGCTACCTGATGAGAGAGAATGGAACGACTAGAATAAACACTGGAAACTATGGAATTGCTACCTCTGGTCATGGTGCTGTATTTGATGGTGAGAATATATGGATGGCACCCTATAATTCAAATCGCATGATGAAGATTTCGCCAACTTCTTACACATACCATGTCGAATATTATCAGGGCACGCTAGCGCCTGAAAATTTAATCAAAGATGTGATTGGACAAACACATTTTTCTGAGGGGACAGTGCTTACCTATGAAAATGTTGAGACAGACTTAGGAATTGATTGGGAAAACGCCTATCAGCCTAGGTTTTATCAATCAGGAGAGATACAAGGATATCCAACGATTTCTGTTGATCAAACAAAAAACGTTGTCAAAGTACTTTATGAACCAGCCCAGTTACTTCATTCATATACAGTGAAATATTATGCGAATTATCCGCATGGTGATGAATTAATTGCTAGAGAAAGAAGTCCTTTAGTTTATACAACAGGTAGCCTAATTGATATGGAAACAATTGAAGATGATTTTGGAGCAGACTGGGTTAACAAGTACAAGCCAGTATCAAATTTTGAAGAGGGTATCGTTGAAACAGCAATGCCAATGAACGTGTCAAGCGATCCAAGAGAGAACGAAATTAAAGTGGTCTATTCGCAAATTGAGCGAGAGCCAGTCTATGGGTTCAGGGTTGATTACTACAAAGATGACTTAGACCCTGCTTCAAAGATCACAACAGCCTATCCAAGTGTTGCTGTCGGTCTCTATGCGGGTACACAATTAACGAAAGAGATTGTTGATAGTGTGTATATTTCAGATTGGAAAAATTATTTCAAACCTGCTGGTTATAATAATGGCATGGTAAAAACGTACCCAATTATTTCTCCTGATCCTGAAAATAATGTCGTTAAAGTGCTTTACGAGGAGCCTAAGTATGCTTACCATGTACAATATTTCACAGGAAGCTTAGATGATCCACCGATTGAAGTGCTAAACGGAGAGGATCATTTACTTGGGACACAAGTCACTGAGGGAATGGTGTCAGCAGAGCTCGGAGAAGGTTGGATTAATCGATTTAAACCACAACTTGGCACTCAGTCTGGTCAAGTGCAGGACTATTTCGGTTCCTTAAATGGTTATCCGAAAATAACAGCCGATGAATTTGGTAATAACATAACTGTTCTTTACCCAGCTGAGCTTTCACCAATAGTCCCAGGGGAGAAACCTGAAATTCCGGAGATAACGACTCCAGGATATTTTCCACCTAAAACAAGTGATATAAGTAGTATTAAATGGACAATTCTATTTATACTCTCGGTTAGGCTGTTAGTCACGATTAGAAAAATTAGGCGTTAGTATCCAAATTATCAGAGGAATGAAATTAAGGATGAGTAAGGAATTATTTCCAAAAATCTAATGGACCGGTTATCGCAGGGGAGCGGATTTCGAAGCCTAGTCCGGGAATATTTAAGCCTTTTTTTCGACAGAGCTAGTCAGAAAATTCTTCAAAAAGCTTTCATAAATCTTTTTCAGGTACACCCTAGTAATCTGTATGCTTTTATTTCTTCGCGCTAACACCATAGGCACCTTTGAAATCAGCATCCACTGTGGTATATTATTTTAGAGATAATAACCTGAGAGGATCATTAAAATTGGAGTTTGAAAAAGAGACAAAAAACATATGTATAGCCACTTTAGGGTGCAAGGTAAATCTTTATGAATCTGAGGCAATCTGGCAAATCTTTAAGACTGCTGGTTTTCAGCGTGTCACAGAAGAGCAGGCGGCAGATGTCTTCATCATCAATACGTGTACAGTGACCAATACAGGTGATAAAAAAAGTCGCCAAGTGATTCGCAGAGCGATTCGCAAAAATCCTGAGGCGATCATCTGTGTTACCGGTTGCTATGCGCAAATTGCTGGTGCGGAATTGTTGAAAATTCCAGGCGTTGATATTGTTATCGGTACGCAAGACCGGGAGAATCTCATCAAACTGATTGAAGAATTCCAGAAAACACGGCAACCGATTAATGCCGTGAGAAATATCATGAAAACTCGAGTTTTTGAGGAGCTAGATGTACCAGCCTTTACTGATCGCACGCGGGCTTCGCTAAAAATACAGGAAGGTTGTAATAATTTCTGTACATTCTGCATTATTCCGTGGGCACGTGGGCTGATCCGGTCGCGTGAACCCGAGAAGGTGATCGAGCAGGCACAGCAACTGGTTAAAGCGGGATATAAAGAGATCGTGCTTACAGGGATTCATACTGGTGGTTATGGGCAAGATTTTGACTCGTACACGCTGGCGATGTTGTTAATTGATCTTGAAAAGAAGGTGCCTGAATTGAAGCGCATTCGAATCTCGTCGATTGAGGCTTCACAGATTACCGATGAGTTAATTGATGTACTTCATCGTTCGGACCGTGTTGTAAGGCACTTGCATATTCCGATTCAATCTGCGTCAAACACAGTACTGAAACGGATGAACCGCAAGTACACTGTGCAGGAATTTTCGGTAGCACTGGCTAAGCTAAGAACAGCGCTACCAGAGCTTGCAATCACGTCTGATGTCATCGTTGGTTTTCCGGGAGAAACAGAAGCAGAGTTTATCGAAACGTATGATTTTATCAAACGTGAGAAATTTTCTGAATTACATGTGTTTCCTTATTCAAAAAGAACGGGAACTCCTGCTGCAAAATATCCTGATCAAGTGGATGATGCGGTCAAAGCAGATCGTGTCGATCAACTAATTGCCCTCTCGAATCAACTGAGCAAAGAATATGCTGCTGGATTTGAAGATGCTGTTCTCGAAGTAATTCCAGAAGAAAAGCATAAGGATTCAGGCGAAAAAGATTGCTACGAAGGCTATTCAGATAACTATCTCCGACTTGTTTTTGAAGGTTCCGACCAACTCATCGGTAAGCTAGTCAAAGTGAAAGTAAAGAAGGCAGGCTATCCTTATTGCGAAGGGGAGATTGTCAACATCGTTTCCTAGGTGTATTCTAGGGATAGAGAATACTTACTTAAATTATATAAAAGTAAGTTTTACTCAAGCGCCACATAACAAGGAGGAAATAATGAGTATTGCAAAATTTATTGATCACACGGCATTAAAGCCAAATGTTACACGAAAACAGATTGAAACGCTTTGTGCAGAGGCGAAAGAGTATCGCTTTGCGTCAGTTTGTGTCAACCCAACATGGGTTAAATTAGCTAGTGAACTGCTTGCTGGTTCAGATGTGCTGGTTTGTACTGTAATCGGGTTCCCACTGGGGGCAAATACGCCTGAAGTGAAGGCGTTTGAAGCGAGTAATGCGATTGCCAATGGGGCACAAGAAGTTGATATGGTGATTAATGTTGCTGCGATGATTGACCGCAATTTGGAACTAGTAAAACGTGATATTAGTGCGGTTGTTGATGTTGCCAAAGGAAAAGCCTGCACAAAAGTAATTATTGAAACGGTGCTATTATCAGATGAAGAAAAAATCCTAGCATGCCGAATTGCAATGGAAGCAGGCGCTGAATTTGTTAAAACATCAACCGGATTCTCAGGTGGTGGCGCAACAGTTGCTGATATTAAATTAATGCGTGAAACAGTTGGACCAGAAGCAGGCGTTAAAGCGTCTGGCGGTGTTAGAACAGCTGATGATGCCAAGAATTTGATTGAGGCAGGCGCAACAAGAATTGGCGCTAGTGCAGGTGTCGATATTGTTAATGGGCTTGTAGGAAGTTCTGATTATTAAGGATTGAGAAACGGTAGTAGTTAGCAGTTGATATAATTTACCAATAAGCATGCCGAAACTAGAAAAGTGGTTTTGGTGTGCTTTTTTGGTGTGTAAATTAAGAGAAAGTAAATAAATTTCAAACACATCATAATACTAATGCCCTTCCGGTAATAACTTAGATAATAGTCAAGCATTTACCTTTAGGAAAAATCCAGTAGATAAGCAGGAGGGATGAAATGATGAAAGTCGTTCTTTTGGCAGGTGGATTCGGGACGCGAATTAGTGAAGAAAGCCATCTTAAACCGAAACCAATGATTGAAATTGGTGGTTTGCCTATCCTATGTCATATTATGAAGCTGTACTCGCATTATGGTTTTAACGAATTTATTATCTGCTGTGGCTATCGTCAATTCACAGTGAAAGAGTTCTTTTCCACGTATTATTTACACAAAAGCGATGTGACTGTTGACTTCTCAAATGGTGGGGAAATGTCCATCCATAATCATACAATGGAAGATTGGAGAGTGACGCTAGTAGACACGGGACTTCACACAATGACTGGTGGCCGAATCAAACGAGTGAAAGACTATATTGGCAACGAGCCATTTTTGATGACATATGGTGACGGTGTGTCCGATATCAACATACAAGAACTCGTCCATTTTCATCAATCACATGGGAAAATCCTGACACTCTCAGCAGTTAGTGCCAAGCAACGCTTTGGCGTTCTCGATATTGACGAACAGGATAAAGTGCAATCTTTCCGAGAAAAATACAAAGAGGATGACTCGAAAATTAATGGTGGCTATATGGTGATTAATCCTGAGATATTTAACTATATTGCAGGTGATTCAACTATTTTTGAAGCGGAACCAATCGAGACCTTAGCGCAGATTGGCGAACTAATGGCGTATCGGCATACTGGCTTTTGGCAGTGTATGGACACACAGCGTGACAAGTTTCTTCTCGAAGAACTATGGGTGAACGGCGCACCATGGAAAGTATGGAAAGACTAGTGCAGAACCTCAACTTTTTCAAGCATAAAAAAGTCTTCCTAACTGGGCATACTGGCTTCAAAGGCAGCTGGCTTAGCAAAATACTGCTCGATGCAGGCGCAAACGTGACAGGCTTTTCTTTAGAACCACCAACATCGCCTAACCTATTTGACATGCTCCATCTCAAAGAAAAAATGCATTCGGTCATTGGCGACATCAGAAATGACCAGCAGTTGTTGCAAGCCTATAACAAAGCAAAGCCCGATATTGTTTTTCATCTGGCAGCGCAGCCACTTGTCCGTGATAGTTACCTGAATCCTGTCTACACTTATGAAACTAACGTCATGGGGACAGTCAATTTGCTTGAGTGTGTGCGTCAATATGGGGAGACACGTTCCGTTATCATCGTGACCACCGACAAGGTTTACCAAAATAACGAGTGGGACTGGGGCTATCGTGAAAATGATCGCCTATGCGGCTTTGACCCCTACTCCAATAGTAAATCATGTGCAGAACTTGTCGTACATAGCTATATCCATTCTTTTTTTAATAAAAGTGAGGTTGCGGTATCATCTTTGCGGGCTGGTAATGTGATAGGTGGTGGCGACTTCGCTCATGATCGTATTCTGCCCGACTGCATTCGTGCGGCTATGACAAAGGTCACCATGCAGCTTCGTCATCCTGAGTCAATAAGACCATACCAACATGTGCTGGAACCCTTGTTTGCATACTTGCTGCTAGCGGAGAAACAATATCACGACGCCCAGTTTAGCGGTGCTTATAACATTGGTCCAGATAATCAAGATTGCATCACAACTAGTGAATTAGTCTCAATTTTTTCAAGAAAATGGGGAAAGGGTTTTTCATATGAAGTGGGACTGAGCGATGGACCGCATGAGGCCAATTTTCTCAAATTGGATTGTTCAAAATTCAAACAAACATTTAAATGGCTGCCGCTGATGAATATAGAGACAGCAATTGAGAAGACTGTAGAATGGGCGAAGCAATTTGCAGAAGGACAGCCTACAATTGCTTGTGTAGAAAACCAGATTGAAGACTATCTAAATTTAATCAAGGTAAGGAGCCCTCACTAATGACGAACAAAACTGAAGCAGAAGCGCGTCAAGAAATACTGGATTTAGTAGCAGCCTACGCTGAAACATTTCATGGGCAAGCCCACTACCAAGCAGGTGATCGCATTCCCTATGCGAAGCGGGTTTACACAAGTGAGGAAATGGTTAACTTGGTTGATAGCTCGCTTGAATTTTGGCTAACATCAGGCCGGTACACAGACCAATTTGAGAAGGCACTTTCAAAATTTTTAGAAGTAAAATTCAGTTTACTGGTGAATTCGGGCTCATCTGCTAACTTACTCGCTTTTATGGCGCTGACATCACCGCGTCTCAAAGAAAGAGCAATCAGGCGCGGAGACGAAGTCATTACTGTAGCAGCTGGTTTCCCGACAACGGTAACACCGGTGATACAATTTGGCGCAATACCTGTTTTTGTTGATATCACAATCCCGCAATACAATATCGATGTCACTCAATTGGAGAAAGCACTGTCACCAAAAACAAAGGCAGTCATGATCGCACATACATTGGGGAATCCATACGACTTAGCAGCAGTGAAGTCGTTCTGTGACAAGCATAACTTGTGGCTAATTGAAGATAACTGCGATGCTCTTGGTTCAAAATACACAATTGATGGCGTAGAAAAGTACACAGGAACCATTGGAGATATAGGTACATCGAGTTTTTATCCGCCGCATCATATGACGATGGGAGAGGGCGGCGCAGTTTACACAAATAATCTGGTGCTCTATAAAATTTTAATGTCGCTCCGTGATTGGGGACGTGATTGTTACTGTCCTTCAGGGAAAGATAATACATGTAGGCGGCGATTTGAATCGCAATACGGCGAGTTACCAGTTGGTTACGATCACAAATACGTTTACTCTCATTTTGGTTACAACTTAAAAGCAACAGATATGCAAGCAGCAATTGGTGTTGCTCAACTGAAAAAGATGCCTGAATTTATTGAGCGTCGTCGCCATAATTTTTCTAGACTCTATCAGGGACTTAGTGGATTGACGGATAAAATCATCTTGCCAGAGCCTGAAATGAATGCAGTGCCTAGCTGGTTTGGGTTTTTGATTACTTGCCAAGAGGGTGTAGACCGTAGCCTAGTCGTGCAGTATATCGAGTCAAAAGGGATACAGACGCGGATGCTGTTTGCTGGAAACTTAACAAAGCACCCTTGTTTTGACGAAATGAGGCAGACTGGTGAAGGCTATCGTGTTGTCGGTGACCTTGACTGTACAGAAATAATTATGAATCAAACGTTTTGGTTAGGTGTTTACCCTGGTATGACAAATGAGATGATTGATGAAATGATTTCTGTGACGAAAGAAGCGTTGGAAATGACATGAGAAAGACAGTGATTCAATTACTCAAATTTGCTGTGGTAGGTCTATCTAACACAGCCATTTCTTTAGCAGTTTATTATGTGTTACTTTCACTAGGGTTCAATTATATTGTTGCCAACGTAATTGGTTTTATCATCAGTGTACTAAATGCTTATTATTGGTCTAGGAAATATGTCTTTACATCGAGCGTGAATCAGGCGAAGACAATTGCAAGGGTCTATGTATCTTATGGATTGACGTTTTTGCTATCAAACTTTCTGCTTTATTTCTTGGTTGATCACATCGGTGTTTCAGAGAAAATTGCACCCATTGATGTGTTGCTTTTTACTGTGCCAGCTAATTTCTTACTGAATAAATTCTGGGCTTTTAGAGATTGATTGCGAGTCGTGTTTAGAATGGTGGTAATTGTTTGCCCATCCAGCAGTTATCACGAACAAATCGCTATTTTTGCTTAAGATCAGCAACAATAATATATAAAAGTCGGGGTGTTAGCATGAATGTCGCTGAATTTATCACTGCCTACATAGAGAAGAAAGGGATCACAAGTACTTTTGGCTATCCGGGGGGCATGGTCACCTATCTGATGGATTCGTTTGCTAAATCACCATTAATCGATGCACAAACTTGTTTTCATGAGCAAGGTGCAGGTTTTGCTGCATGTGGTTATGCGCAAGCATCTGGTAAGGTGGGTGTGGCTTATGCGACAAGCGGACCTGGTGCTACCAATCTGTTAACGCCTTTATGTCATGCTTACTTTGAGTCTGTTCCTGTTTTATTCATCACAGGTCAAGTCAACACAAACGAAGCAAAGGGCGCTTTCCATGTGCGGCAGAAAGGATTTCAGGAGACAAATATTATTGGAATGGTCAAAGAGGTAACGAAGTACGCAGCTTATGTAGAGGATGCTAGCCAAATTAGACTGGTCCTTGATGAGGCTTTTTTTCATGCAACCAATGGCAGGCCCGGTCCAGTCTTGTTAGATATACCGATTGATGTGCAACGAACAGAGATTACTGGGCTTCAGTTGCCTGTGTTTATCGAGCCAAAAGAGCCTATTCTAGACTATTATTCAGTAAAATTATTATTGCAATCGGCGCTCTCAGAGGCAAAACGACCACTAATTATTGCAGGGAATGGTATTAATTCATCGCTAACTAGGGCAGAATTTAGACAGTTAGTCAAAAAATTAAATATTCCAGTCGTCACAAGCATGATTGCAGTTGATTTGCTACCAACTGATGCAGAAAATAATTATGGTTTTATCGGCGCTTACGGTGGTCGCTCTGCCAACTTTATTCTTTCGCAAACGGATCTGATTATTACGATTGGTTCGAGGCTTGACTTGAGGCAAACGGGTGCCAATAAAAAAGAGTTTGCAAAACATGCGAAGCTCATTCGGATTGATGTTGATCGAGATGAACTTGGTCTTCGTGTGAAGCCAGATGAAGTAGGCGCTGTTGCCGATTTGAAGGTACTGTTACCTGCCATGTGTAATGATCGCTCATTTGAGACACCTGATTTTTCCGAATGGCGTAAACAATGTGATTTTTACAAGCAAAAGTTAAAAGATATTGATCAACTGGCTCCGAATCGAATTATTGAGACAATCAGTTCATTTATTCCTGATCATGCTGTGATTACGACTGATGTCGGTCAAAATCAAGTATGGGTTGCGCAGTCATTTGCTATTAAGGAGGGACAGCGAGTCTTGTTCTCTGGCGGTCACGGTGCAATGGGCTATTCATTTCCTGCATCGATTGGCGCATTTGGCAGCGCACGAGCACCTGTCTACAGTTTTAATGGCGATGGTGGTTTTCAGATGAACAGTCAAGAGCTACAACTAATTGCCACTGAACAGATTCCTGTAAAAATTTTCATTATTAATAATCGTTCTTTAGGGATGATTCGCCATTTTCAGGAGATGTATTTCAACGCAGAATACACGCATACAGTGGGTAAAAAGGGCTATGTACCGCCAGATTTTGTCCGGGTAGCCAATGCTTATGGAATTGATGCCTATCGGTTGGATACGGCGGAGGAGCTAGCTAGTTACGTGCAGGCACTAACTGATGCCAAGCCCGTTTTATTCGATACTTTTGTGGGCGATGAGACGTATGTATTTCCTAAATTGGCGTTTAACAAACCGATTTATGATCAGGAGCCAGCGCTCGGTCGGGCATTACTGGCAGAACTATTGGCGTATCAGGATGAGCTATAGATGAAAACTATTGTGGTCACTGGTGCGACTAGTTTTATTGGGACTTATCTTGTAGAGGCACTAAGCAAGAAAGCATATCAGGTGTACGCAGTAGTCAGGCCGCACTCTCAAAATCGATATCGGTTGCCGGTAGCTGAGAATGTTGTCCCAATTACGCTGGAGATGTGTGATTACCATCTTCTCGATCATTTTCTACCACGGGCAGATGTGATGATTTTGTTAGCATGGGATGGCGTTAGAGGAGAAAGTCGCAATGATGCCCTGCGGCAATTGCGAAATTATCACGCGAATATCAAGGCAATTCATGCGGCAATTAGAACTGGGTGCCAAACAGTGATTAATGCTGGTTCTCAGGCTGAGTATGGGCCTCATTCAAGCTTAATTAATGAGGAGACACCCTGCTACCCCAACACGGCTTATGGCACCGAGAAACTGCGTTTCTATCAGGATGCCTTTGATATCTGCCAGTATCAGCAAATTGATTTTAAAGAGCCCCGTTTTTTCAGTCTTTACGGTGTTGGTGATTTTCAAGATTCCCTGATCATTTCGTTGATTAAAAAGTTGATTCAGGGTGTGCCAAGTGAGTTATCAGATTGCACGCAGAAATGGGACTTTTTACATGTGAGTGATGCCGTAAATGCAGTACTGGGTTTAATAGAAACGCCCTGTGTAAATGGGGCTTATAACGTTGCAAGTGGTATTTCTAGACCGTTGAAGCAATTTGTTGAAGAGATCTACCGAATTACCGGTTCGACTGCTGAACTGACCTTTGGGGGGGTTGCTCAACCAGCCACTGGAAAAGTGGAGATTGACGCTGACATTACGAAGCTTAGGCAGGAAATTGGTTTCATACCTCAGATCAAATTTCAAGCAGGTATTGCTGAGATCATTGATTGGTTAAGACTAGAAATCGCTGGGGAAAAGTAAATCTGACAGAACTGTAGCGGAGGTTTCATGAAGAAGATATCAATTGTTGTGCCAACCTATAACGAGGAAGAAAATGTCGAACCTCTCTATCAGGCGATTGTAGCCGAATTAAATAGTAATCGGACGCTAATCAAATATGATTATGAAATTATTTTTATTGATAATAAGTCAAAAGATCGCACACGGGGAATGATTGCTAGGATTTGTGATGAAAATGTAAAGGTAAAAGCAATTTTTAATGCGAAGAATTTTGGTCAGTTTAATTCGCCTTATTTTGGTCTTACTCAGTCAACTGGTGATTGCACTATTTTAATTTGTGCTGATTTCCAAGACCCAGTCGATATGATTGCTAAATTCGTAGCAGAATGGGAAAACGGTCATAAAATTGTGATTGGGATTAAGACGACTAGTAAGGAAAACAAGCTTGCCTACTTTCTAAGAAGCTGTTACTACAAGGCCATCAAAAAGATGTCTAATGTTGAACAAATTGAGCATTTTACAGGATTTGGACTATACGATCGGGCGTTCATTCGTATTTTGGCTGATTTACATGATCCAACACCTTTCCTGCGCGGGCTCGTTGCAGAGCTGGGCTTTGATCGAAAAGAAATCCAATATACACAGGAAAAAAGGAAGGCCGGAAAGACCAGTAATAATTGGTACAGTATGTATGATGCAGGCATGCTAGGCATCACTTCCTATACAAAAGTTGCCCTACGCTTTGCAACAATATTAGGTTTTATCTTTTCTGGAATAAGCTTTTTGGTTGCGTTCTGTTTCATGGTTCTCAAACTGGCATTCTGGAGCAGTTTTCCTTTGGGGACAGCTCCGATTTTGGTTGGTGTGTTTTTGATTGGCTCATTACAATTATTTTTTATCGGATTAATTGGTGAGTATATTTTGAGTATGAATACGAGGATCATGGCTCATCCACTCGTAGTCGTTGAACGTAAATTAAATTTTGAAACGAGCACGCAAACAGAAAGTGAGCCTATCGAACTACAGTAACTGGTACTTTGCATAAGAAGGAGAAAGTGTGCTGTATTTATGCTCATAGCAGAAGTATTCGCGGTGTAAATGGGCCACTCATGTTGGTCTGAAAGGTGGATTCTGATTTGGAAGATAAGTTTCAATCGCGGCGATCAAAGCTCAAAAAAAGCTATATGAGCGAGTTTTGGCTATTGCTTTCTGAATTTTTTCATTGGAAATTATTAGTTCCTATGATTTGTACTTTGATCGCTTGCTTTGGTTTTACCTTAACCCACATGGCAATAGGCATCGATGACACGTCTTTTGATCGCTATTTTGATCAAGGGTATTTATTAGTTCAGGGGAGAGTCACCCCGGTGCTAATCAATAAAATATTTGGAATCTATCAGCTGAGACCGTTTATCACTGACTTCATAGCGATTATGGTCTTTTTTATTGCAACGGTTTTTTGGGGAGTCTTGTTGAAAAAGGTCTCGAACAACAAACTACATTGGGCATCTTATGTCATTTTTGCCTGCCTATTGATTTCATACCCATTGATGGCTGAAATATTTATCTATATGACAGCTAGTATTTCGATATGTCTTGGTTTTGCACTTACAGCACTAGCACTTTATCTTTCTTCAGTCTTTTTAGAAAGTAAAAAAGTGACTCATGCTTTAATAGTGATTGTGCTACTGTATTTCACCTTGTCCTTGTATGAGTCGTTTGCAAGCGTTTATCTAGCAGGTGTTTTTATCATTTTAATCTGTGAATGTCTCTTTTCTAATAAGAAGGTCAGTATGCAAAAATATGGGACAACGGTTCTATTCATGATTGTTTTTTTGTTTGCTGGCACAAGATTGAAAATGGGTATTACAACTTTTTTGCGAAATCGTATTTTTGTTTCAAATGGTGCTGACTTTTCAGTTGCATGGGGAACAGATACCTTTGAGGCTATTACACACAGCCTTTTGACAAGTGTAGTAGATGCTTATGGATTAAAAGGATTTGTGAACACTGGGATTGCTTTTCTTGTATTAGCATTATTCATTTTGTGGATTTTCACATTTACATATGTGATTAAAAGAAAAACACCAATGCTATTCTTACTCAGTCTTGGTTTGACAGTCTCTATTTTTTCTTTATCGATTTTCAGAGGACATGCAACGCAGTATCGAACTTGCCAAGTGTTTGCCATTTTTATTGCCTTTGTTTTCTGTTTATTGACGCATCATCTCCTTCAGCGAAAATCGAATGCGCTTATCAAAGGGAGCGTGGTACTTGTTGCCGTAATCATGATCTGTGCTCAAACTTATGCCCTTAATACTTGGTTCTATGTTGAACATATGCGTTATGTAGAAGACACGAGGACTGTTGAGGAAATTGGCTATCAATTGACCAGTGATTACAAACTGAGTAAGCCAATTGTCTTTGTTGGTGAAACAGAAGTCTCGCAAAACATTCAAGACTATACGATGATTGACAATGATTCATTTGCTGGGAAGTGCTATATTTATATGGCAGATTTATTTCATATAAAACCGACAGACAATGTTTCTGAAACGATTGGACTGCCATTTTTGCAGTGGAGTATTGTGACATTTGGTGTAACAGATGGTGTTGCCAATCCTGAATTGATTAAATTCTTCCGAATGAATGGATACGAATTACACCAGGGAACACAGGAAATGTTTAATGAGGCTACTGTCTTATCAGAACCAAAACCTCGTTGGCCGCGAAAAGGATCGATTTATGAGACCGAGAGATATATTGTTGTTCACTTTTAAAATTTATTTTGAATCAGGTTGATGCGTGTGATAGGGTGATTAAATAGTTGTTTTCAGTATTGATGAAATGGAAATAAAGTCTTTAACAAATAATTCTAGAAAATTTTCTGAGTTTAGCGATTGACCTATTAAGATAATTGGTTTATAATAATTTGGTGCATATTTAATATGTTAAACTGCCAAGTATACTGAGAGGAGGGGAAGAGATGTCTAAAACAGTCGTTCGCAAAAACGAATCGCTTGAAGAAGCTCTCCGACGCTTCAAACGCTCAGTTTCCAAGCAAGGTACAATGCAGGAAGTTCGCAAGCGCGAATT
>JAVBKE010000142.1:0-36742 GCA_031554185.1 Caryophanales bacterium
GTCGCCTTGGTGAGCCGTTACCTCACCAACTAGCTAATGCGACGCGGGCCCATCCTTGAGTGTTAGCGTAAGCCAACTTTCCATTTAAATGTATGCACATCTAAATCCTATTCGGTATTAGCTCCGGTTTCCCGGAGTTATCCCGATCTCAAGGGCAGGTTGCCCACGTGTTACTCACCCGTCCGCCGCTAGAAATGTGAGAAGCAAGCTTCTCTCATTTCTCGCTCGACTTGCATGTATTAGGCACGCCGCCAGCGTTCATCCTGAGCCAGGATCAAACTCTCCATTATTTGCGGATACCGTAGTATCCTATGAATTATTTGATTGCTCAAATTAATTTTTCTTTCATTGACGAGATTGTTACATCTCTTGCTTGGCGTTTCGTTTTGTTTAGTTTTCAAAGAACATTTAGTTAAATTGGAGCGGGTGATGAGAATCGAACTCACAACAACAGCTTGGAAGGCTGTGGTTTTACCACTAAACTACACCCGCAAAGAGTTAAATTGTTAAGTGCGGACGAGAGGACTTGAACCTCCACGGGGTTGCCCCCACTAGGCCCTCAACCTAGCGCGTCTGCCATTCCGCCACGACCGCGTAAATGATTGGTGAGCCATGAAGGATTCGAACCTTCGACCCTTTGATTAAAAGTCAAATGCTCTACCAACTGAGCTAATGGCTCACAAGGTTGATATGCAATCTTACTTATCGAAAAATATTTAAACCGCACGAGAGGAATTTCAATTTGATAGAACCGAGTTCAATACCGATGAAATAACTAAGGAGCTTATCTTCCAAAGGAAAACCGCATAAGAGTAATTGGCAGGCCTAGCTGGATTCGAACCAACGCATGACGGAATCAAAATCCGTTGCCTTACCGCTTGGCGATAGGCCTATACGTAAAATCTTTGCAATATTTTTTTGCGTCACTTAAATTTCAGACAACGATTTCATTATACATAATTGCTATTCTGTTGTCAAGAGAAATTATTCGATTGAAACAATTAATTTTCACAAGAAGTTTGTTTCGAAGCAAGCTATTAATTTAACCAGCTTTATCATTATAATGAGCCTTTATACCTATGTCAATAGAAAAGTTGGTTAGTTTCGGATGTTTCTTGCGAAAATATGGCGAAACCCCTTTATCCATCAGGTTAATCGGATATAAAAAAACTTTTATTTTATAGTGATTGTTTGGTTTAATTCAATCATTTTTAGCTTGCCATGACATCTTCCGCATGTGTATCTACTTAAATTCATTCTCCTGACTCGGTAGTATCTTTGCTCGCATGCTTTGCATTTATACATATATCGGTAATTTTTTCCCCCGAGACTTGTGCAATGACGCGGAGCTCCAATTTGTTGGCTAAGTTGCTTGAAATCTTTGTCTCGGTGTTGATAGCCCTGTCCCGCTAGGTGAAGATGATAGTGACAAAGTTCATGCTTAATGATACCCTCGAGTTCTTCGAAACCATGGTGCTGATAGTACTTTGGATTAATTTCTATATTGTGAGAAACTAATAAATAACGCCCGCCTGTGGTTTGAAGCCTTGGATTAAACGTGATTTGGTGCTCAAATGGTTTTTTAAAAATTGCGATTGATATTTCTTCTACTATTTTTTGCAGTTCATCATTATTCAATTTTCGAACCTCCTCACGATTTTGTTCCCACAGGCGTTTCTCGTTATACTTACTTATAATCCTCTTGGTGGCACTAATGTTAGAGAGATTCTTCTCTTATCTACATCTACTTGCTCAATCCAAGTTGTCACGACTTGCCCTACTGCTACAACGTCCATCGGATGCTTAACACGGCGATTACTTAATTTAGAAATATGCGCCATCCCATCTTGTTTGACTCCGATATCGATGAATGCTCCGAAGTCGACGACATTACGAACGGTTCCTTGCAATTCCATTCCTGCTTTCAAATCTGACAATTTGAGAACATCCGATTTTAAAATCGGTGCCGAAAATTCATCACGTAGGTCACGCTCCGGTTTTGATAATGACTCAATAATGTCTGCTAAAGTCAGTTCTCCTACTTCAAGTTGTTGCGCTGTTACAGGAATATCAATGCTTGTTAAGGCTGTTGCAATGTTTTTACTACCTAGTTGGTCGGGTGTTAGGTTTAGTTGTTTTAACAATGCACGTACTGCACCGTATTGTTCTGGATGAATTGGTGTGCGGTCAAGTGGCTCGTCTCCATCTGCAATTCTGAGAAATCCTATTGCTTGTTCATAGGTTTTTCCACCGATTCGTGGGATCTTCTTCAGTTCTTTACGCGTTTTATAAGCTCCTAGCTCGTCACGCTGTTTCACGATATTTTGGGCTGCTGTTTTGGTTAAGCCAGAGACATACTGTAAAAGGGATGCTGATGCTGTGTTAACATTTACGCCTACCTGGTTTACGACGGTTTCTACGACAAATCCAAGTGATTCATTTAGTTTTTTCGCCGTCACATCATGTTGATACTGGCCAACACCAACGGATTTCGGATCAATTTTGACGAGTTCTGCTAATGGGTCTTGCAACCGACGAGCAATTGATACAGCGCTTCGCTCTTCTACTTGTAAGTGAGGGAATTCCGCCCTTGCAACTTCGGATGCTGAGTATACGGAAGCCCCCGCTTCGTTCACAATCACATAGGAAACTTTCGTCTTGATTTCTTTTAATGTGTCTGCTATAAATTGTTCTGTTTCTCTTGATGCCGTTCCGTTACCAATTGTGATGATTTCAATGTTGTATTTTTTGATTAGCTGCCTCACTTTTTGCATGGCTTCTGCTGGCTTGTTTACTGGCTGATGTGGATAGATGACTCCTACCTCAATCATTTTTCCTGTTTGATCAACGACTGCTAGTTTACAGCCAGTCCGGTAGGCCGGATCGACACCGAGTACCATTTTTCCTTTCATTGGCGGTTGTAATAGTAGGTTTCGTAGGTTCTCAGAGAAAATATGGATTGCTTGGTCCTCTGCCACTTCTGAGAGTTCGCTACGGATTTCTCTTTCTATCGATGGTTCAACGAGTCGCTTGTAGCTATCTTCGACAGCCGCTTTGACGATTGGTGCTGTGATGGATTGCACATTCAGAATGACTTGTCTTTCTAAATAGGATTGTATTTTGACAGTATCTGTGTGAATCTTGGCTTTTATAATGCCTTCTTTTTCACCGCGGTTCACGGCTAACACACGATGTGGCACGATTCTTGCGATAGCTTCTTCGTATTCGTAGTACATTTGGTAGACTTTTTTCTCGTCTGCTTGTTCGTCTTTAGCAGATGTGGCGAGCAATCCGTTTCGAAAAGTCTCGCGACGAATCCATTCGCGGTATTTTGCATCGTCTGAAATTATTTCGGCTATAATGTCTTGTGCCCCCTGTATTGCTTCCTCGGCAGTGGCCACTTTTTCCGATAGGTATTTTTCCGCTTCTGATGTTACGTCCCCAAATTTCGGAAACGCGAGCAACCATTTCGCCAGTGGCTCTAGCCCGTTTTCTTTAGCGACGATGGCTCTTGTGCGACGCTTTTGTTTGTATGGTCTATAGAGGTCTTCGGCAGCTTGTAGCTTTTCCGCTTGTTCAATGGACCGTTGTAGTTGTGGGGTTAGTTTACCCTGCTCCTCTATATTTTTAATAATCTCCAGCTTTCTGTTTTCTAGATTCTGTAAGTATGTCCAGCGATCTGCACAATCTTTGATTTGAACTTCATCAAGCACACCTGTCATTTCTTTTCGGTATCTTGCGATGAATGGGACTGTGTTTCCCTCCTCGATTAGCGCTAGGACACTTTGTACGTTTTTTAGCTTTAATCCCAGTTCTTCAGCTATTTTTTGTTGTAGTTGTTCATTTGTATACATTGTTATACCCTGCTTTCATCTATTTTTCCATCTTTATATAGTAGCATACTTGCTTATTATTTTTGTCCTTTTTGTATGAAGGTGACCGTTTTTTACGGGATCGCTCAGATTTAAAATTTCTCAAAAAAAATTACCCTGCTGGGCAACTTCAATGTTTATTATGTAGTAGGAAGCCCTACTGAGATTCGTAAGGCGATATCAATCTTTTCCATCATTTCTGTATCAAGAGAGGTGATTTTGTCAGTTAATCGCTTCTTGTCGATTGTTCTAATTTGTTCAAGAAGGATTACTGAATCCCTTTCGAGACCGTTCTGTCCAGCTTTAATTTCAACATGGGTTGGAATTTTTGCCTTTTGAATTTGTGCGGTGATTGCAGCGATGATGACTGTGGGGCTGTAATGGTTACCAATATCATTCTGGATGACGAGTACTGGGCGTACACCGCCTTGTTCAGATCCGACTACTGGTGAAAGGTCAGCGTAGTAAACCTCTCCCCTGCAAAACGATTTATTCATTGCCACATGCAGCACCCAACCCCGTTCCATTCGCCTCATTCTCTAACGATTGGAACTCTTCACTTATACGCAGGTTAATAACAGACATTTCCTTATACCCCTTACGTAATTTGACCTCTAAATCTCTGATTTTTAGCTCAGATATTACTTTTCGGGCCTTCTGAACGATTAATTGATCTCGATTTTCATCAATCATTTCTCGTTTTTGCTCAAATTTAGTGGAATGATTCAGATTCAATTCAGACATAGGGACCCCCGGAGTTTGCGACTCGATTCGTGTTCATTATGTTCTTATTTTATCATTTCTTCGTCAGAATTCAAAGCTTTCTACAAAACTTATTATAGATGTTTATCACTCAGATTATTCTTCTTAATTGTGAAATTTGTCAACGCGTGTGCTACGATCAAACAAGCATTTCCAATCATGCTGCTACTCTCAATTTTTTTACAGATTTCGGCATAACTGATCATTAGTTTTTACAATTCAGATAGGATGTTTGTTACTTCAGTTACTTCTCCCGCTTGTTTGTAGACTCGTGGCATTCTCGATGAGATAGCACATAAAATTTCATAGCTGATGGTACCTAGCTTAGCAGCAATTTCATCTGTTGTAACGGTTTCTTCTCCGTTTGTTCCAATGAGGGTGACATGGGTTCCTGTAACCATTTCATATGGTAGTCTCACCATGCACTGGTCCATACAGATTGTTCCAACGATCGGAACGCGGATGCCATTAATGAGCACTTCTTGCCCAGTCAGGTTACGAGACCATCCGTCCGCGTAACCAATCGGCAGTGTTCCAATCCATTCATAGTCCTTGGTAGTGTACCTGGCTCCATAGCTAATTTTGGTTCCTGGTGCTACGCGTTTTACCTGAGTAAGCCGGGTATGCAGCGACATTGCTGGCTTTAATCGGAATGGCAGAAATGATTTAATCTGTTCTGAAGGTGATAGACCGTACATAGCAATTCCTAAGCGAACGGCGTTGTAATAGGCTTCGGGAAATCGTAAAATTCCTGCTGAATTGCCACTATGAATATAGGCTGGCTTTTCGGGTAGTTTCGCCAGCATTTGTTCAAAACTGTTGATTTGGCTCCGAAGTTGGGCTTCGTCGAGTTCATCCGCAGTTGCAAAGTGCGTCAGTATTCCTTGCAACCGCAGTGCTTGATTGTCAATTTGCGCTAGTAATTCGGTAAGTTCAGAGAAGGTTTGCACACCGAGTCTTGACATGCCAGTGTCGATTTTGACATGGACGTCGATGGCTAGCAAGTGTTTGCGTAATACTTTGGTTGCTTCTTGTACCCACGCTTGATCAAATACAGTTAGTGCCACATTTTGTTCCGCGGCTAGTCTGATATATTCGATTGGTACTGCGCCTAATACAAGGATCGGCGCTTCCACCCCGTGCCTGCGTAGTAAAAGGGCTTCGTCGAGAATGGCGACTGCTAGCATGTCTGCTCCAGCTGCTAGCGCTGTATTGCCTATTTGCAATAATCCGTGACCGTAGGCATTTGCCTTAACGACTGTGATTAGTTTCTCTGTGTTGACTAACATTCGCTTTGTGCTTTTCACGTTTTCTGTGATGGCATCAAGATCAATTTCAGCCCATGTGTTTCGGTAAAATTCTCTGATTGTTCCCATATTTAAAATCTCCTCTAGACGCGGAATTACTGGAAGGTGCTAATTTCCCTGTAAACTACTTCGTTCGTCCATTTGTGTTGATTGTTCATTGTTATTTGCTACAGCTTATTGCTGTCATTGGCTTAGTTATCTAATTTAATTGATAAGCTTATTTTTTTAAATTTTTTTCAATCGTTTCGTTAGTTTGTGCCCTCGGTTCTCGTTTATCTCTATTGATGTTTTGTTAGTTTAACTCGCCATCTCTTATTTATTTGTTACTAATTAATTCGCAACTTCACTCGCCAAATATGCCATCATCGTACTAGCCAATTTGTGACTCTGTTAATGTTGTTTATTGTATGACAAAACAAGCCTTAGTTTCAAGGCTTGTTCAAATTTTATATGTGATTTCTTATTTCTCTGCTATTTCTTGTACGGATCCCGCCACTGTGATCAGTTCTTCTTTTGTGAGGTCATTTGATGCAAGAAGGAAATCAACGCCTTCAAATGTCCATGATACGGAATGGTCGGTTACGGTTGCAATTGTGAATCCTATATCAACTGGCTCACCAATCTCTGTTGTCGATGAGACTGTTTTTGCTACAGCTGCTTTGCTTTCGATTAGTGTGTAGCTCTTGTCTTTTCCAGCGAAAGTTAGGATGAGTTGCTCGCCGCTTGCTGTCATGACTTTTTTCTCAGCCTTTGCTTCTACGCCAGCAATATCGGCTGTTGGGTATTTAGGTTGGAATGATACACTGTCGCCAGGTGCTGTGACTGGGAATTCGAGTTGTGCTCCAGTCATGTTCTTTTTGACATCGAAGTCTGATTTGCTAAATTTTGGTTTAAAGTTCATTTTTGAAAATTCTACTGTGACTAGTTCATTACGATCTGTGTCTAGTACACGCACTTTCTTTGGTGCTAGTGTTTTTTTGTCGAATGTAACCTCTTGAATTGGAAGTGTCTGGTTGTTTGCGTATCTTGTTTTTGTCTCAAACACATATGCCGTCTTTGTTTCCTTGAATGAAGCTGTTTTGTCATCTAATATATCTTTCACTAGCGATTGGTAGAGGTATGCTTGACCACCATTTTTTGGCCAGTTGCTTTGGAAGTGAAAGCTCTTGTTCAGTGCAGGTGTTAGTACGAATACGCCTTCTTTATTGCGAAGAATGATTTGGTTTTGATCACTCTTCGCATTTTTCAAATTGACACGGTATAGATTCGGTGATTGGTACCATACTTCTACATCATACGTCTGCGGTGCGGAACCCGCTTTTAAATTCATTTTGGCTTTGACTTTATAGCCATCTAGACTTTTGACCTTTTCACTGAGCGCTGTGCGAATATCAGTATTCGATTTTTTTCCACAGGCGGAAACTGTTAGCGCTAGTACTACAATCAGTACTACATAGAGAACCTTTTTCATTTTTTTCGCCCCTTATTTTTATAAAAAGGGAAACAAGCTTTATGGGTTGGTTGCTACATTGATTGGATGACCACGGAAAGATGCCACGCGTTTCTACATCCGATTTTTTACGAAATACATTAAAAAAGGCCTTGTCCCCACTTCGTTATTGAAGTATATGAGACAAGGTCTTTCAGTATGCTTTTGCGCGTAACAGATTTCTTTTGTGAAAATTTTATCTTTGTTGCTTTCTTTAATTGGTGTTAGTGTTTGAAATGTCTAACACCTGTAATGACCATCGCAATGCCGTGTTCGTCTGCCGTTGCGATAGATTCCGGGTCTCGCATTGATCCACCTGGTTGAATAATTGCTGTGATTCCTGCCTCTGCTGCCGCTTCTACTGCATCACTCATCGAGAGGAAAGCATCAGATGCAAGTGCTGCTCCATGCGTGCCTGCACCTGCTTTTCGGATTGCCATAATGGTTGCGCCAACTTTGTTGAGATGACCAGCACCGACGCTTAGTGTCATTTGGTCTTTGGTGATGACGGCAGCGTTTGATTTCATATGTTTGGCGACTTTCCATGCTAGTTTAAGATTACGCCAATCTTCCTCTGACGGTTGCTGCTTTGTTGGAATGGTCACGCTTACGTCCTCTAGTCTTAGTAAATCTTGCTCCTGAACAAGCAGACCACCTTCTATTGAAGAAAGTTCATTGCTTGGATATTTCTTTTTTGTAATGTCAACTGATAAGAGACGGACATTTTTCTTGCTTTTGAGCACCCCTAGAGCTTCTTCTGAGAATGATGGTGCGATGATCACCTCTAGGAACAGCTCTTGCATTTTTTCTGCTGTAGCACAGTTAATCTCGCGGTTGGCAACGACAACACTACCAAATATGGAAATCGGATCTGCTTCGTATGCCCGAGCATAGGCTTCGGAAATCGTTTTTCCAATACCTACACCACAAGGATTCATATGTTTGACAACAGCTACAGCAGGTTCATCGAATTCTTGAATCATCTGAACGGCTGTGTCAGCATCAACGATGTTATTATAGGAAAGTTCTTTTCCGTGTAGCTGTTCTGCAAACGCCACAGATGAGGCTGTTGGTCGTACTTGCTGATAAAGGGTTGCTTTTTGATGGGGATTTTCACCAGATTGTAGTTGCTGTTTTTTTTCGTAGGTAACTGTTAATGTTTCTGGACTTTCTTCTTTTACGTAGTTTGTTAGGCATTCTGCAATAGCTGCGTCACTAGCCGCTAAATGACGAAATGCTTTTGCAGCTAGCGCCTGCTTTTGCGCTGGCAAAATATCTTGATGTTTTTTCATTTCAGCTAACACCATCTCATAGTCGGAAGGATCTACAATTACTGCCACTTGTCCGCTATTTTTGGTGGCAAATCTAATGAGTGTTGATCTGTCAATATCCACATTTTCTACTAACTGTGTAAACGAACCAGTATTTTTTGTAAGAATTTCTTGAGTTGTTGCTAAATTTACGATGATGTAGTCTAACCGTATAGCGCTTTGTTCCTCAATTTGTACATTATTATTACAATCTGCTATGACACCTGTGTACAAACCAGGCTGGATTGTTTCTCCTACTACTGGTAACCATATGCCTTCTGGTAAATCTAAAACAGATAGCTGATTGGATTGTAAAAATTGTTTGGTTTCACCTGTGGAGATGACCTCAACGCCTTGCCCCAGCAATCCTTTGACAAAAGGAATAATGCCAGTTTTGTTAGAAACACTGATAAGTGCGCGTTTTTTCATTTCATTTCCACCTTGTTATGTATTTATTTTTTGTCATTCCTGCATGGTGACCCTTCTTCCCGACCTTACTCGGAGGGAATTCCGTTTGATTGTTTAGTTGATGAATATGCTTATTGCCACTTCTTGGTTGTAAATGAATATGATCGCTACTTTTCTCGGTGATTCATTACAATGCACGCAGCTGTTTTATGTGTTCGATTGAAAGCCTGCTCTTCTCTATAAGACCCTCACTAATGATAAGTTCTTTTTCCTTGGTTTGAGATTTATGCAAATCTCTACTATATAATTTATCACAGTTTGTCATTTGACGTAATAGTTATTCATTAAGTGTTTCAATATTTTTGTTATTATTTTTCGATACACAACAATCTTTATTCCATAATTTAACTTTAAGATTGAGAATGTAAAATAATTTGTAGCAAAAACTAAAAAAATGAATGGAATTGAGTATGAAAAAGAATTTTTTAAATAGATTGTTGACGGTCATTCTTCTTTTGCTGATTGCCATTCCAGCTAATATCACTACAATTGCGGAAGCAAAAGCTGTGAGAGTAGCACCACCTGCACCAATAAATGAAGTGTTTTCTGATCCTGCTTTGGCTGACGCGATTGCAGATAAGTTAGGGATGAGACCGAGCGATGAGGTCACGACTACTCAGCTAGACACGATTACTGATATATATGCTAATTCAAGTAATATAACGTCCTTAGAAGGGTTATCGTGTTCTACAAATTTAGTTAGTTTAGATCTAGATGTTAATCAAATTAGCGATTTGACATCATTAGTCGGGCTAAATAGTTTGACATCCTTGAGTCTAGATCATAACAACATGACTGGCTTAGCGCTATTGGTAGAGTTGACCGATTTAACGTACTTAAATCTAGGATACAATCCCGTAAGTGTTCTGACACCACTAGCAAGTCTGACTAACCTTTCAGCCCCCTGGACCTAGATATTACGCAAACAAGTAGTTTAATACCATTATCAGGTCTGACCAACTTGACCACATTGGATCTAGCTATAAACCAAATAAGTGATTTGACGCCATTCACAGGCCGACTGACCTAACAGATTTGAGTATTCGATATAACCAGATAAGTGACTAATCGCCATTAGAAAATCTGTCCAGTTTGAAGATACTGGTAGCGAGTAATCATCAAATAATCAGCTTGGCACCTTTAGCGGGGTTGTCTCTTCTAACCAATCTTTATTTGAATGCCAATGCCATTAGCGATTTATCTCGACTTCGGGATCTGTCTGGTAAAAATCTCTTAGATAAATCTGAACAGGTGATAACAAATGTTCAGAGAACAATATCAGGGCGTATTGGAACAAGTTTCCCCCCTTGAAAATCTGGTAAGAGATTCATTAGGGAATCGGTTGACCCTGATACCATTAATCCTAATGGTAGTTATTCCGTACCACTAATTACTTGGACGAGTTTGACAGTGGGAGATCAACTTGTTTCTTATAGCTGGAACGATACTACACCAAACTCATAGGAGTTAGGTGGCATTGTGAAGCAGCCACTTTTTGTAGAATTTCTTGAAGATATGGCAACAAACTATGATTTGAACGGAGGGACTGGAACAGTACCAACAGGATCTAATCATATTGTAGGCGAAGAGCTTATTGTAGCACCTCAAGGAGATATATCAGGATCAGTATATGAATTTCTAGGTTGGAACACGAAACAAGATAGAAGTGACATGCATTATAGTGCGGAATCAACTTTTAAAATGGGGATAGGTCCAGTCGTATTATATGTAGAGTAGATTTTGTTTCCCGTGCCAGAAACTAGGGATCAAGATGTGACTAACACAGCACAATCTGATTTGTTACAGCGCCGAAACGAGCTTATCTTTCATAACAAGTAACAGATGATTTAGCTTCTCCACAACTAATAATGAATTAGAAGATCACACGCTTATAAAGACCTAGTTTGAACGTCAGCACATGAATATTATCAAACCTTAGGAAAAGGGATGCATATTTTATCTATGCATCCTCAGTTTATTTATTGATTTAATCCAAGACGTGTAAAAATTGTGTCTACATGCACCAGATGGTGTTGGTAATTAAAGCACGCTTCTATTTCTAGTGAAGAAAGTTCACTGGTTATTCTTTGGTCACTTGAAATTAAATCTTTGAATTGGACGGCTGTTTCCCATGCTTCCATTGCTTTTGGTTGAATGATGTCATAGGCTTTCTCACGCGCCATCCCTTTGTCAATTAATGTCAATAGAACGCGTTGTGAGTAGATGAGTCCATATGTCCGATCCATATTCTTTTTCATATTTTCTGGGTAGACAGTGAGGTTCTTGACGATGTTTGCGAAACGGTTGAGCATATAGTTTAACGCTATTGTTGCATCCGGCAGAATGACTCGCTCTGCTGATGAATGTGAAATGTCTCTTTCATGCCAAAGTGATACATTTTCGTAGGCGGTCATCATGTAGCCACGAACAACTCGTGCAAGCCCTGCCATATTTTCAGAACCGATTGGGTTTCGCTTATGCGGCATGGCTGAAGAGCCTTTTTGACCTGCTGCAAAAAATTCTTCTACTTCTCTTGTTTCACTCTTTTGTAGTCCACGAATTTCCGTTGCAAATTTTTCTATTGAGGTTGCGATTAACGCTAGTGTTGACATGTAGTGTGCATGCCGATCTCGTTGCAGTGTTTGTGTTGAGATTGGTGCTGCTACGAGCCCCAGTCTTTCGCAGACATATTTTTCTACAAAGGGGTCAATGTTGGCATATGTACCGACTGCTCCAGAGATTTTCCCGACAGCAATTGTTTGACTGGCCGCTTGGAATCGCTCTAAGTTACGCTTCATTTCTTCACACCAAAGTGCCAGTTTAAGCCCAAAAGTTGTAGGCTCAGCGTGAACACCATGTGTCCGTCCCATCATAACGGTGTATTTGTGCTCAATGGCTTTGTTTTTAAGGGTTTCAATCATTTGTTCTAGATTTTCTAGTAAGATTTCATTGGCTTGCTTTAGCAAATAAGATAGGGCTGTGTCGACTACGTCAGTTGAGGTAAGACCATAGTGGACCCACTTACGCTCTTCCCCTAATGATTCTGATACTGCACGCGTAAACGCGACAACATCATGTCTTGTTTCTCTCTCGATTTCATATATTCGTTCCATGTTGAAGCTGGCATTTTGACGGAGTTTCTCCACATCACCTTTGGGAATAATGCCTAGTGCACTCCATGCTTCACATGCGAGGATCTCTACTTCAAGCCACGCTTGAAATTTGTTTTCTTCTGTCCAGATGGCACCCATTTCGGGGCGGGTATAGCGGTTTAACATTTGGTTTCCTCCGTTGGGGTATTATTTTTCTTATATTGTTTTTGATCAACAACGGCATTCTTTTCATATTGATACTGTTCTACTGAATTAGTTTTTTTATTTCTGTGGTTGATTTCCCCGTTTAAATCTGATTTTTTCTCTCGGTTTTCTATCATGATGATTCGCTCGCTACTTCTCATTGATCTATTGACTATTGTTCATTTATTTCACTTGATGTAATTGTTGCTTTTGTTTTCTTTGTTTGATTAAATGAATAAGCAAAAGCGTAAGGCTAATCGCTGCTAGACTGCCCACTAGGTCGATGAGCACATCTGTTACCGCTGGGCTCCGCTCTGCAATAAAGCTTTGGTGAATCTCATCACTAATTGCATACGCCAAGCAAATCAAGGTACTAAAGATGAATGCTTTATCGTTTCGATAGCAACGGATTAGATTGATAACGGCTATGCCAAGTGCAAAGTAGATTGAGAAGTGACCCATTTTGCGTATTAGCGTATGGAGCATTTCTTGTTGCGATGCCGATGCATCCTCTAGGAAGGAGCTAAAAAACCGTTCCATAATTCCTTCACTCATTGATGATGATCGTCCGCCATCTTGATTGGAAAAATAAAAGATTGCAAGCATGATCATAATTGTGGCTGCCCACCAAAAAATCTTTTTGTTCATATTCCCTCCGCTCTTTCGATATTATTTCCTAGGAAATATGTTTTTCTACTATTAATCGAAAAATACTCGTCTATTCTTTGCCATTTATCATTATAACACAGCATTTATCGTCGGTTTTATTGGTATTAAATAAAAAAACACTGACTTGTGTAGAGATAAGTCATTATACTTCTATTCGCTATCCACGTTTTCCGTTTTAAAATTTTCTTGATAAAAGATCAGTCAAATTTAATGACTTTGAATAGTCCATTGATTTGTTCTTGGCCGGCGATTTCAAATGGAATTCCTACAAATTCTATTATGCCGTTACCTTTGTTTTATGTGTATTTCCCGTTCTCCCTCGATGAGATGATCTACATTCTTGACTGTTTCTACATGAAAAAACTAGGAGCGGGCCTATTCATCCCTGCCTAGTAGTTGCTTTTAATATAGTTGTCTGCAAACTATCCATGTTTTTTTGTTTAGTTACCCATGGGTTCTCTTCTTGCTTCGCTATCCCAACCTTTTCTGCGTTGTCTTTGCATCTTTGACACCTTTGTTACAATAATTTTTCATCTAGGTCAATAGTACCTACCCATGTCTACTTCTTTCTATTAGTTGCCTGATTTTCTGCTGTTCATTCTCTTCAGTTCGATCAGTAATAATGCACTTGCCAGTACTATGACCACTACCATTGTTCCTCTGCGCGTGTCGCCTGTCTGTGGCTTTATTGGCACTGGCGCTAGCGCAGACTGTGTCGGTTTTGGTACTGGTATCGTGAGGTAGTCACCTTGGTTAATAACTACGAAAACTGTCTTCTCAATTGGATTGTTTTCGCTGTTTTGGACTAAGTAGGCACATTGTAACTACCTGGTTTTCCAGATACTACGTTACTTGATTTAATCACAATTTTATCTGTTAAATCGCCATCTTTTATGTCAAATGCTGTTACATCCGTCTTTGATATAGACTGATACTGGTGATTCCGTTGTCAGACCATCACTATCGGTTACCATGTAGATAACTTGGTATATGCCTGGTTTTCCACTGATAACATTGCTTGATTTAATAACGATTTCTTCTGAAATATCACCGTCTTTTTCATCAAATGCTATTACACCCACTAATAATGCTGCTCCATCAATGATTTCTGTCTTGTCGAAGACTTTGTTATTTGCAGTCGGGTACGGTGCACCATCTTCTCCGCCTACGCTATTGTCATGACAGGGATCGTTGATTCTGTGGTGTTTCCATCACTATCTGTAATTGTGTAAGTTGCGTTATAGATTCCCGGCGTTCCACTCTCCACATTATGTGATTTCACTTCGTAAACTTTGTTTTTTCACATGTATCTTCCATATAAACAACCTACAGATTAGACATTTATCTCATAAGAAAAAGCACTTCAACGATGAGGTGCTTCTCTTACATTCAATATCAAAATCAATTTAAGCGTAATGCTATCCTTTTATAAAAAATTTTTTACTTAGATTAATAAGCTTCAGACGTAGTTTTTGCTTGCATATGCAGTAGTAAGTAATCTGGCCCGCCGCCTTTTGAGTCTGTTCCTGACATGTTGAACCCACCGAATGGTTGGTAGCCAACGATAGCACCGGTGCAACCACGATTAAAGTAGAGGTTTCCCACATGAAAATCTTCTCTCGCCTGCTCCTGGTGGGCGCGGTTGGTTGTGATAACTGCTCCTGTTAGACCGTATTGCGTGTTGTTAGCAATGGCAATCGCTTCATCAAAATCTTTTGCCTTACAGAATGCCACAACCGGTCCGAAGATTTCTTCCTGCATAACGCGAGCATTTGGTGCTACATCTGCAATAATTGTTGGGTTAACAAAATATCCTTTTGAATCGTCTCCAGTACCGCCAACATGCACTTTCCCTTCTTTTTTACCAATCTCAATGTATTTTGTGATCTTGTTGAAAGAATGGATGTCGTTTACTGGTCCCATGTAGTTTTCATATTTTGTTGGATCACCAATGGTTTTCTCTTTTGTTAATTCGACCGCTCGTGCCAATACTTGGTCGTATACGTCCTGATGAATGACTGCTCGTGAGCAGGCAGAACATTTCTGTCCTGAGAATCCAAAAGCTGCATTGACAATTGCATTGGCTGCTAATTCTAGATCTGCTTCACTATCGACAACGATGGTATCTTTACCACCCATCTCTGCTATGACTCGTTTGAGCCAGATTTGTCCTGGATTGACTTTGGCAGCACGTTCATAAATTCTGACACCCACATCACGCGAGCCGGTAAAACTGATAAAGCGTGTTTTAGGGTGGTCGACCAAATAGTCTCCAATGTCATGGCTGTTCCCAGGTACGAAGTTTAATACACCATCTGGTAGCCCCGCTTCTTTCATCACTTCAACAAATTTAGCTGCAATAACTGGCGTTGTTGAAGCTGGATTGAGGAGGATTGTGTTTCCTGAAACAATTGCCGCAGCAGCTGTACCTGCCATGATCGCAAACGGAAAGTTCCAAGGGGAGATGACGATGCCTACACCTAGTGGGATATAGTTAAAGCGATTGTATTCGTTCGGTCTGCTTTGAACAGGCATTCCATCTTTGAGCGAAAGTATTTGGCGACCATAGTACTCTAGGAAATCAATGCACTCTGCACATTCTACATCAGCCTCTACATAAGATTTTCCCGCTTCTTTGACAAGCCAAGCTGAAAATTCGAATTTGCGACGTCTGATAATTGTTGCTGCTTTAAAGAGCACATCTGCCCGGACTTCGGGTTTGACTTTACGCCATGTTTCAAATGTTGTCAGTGCTGCTTGCATGGCTTCTTCTGCGTGTTCTTGGTTCGCCGACGATACCTTTCCAATAATTTCTTTGTGTTTAGCCGGATTGACGGAAATGATTCGGTCAGTTGTTTCGACCTGTTTACCTTTAATAAATAGATGATAGGATTTTCCAAGTTGTGATTCGACGATATCAATGCCCTCAAGCATTTTCTTTTGGTTCTCTTTCTTCGAAAAGTCGGTGAATGCTTCATGTTTATACGGTTGTACCAAAATGAATTCCTCCTTTTATGCTAGAAATAGACGAAAGCCTCAATTCGCTTGTCGTTCATACCTTTCCTGCCATATGATGCTGGAACACAAGAAAGCCTCTTCCCACTTATCATAATTGAAAGGGGAACCTGTATGCAAGGAATAACCAAATCTAATGACCTTCTATAAAATTATTTCTTAGCTTACTACCAGATTTTTGTAGAAAAAAACATTAGGAGACACGGCTTTTGCCACGAATCCTAATGCTCATTTTCAGGTTCAGTCAACTTGAATTGTTTTGAACGGCTCGCATATCAGGGCTTTGATTGCCCTATCAATCGAATTGCCATCAAGTCCAATACTTAGTCATTCTCTTGGATGTGTTGAATCTTTACACCAAAAGGGTTTCAATAAGATGCATGATAAAATACTCATATTTCCACGTCACTAATTATAAATATGAACAAAAGGTTCTTCCGTATCAGGTGTCCTCACGATTAAAGCTTCCGGCCCATCCGACGACGAAATGGTCACCTCAACTGGCACGTGAGACGGAAACCGCTTCACAACCTGTCCAGCTACATACTGCGTAAAACTAATCGCCTCAGTTTCACTATAGAATTGCATAGTAATGTCAATATCTAGTTTATTCAACTGGTCGTTAATATACAGCCCCTGTCCGACAACACCGTTAAAGTTCGGAAAATAAGTCTCAACGTCCTTCTGAAATTCACTGAACATCGCTGCATCTTCGGGCTTGCTCTTCGTTGCCTTCGACGATGGGAATAGGTAATATTCCTCATCAAGTGTCTGCCACTCTGAAATCGTATTCTCACCTTGATCAACATAAGTTGTGGCAATGAAATTTCCTGGCAATACGCTTCCAGATGGTGCCTGCTCATACAGTGCAATTGTAATTGGCACCTGCTCTAATCCTTCAATCTTTCTAATTCGCTTGACAATTTCGTCCGCTATTTTCTTCCCTTCAGTCATCAGTACTTCGGTATCATTCGCTACCTCTTCAGGAGGCATCCCCTCAGCACCCTTTACATAGTAAACGGAGTTAAGTGCGAGGCCAATTGAAATCCCACCAAGTTTGAGCTTATCTCCATCCTGCACTAGGTAATCTTGCTCAAGAATATGTGCTAGATACTCGGGGTTTGCCTTAGGATCACCATTCTCTATCGGGTTAAGCCCCAGATTCTGCTCCTCTGTCATCCCGTTAGCAGCCAGTTCTTCTGGTGAGTACTTACGTGCTAACCACGAGCTGATTGTTTCCTTATCGAGGTATTGCCCCTCTTTGAAATAGTATTTATCGGTCGGAAATTTTTCCTGCGATAATCGCATCAGCCCAGTTTCCATCTCATTTAAATCAGTCCGTGAATTGAGATTACTTACAACCATGCCTCGTGCTTCACTTGGTTCAAACGGCAACACAGATTGGTAGTAGTCGTTTGATATCGTGTAATCCGGTACCGCAACCGTTTTTGAATTTGGATCTTTCTGTTCGGTCGAATCACTCTGATCGCCAAATCGTGTTCCACAACCCGCTAAAAGCGAAACGCATAACAAGATACAGATAATTTTTTTCATAGGCTAGTCCCTCTTTGAATCATTGATTTCGTTGATAAATTTTTCTTCATTCCAGATCTCAATCCCTAAGGATTCTGCTTTGGTCAGTTTCGATCCGGCCGCTTCTCCTGCAACAACAACATTTGTTTTCTTGCTCACACTACCAGAGACTTTTCCACCAAGTGACTCAATCACTTCCTTAGCTTCTTCTCTCCCATAAGATTCCATCTTACCAGTCACCACAAACGACTTCCCAAAAAATGAAGAATCTGATACTGCTTCTACATCGAGTTTCTTTCCTGTATATGTAAAATTAACACCAGCTTCTCGTAGCTCGGCAATCAAATCCTGATTCCCAGCCTGCTCAAAATAGCGCTCAATCGTATCAGCCATCTTATCACCAATTTCATTAATGACCGTTAAATCTTCACTTTCAGCAGCAATTAACTTTTCCATTGTACCAAATTCTTGCGCCAATGTTCTCGCTACTCTTGAACCAATATGACGAATGCCAAGACCAAATAATAATTTTTCGAATGAATTTTGTTTAGAGGCTTCAATCGCCTCGATCAAGTTATTTGCTGACCGTTCACCCATTCGTTCTAACTCGATCAATTGTTCATATCGTAGTTTGTAAAGATCCGCAACTGTATGAATCAAATTCGCTTCAAACAATTGCGTGATGACTTTTTCACCAAGACCATCAATATTCATAGCTGTTCGTGAAACAAAATGGATTAGTCCTTCGCGAATCTGCGCCTTGCAAGCTGAGTTCATGCAGCGGAGCGCTACTTCTCCCTCAAGACGCGTTAAGTCACTTCCGCATGAAATGCAGCGCACTGGCATTTGATAAGGAATGGATCCCTCATCACGCTTCTCCAAAACTACACGAACCACTTCAGGAATGATATCGCCTGCTTTACGAATCACAACAGTATCGCCAAGGCGAATGTCTTTCTCACGAATAATATCTTCGTTATGTAGTGTCGCCCTGCTGACAGTTGTTCCAGCTACTTTAACTGGCGTTAGAATTGCTGTTGGAGTGATCACACCCGTGCGTCCTACTGTTAACTCAATGTCTACTAATGTCGACACTGCTTCTTCTGCCGGAAACTTATAAGCAATCGCCCAACGTGGACTTTTTGAGGTTAGTCCTAATGCTTCTTGATTCGCAAATTGATCTACTTTAATGACAATGCCATCGATTTCATAATCAAGCGTCGTTCTTTTTCCAGTCCATTCAATCACATATGCTAGCACATCTTCAATTGTGGCACAGGTCCGGCGTTCTTTATTTGTCTGAAACCCCAATACACCCAAACGATTCAGACCATCACTATGTGAAGAAATGTCCATTAACTGGCTTGTTGAACCAATACCGTATACAAAGACAGCCAAGTTACGAGCAGCAGCAACTTTCGAGTCTAGTTGTCTAAGTGAACCTGCCGCTGCGTTCCGCGGGTTTGCAAAGGGCTCCTCGCCACTCTCATCCCGCTGAGCATTCAGTGCAGCAAAGGATTTCTTCGGCATATATGCTTCACCACGCACATCGATTTTACCCTTTTCGCTGATTGTCAGGGGTACTGTGCGAATCGTACGGATATTAGTGGTAATATCTTCACCAATAGCGCCATCACCACGTGTTGCACCGCGCAGTAAGTGACCATTTTCATATTGAATCGAAACAGCCAATCCATCAATTTTCAGCTCGCAAATATAAGAAAACGCTGTGCCTTCAGCAAGACCTTGTCTGACTTTCCGATCAAAGTCAATCAGATCCGCTTCGTTAAAAGCATTCCCCAAACTAAGCATCGGTGAAGGATGAGGCACTTTTTCAAATCGCTCTGAAACAGTTCCACCAACACGCCTTGTTGGTGAGTTATCCGATGCCAGAGCTGGAAAAGACTCCTCCAAATCGATTAGTTCTTTCAATAATAAATCGTATTCTATATCTGTCATTTTTGGATTATCCAAAACATAATATGCGTGGTTTTGTTCATGTAACATTGCATAGAGCTCTTCCACACGCTGTTGTGCTTCTTGTTGATTCATTTCCCTCGCACCTCGTAAATGGTTTTATCAATTCAATCTTTTTGTTAAATTTACCTAGTGCCGCACCGAAAAATCGGCCAACCCTTGCAATCGCTTAAATATTGTAACAATAGTACCATTCCCTGTAATCACCAAAACCATTACGCAGGTAATTTTCATCCCTAGCGGTACCATTTTGTAATTGGTGCGAATTTTGCCATCAAGCGTTTTGTCCCAACACCTGGGAAGTTGATATCAAGTTCAAGCGACTCACCAACATTCAGTGTTTTTTCGACAGTTCCAATTCCCCATTTTGCATGGCTCGCCTTGTCGCCCACTTTCCAGTCAAGTTTGTCGCCACCAGATGTAGCCAGTGCAGGCATTTTCGGTCCTGACGTTGGCACGCGATCCTCTTGACGCATTTGTCCAACTCGTACAGGCGCATTCTTTAAAAATGGTGACTGCACATCTAATAGGTTTTCTGGAATCTCTGCAAGGAAACGTGACTTCGCATTGGAAACGCGCTTACCATAAAGCGTCCGAGAATATGTGCTGGAAACAAATAACCGCTCCTCCGCTCGCGTAATCCCGACATAGGCCAGCCTGCGTTCCTCTTCCATCTCAGTTTCACTTTCTAACGAGCGGAAGCTAGGGAATATGTTTTCTTCCATACCAACGATGAAAACAACGGGAAACTCAAGTCCCTTAGCAGAATGCAACGTCATTAAGTGAACATGGTTATCACTTTCCTCTTCCGACTCATCTCCGCCTGAAACAAGCGCTAAATCCGTCAAGAAATCAATTAAGCCATTCTCCTCTTCCTCCCGGCTGTCAAATTCTTTGGTAACCGATAGAAACTCGTTAATATTCTCTAAACGAGATAATGATTCTAATGTGTTTTCCAACTCTAAACTGCTACGGTAACCTGATTTATCTAATAACTCATCAACCAATTCCGTGATCGGTAAATAAGTAGCCATTTTTGTAAAATTATCAATTAGCGTGCGGAATTCCAGAACGTTCTTGTACGCAGCGCCTGAGATATCAATGAGTTCTAACATTTTGAGGCTCGCGTACATCGAAATATCTTGATCCGCGGCGAATAGTCTAATTTTGCTAATTGTTGTATCACCAAGACCTCGGCGCGGCACATTGATAATTCGTTCAAAGCTACTGTCATCATCAGGGTTTACGAGCAATCGCAAGTAAGCAATAATATCTTTGATTTCCTTACGATCATAGAATCGCAAACCACCATAAATTTTGTAAGGAAGGGTTGCTTTAATCAGCATCTCCTCCATCTGACGAGACATCGCGTTAACGCGGTAAAGCACAGCGATATCTGATAGTTTATATTGCTTACGATTGATAAATTCTTTGATTTTCCCCACAACAAATTGCGCTTCGCCTTTCTCATCATTTGCTTGGAAGTATTGGATCTTTTCACCACTTGGGTTTTCGGTCCACAGCTCTTTTGGTCTACGGGTGACGTTATTGTTGATCACAACGTTAGCCGCCTCCAGAATCCGCTGTGTTGAACGGGAAGTCTGCTCAAGCAAAATAACGCGTGCTTTCGAATAGTCCTTTTCAAAGTCAAGAATATTTGAGATGTCAGCCCCACGCCAACCATAAATCGATTGATCAGAGTCTCCCACGACGCATAGATTCTGCAATCTTGATGCCAGTAAATTAACTAATTCATACTGCGTTCCGTTGGTATCCTGATACTCATCGACATGAATGTATTGAAACTTATTTTGATAAAATTGAAGCGTTTCTGGCTCGAGCTTAAATAATTCTATCGTTTTCATAATTAAATCGTCAAAATCAAGGCATGAATTACGGCGTAGTCGCTTTTGATACATGTCATAAATTTCACCGATCATTTGCATGTACGGATTATTTCCTGCCTGAGCAATAAATGTCTTCACATCTTTGTTTTCGTTCTTTGCAGAAGAAATCGTATGATAGACAGTTTTGTAATCATATTGTTTTTCACTGAGGTTACGATCTTTAATGATCTGTTTGACAACATTTTGAGCATCTGTTTGGTCAAAAATCGTGAATGTCCGGTTATAGCCAATCCGGTCAATTTCACGGCGTAAGATCCGCACGCACATCGAATGGAAGGTAGAAATCCACATCTCTTCTGCCTTTGGTCCAACAAGGTTCACCAGTCGCTCTTTCATTTCACGTGCAGATTTATTCGTAAAGGTTAGTGCGAGTATATTCCAAGGGGAAATGCCTTTTTCGTCCATTAAGTATGCAATTCGGTGCGTCAATACGCGGGTTTTTCCACTTCCTGCTCCTGCCATAATCAGTAGTGGTCCTTCAGTTGTCATGACAGCTTCTTTTTGCCTGTCGTTTAGTCCTTTTACATATTCATTCATTATCATTCGTTTCATTACTCCATAGTTTTGACATGCAAAAAACGTTTCTTCCATTATAACATTTTCCCCAATCAAAATTGGGATGGACCAGAAAATATTTATTTCCCAGTTATTATGCAGAATTAGTTTGCCCTAATATCGCTATTTCCCTAAGAATTTTAGCCCATCATCTTTGACTATTACACAAAAAGACAAACAAAAAACCTGTAATGAATCACAGGTTTGGAGTGCTTGCTATTACTTTTTTAAAAGTATGTATGTTTCACTCGGGTGATTAGCCCCGTAAGTGATTACTGCTCGCCTTGCACCAGGTATTTAATCAACTGCTGGACTACTTTGCGTTTATCTCCTGATAGAGCGGAAAGATCAGCATAGTAAGGATCAACATCTTCGTTGATTACCGTTACGCCATGTGAACTTGTGAAGCTTCTATCAACGCCTAACAAATAATCAGCAGAAACGTTATATAACTGTGCCATTGCCCGAATTTGCTCAGGAACTGGTTGGTTGACATTCTTTTCGTATCTTGACAACTGAGGTCCAGCGATATTCAGCAGCGCTGCTGCGTCTTTTTGTAGAAGTCCTTGTCTTTCCCGGGCTACTCTTAGTCTTTCACCAAAATCCATATCTATGTCTCCTTTTTATGACAAACCATCTATTTACTTACTCGGTATAGGAAGTATAGAGCGAAATTAGGAATTAGAGAGCGTTTATTACCAATTGCGCAACTAAAATTTAACAATTTGCACATATTGCAACGAAAAACTGTATTAGGGATGTATCTTCATTGGAGCTGGCGCTATTTTTCGTGTGATTTTCACCTACCAAACTTTTGCCTTCAATCTGAGGAAAATGAAAAAACCTGTAATGAATCTACAGGATTTTAATTAATGACTATTATTTTTAAAAAACACGTATGTTTTCACATCTAAATGTAAACAATGTTTTCACTAAGGCCTGTACCCTGAAGTTGTTACTTCTCCCCTTGAATCAAGTATTTAATTAATTGTTGAACGACTTTGCGTTTGTCTCCAGGTAGAGGGGAAAGATCAGCATAGTAAGGGTCGATATCTTCAGTGATGACTGATACGCCATGTGCGCTTTTGATGCTTCTCTCAACGCCTAATAAATAATCGGCAGAAACATGATACAACTGCGCCATTGCACGAATTTGAGCTGGGACTGGTTGATTGACATTCTTTTCGTATCTTGACAATTGAGGACTCGTGATATTGAGAAGTGCTGCCGCATCTTTTTGCAAAAGTCCTTGTCTTTCCCGGGCGATTCTTAGTCTTTCACCAAAATCCATATCTATGTCTCCTTTTACGACAAACTGTCTATTTACTCGGTATAGGAAGTATAGAACCAAATAGGGAATCAAAGCGTATTTATTGCCAACAGTGCAACTGAATTTTAAAAACTTGCATATGTCGCAACGAAATGATCAATTATGCTACGAATTACGAAAAGTAAAGGTGAAGATGATATGACGTTTTTAAAAAAGCATTATAAACTAGTTTTAGCTATTTTCAGTTTATTATTACTGACTTGGATTGTGTGGAAAGAACCTATTGCCTCTACACTGAATTCACAGGGATTACCACTGACAGGACACGTTATTGTCATTGACCCTGGGCATGGCGGGGTCGACGGTGGAGCAAAGCGTGATGGTGTGGTGGAAAAAGGTATTGCGCTGAATATTTCGCGATATCTACGCGATTATCTGCAAGAACAAGGGGCTACAGTGATCATGGTTCGTGAGAAAGACAAGGATCTTGCACCAAAAAGTGTTAAGGGGCTGAGTAAGAGGAAAACAATTGATTTGCTCAACCGGGCAAAAATTATTAATCATTCCAACGCTGATATGTTCATTAGTGTTCATTTAAATGCAATCCCCAACGGCCGTTGGCATGGAGCGCAGGTACTTTATAATAATAAGTACGGATCCAATAAGATTCTAGCTGAGTCACTTCAAAGTGAATTAGTACGGACGTTGGAAAATACAGATCGCGAGGCACATATTGATAATGATTTATTTATCATGCGGACAGCAAACCCTGTCGGTGCTTTGGCTGAGGTTGGATTTCTTTCAAATGATACTGAGCGACAATTGTTACAGAATAAAGAATATCAACAGAAAGTTGCCTTTGCTCTCTATGCCGGGATTACTCGCTACTACTCAACAGAGATAAAATAGCGCCAGACACTGCTGAAAGTTTGTCTTCAATCACAAACTGCCGAGGTATAGGTTTCCTTCAGTTACATAAGGGAACCCTTCTGGGTGGTACTATTAGATTTTCAGGCTGTCTCATAGGTATTTCTGACATGCATTCAATTGCCAAATCAGAAATTTGGCGCGTTGTGGCGTACGATTTTGCCATCGACTTTTAATTTCTCGTTTGGTAAAATGACAGAAACCGCACGTGGAGATGATTTTTTTTGAAAAAGATATTGTACCTCATGGTGTTGATCGTCATGATTTTTGCCTTAACTGCTTGTAATGACGAGGCAACTAAAACAGAAACTAAGTCACCCCCTAGTGCCAAATCGGCCGATTCTGGTGAACTGCTGACAGTTGATGATGTCACAAATGCTTTTACAGATGCGGGAATCGTTCTTGAGAATGGTCATATCCCGAGTTTTCAAGAGCTCGGCGCGACCAATGCACTGCTATTCGAACAGAACGGAACAGAAATAGTCATTTATGAATATGCAACTGTCGATGAAGCAATTGCTGCACAGGAACGTTACCCAATGGCTGCAATCTACACGCGAAACAACAATATGCTACTGAATTCAGAGGATGAGAACTTAGTCAACATTTTTCTAGGAGTAAAATAGTCGTCACTTTGATTTGTGCGAGAATACGCTACCACCAGGATGCTTTGCCTGTTTTTTTGTGTTCTATCAGTTTATAAGAAAGCAAATCTAGCTGCGTTCACGAGCGATTATGATATACTTGAGACAGAAAATTCTACCGCTTAAAATTAGCGTTAGAAGCTTCATTTTAAGCGTACACGATAAGAAGAGGTGACACAATGATTACAGAAAACAAGGTGAAAGAATTGCTTGGCGGACTAGTAGATCCCTTTTTAAAGCAATCACTAGCCACAACCGAAGCATTTGAACAGATTACAATTAAGCCCGAGAAGAACTATGTCAGCGTGAAAATCATGCTAGGCAAACTAGGCACTCCAGACGAAATGGCGCTTCAACAGCAAGTTGTAGCCATTTTAAAAGAAAATGGTGTTAATGTAGTCGGTGTCCGCTTCACAGAACTGCCTGCAGATATCACCGAAAAATATACCCCTAAACCAGAGAAAGAACCTATTTTCCTAGCGATTGCTAGCGGCAAGGGCGGCGTTGGTAAATCAACCGTTTCCGTTAATCTTGCCATTTCGCTTGCAAGACTTGGGAAGAAAGTTGGACTGATCGATGCTGATATCTATGGCTTCAGTGTACCTGATATGATGGGGATCGAAGAGAAACCAACACTTGAAGATAACGTCATCCAACCCGTTGAGCGTTTTGGCGTAAAAGTGATTTCAATGGGCTTCTTTGTCGAGGATAATCAAGCAATTATTTGGCGCGGACCGATGCTTGGAAAAATGCTGACCAATTTCCTGTCAGATGTCCATTGGGGTGATCTAGATTATTTACTATTCGACCTCCCTCCTGGTACGGGTGATATCGCACTTGATATGCATCAAATGCTACCAAGTTTCAAGGAAATCATCGTCACAACACCACATGCAACAGCCGCATTTGTTGCAGCACGCGCTGGTTCAATGGCAATCAATACAAACCATGAGATCATCGGAATCGTGGAGAATATGTCTTACTTTGAAAGCCGGGTAGGCGGCGAACGTGAATATATCTTTGGCCGTGGTGGTGGTGAAAAATTGGCGGTAGAATTACAAACGGAGCTATTAGGACAATTACCACTAGGACAACCAGAAATGGATCCTAACGAATTCGCTCCTTCCGTTTATTTACCAGAGCACCCAACCGGTCAGATTTTTGACGGCATAGCAGAGAAAGTGATTGCTAAACTTTCCGTATAGGCAAGTTGTCCATACGATTGGTATACAGATACTGATAATCCTTATTGAAACTACTTATGCTAACAGGACCTGTACCCCACAGGTAGAAAAACGACCGTTTTTCTACCTAGGAGGGCCGAGAGCTTCGCCGCCGGGAAGCAAGTGTGAAAATCTAGAAAATTCAAACCATCGCAACCATGAACAACTTTTTGAAACCACCTACACTCTATTACCTATGCTCTTTACAAGAAAAAGTTTGTTTGCCTTGCTAGTAAATAGTCTTATTCAAAAGACCTACACTTCCAGCCCAATAGCTGAGCTGGAAAATGACAAACAACCTATGACATATTTTTTTACTGGAGGAGCCTATGAGTAGCAGGTATATTGTGAAGATTTTTGTGAACACATTGCTTTTGGGTGGATTTTCGACCATGATTGTCGGTGCCATTTATATTATCAGTCAACAAGGTAGCTTTAGCCCGCGAGAGGCCATTGCTAGTTTCGGATTCGGTTTACTGTTCGGAACGATGAGTCAAATGGCATTCTTTGCCTACTTATCCATTCATCGATTTGGACTTGGCTTTTTCCGTTCACCAAAACTCTGGAACGTGATCCAGCTCATCGTACTAGTACTCTTACTACTCAATATCCTCTTTCCAGAGAACCTATTTAAAGGTGTGCAAGTCTCAGACAGAAACTTTATTTTGCTCTCCATTTTTCTTGTTGCCATTTCGATTGTGATTTCTTTTATTAAAAGTAGACAGTCTAACTATCAGATCGCTTTTATCCCAACAATCTTCTTTATGGTTGCAGCCACATTTATTGAATGGTTGCCAGCACTTAAATTAAACGATGGCGGCTGGGCGATCTTTATGCTAATTCCATTGCTGATCTGTAATAGTTTTCAAATCCTGATATTGCCTCGTTACTTAGAACAGTCTCGTGTGTACTTAGATGGTAGACGAAAATTGAAGGCGGAAAGTGCGAAAACAAGGAAAAAAGCAATTCCATCGCTCTAACTATCACTCATAGACAAAATAAAAGACCGTGTTGCCCAGAATTCTTTCTGAGACAATCACGGTCTTTTACGCATTATGGGGACTCAGTTTACTCAGGCAAGTGAACTGAGTCATGAAATCAATTTATTCAACTAGTTGACCATTTGTGACGTGGATCACGCGCTCATCTCCTGCCAGGATAGAGGTATCATGTGTGGCCATCACTAGGATTGAATTTTTTTTATGGTGTTTTAAAATATCCATCACTTCGCAAGCTGTTTCGTGATCAAGCGAGGCAGTTGGTTCATCTGCAAAAATAACGTCAGGCTCGTTCATCAATGCTCTAGCAATCGCCACACGCTGGCGCTGTCCACCTGATAACTGGTGAATCTTTTGTTGCAAATGATCCCCAAGTCCAAGCTGCATCAGGATCTCCGACGCCTGCTCTTTGGCACTAGCGTCGTACTTGTTAAGCCCCACTAGTGCATTTTCTATCACATTGAGATAAGGCAATAGAAAATGCATTTGAAAAATAAAACCAAAATGCGCTCTGCGGATATCTGTTGCATGATTGGTGTCTTTCGTTAGGTTCTGATCTTTCCAAAACACATTTCCTTTGGTTGGTTGACGCAAGGATGAAAGCAGATAAATGAGCGAACTTTTCCCACTACCTGATGGTCCAAGTAAGATCACATTCTCATCTTCTTTTATGGCTAAATCGATATTACTTAAAATGGTTTTCGTGCCCGTACCATCTGGGTACTCAAGCCATAAGTTTTCACATGTGATCATATTAATCTCTCCTCTCGATCACAGCAATCGGATCCCATTTCCGTAAGCGGCGAACAATCGGGAACGATGCACAAATCAATACCATTGCTGGAATGAATAGTGTGTTTGTAAATCCAGTCATCGTAAACATGTAGAGATGCTGCCCTTTATCCGCCAGAAGCAGTGCATTGATAGCATAGATTAGTACGATAGAAAAGAAATAGCCAATAACCCAACTGCAAATGGATAGTACGGTCAGTTCTTTTAAAACCATTCTCGTTATAAAACTGTTTCGGTAACCCATTGCATACAAAATACCAAATTCATCTGAGCGCCCTAAATAGATAATGTAGACTAATGCACCCACTGACACTGATAAGATGAAGACTAGAATCACAATGATCGTTTTTAACATCATGTTAATGCCAGTCAGTTGGTCGTCTGCTATTTCCTTCAATGCGGTATGTGTATGTACTACTGCGTCTTGTTTTTCAATTTGATCCAGTTGCCTATTGAGCTGGCTTAGTTGCCCCGCTTCCGGAATAAGCATCAGTGCCTGTGGTGCGTCAATGGCCATTTCCTGATAGGCAGCTGCTGTGACGGATGTGCTTCCGAAACCGATAATGGCATCCCCTTCAAGGCTACCAACAATTTTGTATCTACCAGATAGGCTCTCGTCATCTTGCACTTCACTGCCAATGGAATCGCCTACTTGTAGTCCTTTATTTTTCAGGAGCTTTTCATGTAAAACGACTTCATGCGTGTCTCCGCTTGGTAATCTACCTGCTTTCAGTGTCAAGTGCATAGCTACCATCGCCTGCTGTAATGCCGCTCCGTCTTCAATGAAGTATATTGGCACCGAAGTGTCACCCATAAATGAGTCATAAATGGTTTGCTCAGGGACGATTTCGATTGTTTGATCCACTTCTGGTAGAGTTGATACTTCTTGAACAAGTGAATCTTTCATGAATATTTCACCTGGTGTCTTTGCGACAGTTGAACAATATTCATATGGTTTCAGGGCTGCGTTATTCGAATCGATAATGACACTGGTTACCATTGAGGTGATGAATGAAACGACTGCAACTGAAAGCATTAATACGATAAGAATAATTGTTGTTCGTTTTTTATTTTCGAGAAAAAATTTAAATGGGGATAGTGGTTTCATATGGTCAACTCCGCGCTAGGCAATCTATTTTAATGATAGATTAGCGAAGAATTGAGTCCTATTTGTGACCAAATATGGATAAGCAAAATAAGGATGAAATTCTACAGAGGAATGGGTAAAAAGACGCAAAGTTTGTGCGGCTAATTACGCGTCTGGCCGATGTTGATGCTAGAGGATTCGCTGGACAGCGGGGATGATGTAGTTCACGAGTTTGGGACTATCGTCCAATCTTAGTAGGTCCTCACGCGCGATCCATTTGTATTGGTCGTGTTTGTTTAGGTCTAGCAGGATCATGATTTCGCTGCCGACGGGTTTGCTTGAGTAGATAAGTGTTGTCAGTATGATTTCTTTTTCTTGGTCGAATTCAGACCATTCGAAAAGGACATCACCAATTTCGATGTTGAGGGCGACTTCTTCTTTGGCTTCGCGTTTTGCTGCTTCTTTTGGAAATTCATAAGGGTTCACTTGTCCGCCAGGAAAATCCCATTTTAATGCTTGATGATTCTCTTGGTTGTTTTTCATTTTCTTTCTTCTGATAAGAAGGATTTCGTCATTGGTGTTTCGTATGCATACATGGGCAACTAGTTTGTTCATTTTGTTTCCCCCAGTTTTTTTTTCGCCTCGGTTAGGACGTTATAACCTCATCTTACCATAGATTTTGTGAAAAAGAAGATGTTCTCTATTAACGATGGTGTTTATCCTAGCAATTGCCATTATAAATGGGCCGCTCCTTTTCGTAATGTAGATATCCTTTGAATGTAGTGTGAAACATTTTCGTCATAAACCAGTGGGTAATCGTAACCGAGTTTAACTGAAAGTGGTATTGCAATCTGCTGTATAAAAGGACCGATATGTAGTAGTTTATCCCATTGTTCGTCAATATTGGCGCTTGAATAGAAGGATAAATATTCGTTATAAAGTGCTTCTGGTAGCATATCCTTTAGCCACTTCCCTCCATTACCAGTGTTAACTAACCAATCTTTTTGATTTGCTATTGTCCAAGTCACCAGGGTTTTGAGCTGATTCATGATATAAACATCATAGAGTTTCTTCGCAAGCGGTATTTCATTACGCCATAGTTCCTTGGCAACACAAATTTGCAGCCACCAAATGTCATTTAAGGTTGCATCCCATTCTTGCCTAGTTGGCTTTTGTACGAAATAGGTGCTTTCATTCGATTTCGAAATATCACCTACTAGTTGTTTCACATCATAGAGAACGATGCTGAGGGAGTCATTTTTTAATTTGGTTTGTAATGTTTTCAGATCATGGAAGCTGAGGTCAATCCTTAGACTGTCAGCATATTGGAGTAAGAATATAAAAGCGTTATCGTCGAAGTTGTTCTGCTGTACGATGACTAATTCTCCGAATTTCGATTGCCAGTTTTGATTGTTTTTGTACTTTTCAGCCTCATCAAGACTTTCTACATACAGCGCGATATCGTAATCTTGCATGAAGTCTTTTGGCGCATTTGGATTCGCTCTTGACCCATTTAGTATGGCCACTTTGATGTTTTGATCTGGCTTTATGAAGTGTAAAATTGATGCGATGATTTCTTTTTCAGTTTGCATTTGGTTCACCCCTGGTTGAAGTTTGTTAGCGTTTTCAGTAATAGAAATTGTTTACTATTTCTACTGTACATCATTTTGACGATTCTAGCTTGAAATCATTTAATATCACAATTCTTGGTTAAACTTTCTCTCTATAAATTCTTCAGAAACCAGAAACCCAAATATCTCTTCTTCGCTGATTGAAACGAAGAAATAATGTCAAAACTGAGATAAAAAGATAGATCAGGAGAATGACATGTCAATCATCGAAGTAGAGAACCTTGAAAAAGTGTTCCATATAGAGGAACCTTGGTTTATTGATAGCTGCCTATGTTACGTGAAAGACAAGAACTGCATGTGTATGTCGAGATTCGAAAGGAAACAGTATTAACTTGTATAAATTGTGGTTCAGAACGTCAACCGATTTATGATATAGCTGACTATAATCGAACTTGGAGACATCTGAACTTTATGGAGTATCCTTGTTATATTCATGCAAAAATGCCACGGACTAAATGTGGTAACTGTAGAAAAACCCATCGTGTAGAAGCGCCCTGGGCGATAAAATCACGGACAAGCTTCACCGTATATTTTGATGCGTTTATTTTGAAATTAGCGAAAGACATACCAATGAATGCGATTAGCAGACTAGTTGAAGAATGGTGTCCCCTCCGAAAGTTAAACAAAAAAAAGTATTCTTTGATTTTTAATAGAATCTTTTTATAAACCATATAAAGAGAAAGCTTATTCATGACGCCAATTTTGAATCGCCAGAACAAGCCTAAATGGAAATATTGAAAATAGATTGAAACTAATTATAATACGAAAAGAATCCATTCTTCCCTTCAATTTCTATCCCTTTTCAATTCGCAAGGGGTACATTCATAAGATCTCTTAACTTTATATTTGCTTTTCCTTGACAACTCCACCCAATTCACATTCTGCAAATATTTTATTTTGACGACCATTAAATTGGAAGAGAACCGGTATATCTACTTCTTCCCTATAGGAATTCATTGTCTTCCAAATCTATTACAATTAGCACCTGACCAGAATAATTTTTTGTATAAAAATTCCTTTCGATGTTTACAATAGGAACTATGCGCTGCGAATAGGGTTGACCTTAATGGGCCAAGTATCTGGTTTAATTTCCGAACAATTTTTCCACTTATACACAGCGTTAAAACTAAAAATAAAGGAGTTTTTTTATGAGAACATTACAGTACATTGCATTAATCTTAGTCATTGTAGGCGCAATTAATTGGGGCTTGATTGGGTTCTTTCAATTTGATTTAGTCGCAGAAATATTTAATGGTCAGGATGCTTTTCTATCTAGAGTTGTCTATGCATTAGTTGGTATTAGCGGCTTAATTTGCATTACCATACTATTTTCAGATACCAAAAAGATGATGTAACATTTTTATGTTCCTATGTGTAGCATTTCAATTACAGTGTTGCACAAGCATAAGGTGTTCCAAATATGCAACCACTTCTTGCTAATGAGTTTGGTACGGCGAAACATCTTGTCACAAATACTACAATTGAGATTGTCAATAAAGTAATGCAAATTGCTGCTGCAATGCCAGAATATTCGCGTAGGTATTCGCAATTTACTTATGATGATTCAGTGGTTTAATAAATAGCTTTAATTCCCGTGCAATATTAATTGTTTGGTGTTGATTTTATCATCAGACCAAACTCGATCATATCAGGTTCTATCATATAGATATAGATGAAAATCCATAGTAGACCATTCACCCTAGAGGTCAGAATTAAGCATGAAGAGGGCTTTCCCTCCGATCTCTCATCACCGTACATACCATTCGGTATAGGTATACGGCGGATCAATAGTTTAAATACAATACCTCAAAGTGTTTGGCTATATCTTAAAGCCAAACACTTCGAGGTATTTGAGACTGCGGAAAAAGTTGTGTAAATAAGTATAAAATGAATCCTCCAAGGCAAAAACAGGGATAAAATAAAAATTGCCAAGGAGGATTTTCGACATGAAAATACCAAAGGAATTAATAAGAGATTTCGTACGGGAAGAAAAATTCACAAGTACAACAGAGATAATGAGCGCAATCAAAGATATGTTTTCAGGGGCGTTAGAAGAAGTACTGCAATGTGAGTTAGAAGAAAAATTAGGATACGATAAACACCAGCGTGCAGGAGAACCGAGAAACTATAGAAATGGCTCAACAAAGCGGAGATTAAAAACCCAACTTGGAGAAGTAGAGATCAGTGTTCCACGAGATCGAAACGGAGAATTCGAACCACAAATTATCGGTAAGTATCAAAGGAACGTAGATGGTTTGGAGGAGAAAATCCTATCACTCTATGCTCACGGAATGTCGACAAGAGATATAAAAGAACAAGTAAAAGATTTGTATGATATAGACATTTCCTCAGAGCTTGTTAGCAAGATAAGTGAAAAAATCATGCCCCAAGTGAACGAATGGCAAAATAGGGCGCTAGAATCGTATTATCCATTTGTATTTATGGATGCGATACACTACAAAATCAGAGAAAATCATCAAGTAGTTTCGAAAGCAGCGTACGTTGTACTAGGCATAAATGTCGAAGGATACAGAGAAATATTAGGCATATGGGTTGGCGGAAATGAAAGCAGTAAATTCTGGCTCGGAGTGTTGAATGATCTGAAATCTAGAGGTGTAAAGAAAGTCAATTTGTTCTGCATTGATGGGCTTTCAGGATTTAAGGAAGCGATCGAAGCCGTTTACCCATATGCAGGAATCCAACGATGTGTAATCCACCAAATCCGTTCCAGCACAAAGTTCGTGTCATACAAACATATTAAAGAATATGTGGCAGATTTAAAAACAATCTACACGTCAGTAAATGAGGAATCAGCTTTAGAAAGACTGATTGAATTCAAAGAAAAATGGGAAAAATATTATCCTACAGGTGTAAGATCATGGGAGAATAACTGGGATATACTTGGCACATTCTTTGCCTATCCACCCGAAATTCGAAAAATCATTTATACAACAAACGTAATTGAAGGACTGCACCGTCAGTTTAGAAAAGTAACAAAAACAAAAGCTGTATTTCCAACCGAAGATAGTCTAAGAAAAATGCTGTATTTAGCAACACAAAATATTACGAAGAAATGGACAATGAGGTACAAGAATTGGGATATGATCCTTAACCAATTAGAGATCATGAACCAAACGGCTTGAGGCAATGGGGGCTCTGCCCCAAAACCCCCGAAGTTTATTGCATTGGTTTTCCCTGAAACAAAGAAAAAACGAAGCACATATATCTTCGTTTCAGTGTAAAGTCAGCAGGCCGCTCTGGTTGCACTTCTACATTGCCATATCCTGCCTGGTGATAAAAGCTGTTTCATTTTAGACAAGATTTTCTGGTTTTAAACCCTTATATTTTTGCCTTGTGATTATTTGTCGAATACTACTTACACAAGATTTTACGCGGACCCAGGTATTTATTTGTTAGCGTTGTAGCGGACTTTCATCCCGTAGCTACTCCCATGCTAGACAAACCATAAAAAGAGGTGAGGGTTTCCTTAAACCGTTACCTGTGCCAGGCACTAACATAAAAAGCTGTTCCTATAGCATCGATATCCGTAAGTAACATCTTTCCTTACAAGACAAGGCTCTCTGCACATCCAAATTTCACATTCCCCACTGATTTCATCTCTGAAACTCAGGCACTTTTTCTTTTTCTGCGACCCAAACAATCACATCGGGGCGTTCCTCAACATCCTCCATTTCTTGATAAAAATACTGGTATCGATCGATGCTCTCTGTAATCAGCACTCTTACATTTTCGAATTCTTCTTTCCCTAAATCAACAATCTTTTTCGCCTTTTCGTTTGCTCTGGCGAGGATTCTTTCCTCTCGTTTCTTCGCTTCTTCTAAACAAATCTGCGCTTCTTTCTTCATGCTTGCAGTTGCCATTTGTGCTTCTTCTAATTTTTCTTTTTCTTCTTGTTCAAGTTCTCTACATTTTTCTAATGTTTCTTGTTCTATTCTTTCTCTCTGCTGTTTCATTTCAATGATCGCCTGCAGTCTTTCTCGATCAACCGCTGCCAATCGTTCCTGCACTTCACGTTTAGCAGATTCTAAAACGGTATCGTGTTCTATTCTCTTTCTCGCTGCGTCTTCATCGACTGCTTTTTTGACTGCAAGTATGTATCGCTCGGCTTCTTGTTTGGCATTTTCAAAGAGTTGTCCCATTACTTCTGGCCCGACGATTGACGTTTCTTCGCTTGTTGTTTGTTTCGCCTGATAAAGCTTGGCTTCCTTTTTCGCATTCATTGCGACTCTACGAAGTTCGTCCATTTGGATATTTTGCTCGCTCAGTTGCGTTTTGTGGTGCTCTACTTCTGCTCTTTGCTCTTCCATTTGAATTCGACGTTCTTCTACCCTATTTTTTTGCTGCTCTACTTGTTGTCTTTGCTCTTCTACCTGAACTTTTAGTGAAGCTAGTTCTTCACGTAATCGGGCATTATGTTTCTCTTTCTTTGCCGCCATTGCTTGTGCTGAGGCTAGTTCTTCCTTGTTTCGATTAATCTCTGCTGGATTTGACACTTGTGTTTTTAATTCGCTGATTTTTCTTTCTTGTTCGCCTACAGTTTGATTCAACTGCTTACATTCTTGTTCTTTCTTATCTAAGTTCTGCCTCAATGTTTGTTTGTCTTTCTCCAATGATTGATTCTGATCTTGTAATGTTCGTTTCTGGATCTTAATGCTTTCGGCTTCGTTTTTATTTTTTTCGACGAGCTGTTCTTGTTCTTCTACTTGTTCTTCCATCTCTGTAATGCAATCTTTTAGCATTTCAACATATTTCTCTACTTCATCAATTTGATACCCTTTTTTGACAATGTTAAATTTCACTTTGCTCATGGTGTTATTCTCCTTTTACATGTTTTTATGAATATAAGCCCTTGTGAGCTATTTACGAATGTACACCTATGCAAACTGTGATCCCTTGCTTGGGCTATTTTAATCGCGTGCGATTAAAAATAACTTTTTGGTTCAAAAGCCAACTTTTTGTCAGGTTTATGTCACGCACAAAGCCCAATGGTTGTGAAAACAGCATCAAAGGAGCAAAGCGCTTTTTCGCAAAAAAAAAGCACTCCACCCAAATTTGAGTAAAGTGCCTTGAACACTAATATTAACGTTTCGAGAACTGAGGTGCACGACGTGCGCCTTTAAGTCCGTACTTCTTACGTTCTTTCATTCTGGCGTCACGAGTTAATAGACCCGCTTTTTTCAATACTGGTCTGTATTCAACATCTACTTGCAGTAATGCACGTGAGATGCCGTGGCGAATTGCGCCAGCTTGCCCAGTGTATCCACCACCATAAACGTTTACGATTACATCGTATGCGCTTACTGTTTCTGTAAGGTTTAGTGGTTGCTTAACTACTTCACGTAATGTAGCGAATGGAATATAGTTTTCAATATCACGATTGTTAATTGTAATTTTGCCTTGTCCTGGAATAAGACGAACACGAGCTACTGAGCTTTTACGTCTTCCAGTACCTAAAAATTGTTGTTGTGTCATGTCAGTTCCCCCTTATTAACCTTTCAGCTCTAATACTTCAGGCTTTTGTGCTTGATGTGGATGTTCGTTTCCAGCATAGACGTTTAGTTTTCTGAACATTTGTGAGCCAAGTGCACCTTTAGGTAACATACCCTTAATTGCAAGCTCAATCATTCTTTCAGAATACTTTGTTCTCATTTCTAATGCTGTTCTTTGTTTAAGTCCACCAGGGTACATACTGTGACGATAGTAAATTTTATCTGTCAACTTCTTACCAGTTAGTTCGATCTGGTTTGCGTTGATAATAATTACATGATCCCCACAATCTACATGTGGTGTAAACGTTGGCTTGTGCTTTCCTCTTAAGATAGCTGCAACTTCTGACGAAAGACGTCCAAGTCTTTGTCCAGATGCATCTAACACATACCATTTGCGTTCAATATTGCTTTCATTAGCCATAAATGTAGTACGCATAATTATCCTCCTGAAAATAATCCTTTTTTCTTTTAAATCATGTTACACGAATTAGTTTCCGGGG
>JAVBKE010000167.1:0-9765 GCA_031554185.1 Caryophanales bacterium
AAGACGGCTCATCTATTCTGCTGTCGCTTTTTTTTTTTTTTTTGGGGTAGGATTATATTTTTTAAATGTTATTTATTTTTTTTTAAAAAATGCAGCAGAACCAGCGGAATTGATTATTTTGGGACCGAGTGATGTCATCTGGGTTTACTTCATGATTGCTGTTGTGATTGCCTTAACATTATTGATTCCATTTGTAGTGATTCAAATTTGGCTGTTTGTGAAACCAGCATTAAAAGCACGGGAAAGAAGGGCGGCATTGCGCTATTTTCCAGCCGTGTTTGTTCTTTTTGCAGTAGGAATTGCTTTTGGGTACTATGTTGTTTTCCCAATTATCTATGACTTTTTAAACAATTTAGGTAATGCCCAAATGGTGACCACTTATGAGGCAACGCGTTACTTTAAGTTTTTGCTCCATATGACAGTTCCGTTTGGCGTTTTGTTTGAAATGCCAGTTGTGATGATGTTTTTAACATCAATTGGGCTCCTCAACCCTTATGTTTTAACAAGGTCACGAAAATATGTTTATTTTGTCTTAGTCATTATTGGTGTTATTATTTCGCCTCCAACATTTGTCTCTGATTTTGTTACTTATTTTCCTTTGCTGATCTTATTTGAAATTTCAGCATCTCTATCAAAAATTATTTATCGGCGCAAACGAGCGAAGGAAGCTAGGGATGCAGAGCTAGATGATGATGAAGAGGAAATAGTAGAAGCAAAATAAGTAGAATAGTACTTGCATTTCACAATCAATTGTATCAAAATTAGTCTTTGAACAGGTTTTTCAAACATTTTTTGAAAAGACCTTTCAAAGACTTTTCTATGGGGTGATTTTTTGCATGAGATGGCTTTGATGGGAGATATTCTAAACCTTGTTTGGAATGATGCCGAGAAGAAAGGTTTTTCAAAAATTTCAAAGATTGAATTGACTGTTGGTACACTTTCTCAGGCAATGCCAGCCGCACTCGAGATGGCTTTTCTTGTCTATAAAGAGGAATATCGGGCTATTTTCGAGGAAACAGCGGAACTTGTGATTGATATTGAGGAAGCGATTGCTTGCTGTGATAGTTGCTATCATCAGTACACGCCAGATTATCGGATCACCATTTGCCCCGAATGCGGGATGCCAACTGGAAGCCTTTTAAAAGGTGAAACATTTCAAGTGAAAACCTATGAAGGGAAATAATCATATGAAAATCGAATTACGGACAGATGTCTTAACAAATAATAATTTGTCAGCAGATTACAATCGACAAGTATTTAAAGATTCAAAAACATTAGTGATTAATTTAATGAGTTCTCCGGGTGCTGGAAAAACCACCTTGCTTACTGAAACAATCAAAAGACTCACGCCAGCATTTCGTGTGGCAGTTATTGAAGGTGATCTTGCAACAAGTAAGGATGCAGATCGGATTCGTGAAACTGGAGCGCAAGCTGTCCAAATTAATACCCATGGTGGTTGTCATTTGGATGCACGTATGGTAGCGGCGATTATGCCTGAGTTTAATTTTGATAAGATTGATATTTTGTTTATTGAAAATGTCGGGAATCTTGTTTGTCCATCTGGGTATGATCTAGGGCAAAATCACAAGGTAGCAGTACTTAGTGTGCCTGAGGGAAATGATAAGATTCCGAAATATCCAACCATGTTCATGCGGACAGAACTAGTCCTGTTAAACAAAATTGAGTTATTACCATTTGTTGATTTTGATGTTGAGATGGCTAAGGAAGATCTGAAAGCAGTGAATACTGCGTCAAATCTGATGACTTTGTCAGCGAGAACTGGCGAAGGTATTGAAGCATGGCTAGAGTGGGTAAAGGATGCGTATCAGAAATGTCAAGTGCAATCAGAGTAACGGTAACGGGCCGAGTTCAGGGAGTTGGATTCAGGCCCTTTATTTTTGGAATCGCAGCAAAGTATCAGGTCAGCGGAACTGTCCAAAATAATATGGATGGAGTCAAAATTCATGCTGAATCGGCTACCAGGCAAAACTTAACTTCATTTGCTGATGAAATTAAAGCGAACCCACCTAGGTTAGCCAAAATTGAACATATCGATGTGAGTGATACTACTTTTGCTGGGTATCAGCGATTTGATATTATTCCAAGTAGCAGCGCCGGAGCCTCATCACTCGTTATTCCGATTGATGCTTCGGTCTGCGATGAGTGTTTAGCTGAAATGGCAGATAGAGATAACTTTCGGTATGGATATCCCTTCATCAATTGTACACAGTGTGGTCCTAGGTATTCGATTATTTCCGAATTACCTTATGATCGGTCAATGACAACAATGAAGGATTTTCCGATGTGCGATGCGTGTGCTACGGAATATAATGATCCGCATAATCGCCGCCACCATGCACAACCGATTGCCTGTCCAAATTGTGGCCCAAGCCTTCAATTACACGCAATTAATGGGGAAGAAATAAAAACAAGCTCTGCGATGGCAACGGTGAGGCAGTTGTTAATGGACGGGAAGATCGTAGCGATGAAAGGGATTGGTGGTTATCATCTTTGTGTAGATGCAACGAATGAAGCGGCAGTTGCAGCATTGCGCCTGCGTAAAGGCAGACCAAGTAGACCGTTAGCAATCATGGCGGCGAATCTTGAAACAGTAAAGAAGATTGCTACCGTCAGTCGCTACGAAGCAGCGCAATTGCAATCTAGAGAGGCGCCAATTGTGTTATTGCAACAAAACTACCAGTCAGAGGTCGCGCCAAATGTAGCGCCCGGTACAGGTAAAATTGGTGTCATGCTTCCTTACACGCCTGTACATCATGGGGTGATCGATACGGAAATATTGCCATTCATCGTCGTGACAAGTGCGAATCCATCTGGTCTCCCAATTTTATATCAGGACGAGTTAGCCTTTAGTTATCTACAAAATATTGCTGATTTTGTTTTATCACATAACAGAGCTATTCTTCATCCAATTGATGATTCTGTGATAGCTTGCATCAATGATCAACTTCATCCGATCCGGCGTTCACGCGGTTTCTGTCCTGATCCGATTACGGTATCAACTGACGTGCACGGCATTGTCGCTTTTGGCGGACAGATGAAGAATACGTTTACGATTGGCCGGAGGCAGCAGGCTATTATTGGCCCTCATATTGGTGAAATGAATCATATTGAGATGGAAGATCATTTCAAGACTGAGCTCAATCATTTAATGAAATGGACTGGTGTTCCAAAGCGAATCGCTGTGGTTGATTTACATCCTAACTATACTACGCGCGATATTGCAGCATCGTATCAATTCGATCAAGTGGTAGAAGTACAACATCACCATGCTCATATGGCTGCCTGTATTGAAGAAAATCAAATTATGGAAGACTGTTATGGTGTTATTCTAGATGGTACTGGATACGGAACTGATGGTCATATCTGGGGATTTGAGATTCTTCATGGCAATCGTAGCGCGTTTCGTCGCCTCGGGCATCTCACTTATACGCCACTACCAGGTGGTGATAAAGCAGTGACAGAGCCTTGGCGTAATGCTGCAGCAATGCTAATGCAATTGTTTCCAGAGTCGGGGCAGATGAGAGCCAATCTGTTATTTCCTGAACGGACTAGTCAGCTGCCAATTATCGGTGAGATGGTCAAGAAACAAATCAATTCGCCTATGGCAGGAAGCTGTGGCCGATTATATGATGCTGTCAGCGCGATTCTTGGGATTTGTCATTTATCAACCTACGATGGTGAGGCAGCGATCAGACTTTCGGAGCTAGCTATTCCGATTATGGAAAGTTACCCATTCACTTGGGAACTAGTTGAAACTGTAAAAAAAGATTGCCACACTAGTCTAGATTTTGCTAAGCTTTCTATGAGAGAAATGTTTGAAGCTATATTTGAGGATCAACAAAAAGAGGTTCCCATAGAGCTGATTGCTGGGAAGTTTGAGAGAACAGTTGTATGCAGTATTATTGCACGAATGAAACAGCTGCCGCTTGGAAAAGTTGTTTTATCTGGTGGTAGTTTCCATAATTTATTTTTACTAGAGCAAGTACGAATTGAATTAGAGTTATGTGGATTTGAGGTTTTTCATCATCATCAAGTTCCGACAGGTGATGGTGGCTTGTCATTTGGACAACTCATTATAGCCGCAAATCAGACATTTGGAGGAAAGTAATATGTGTGTAGGTGTTCCTGCGAAAGTGTTGGAAAGAGAAGCGTATCAAGCGTTAGTGGATGTTATGGGTTCACAAATGAAAGTAGGAATAATTTTTGTTAGTGATGTTAAAGTGGGAGACTATGTGATTGTGCATGCTGGTCAAGCGATGACGATTATTGATGAAGAATCGGCTATTGATAGTCTTGAAACTTGGAAGGAAATTATTGAGGCAAGGGATGCAGGCGAGCCCGTCCCGATTGCCAATGATAATCCGCTCGTTAGGCGGTAGTCGTTTGTATTACAATTATTCATGATAGAATGATCGCCTAACGAAATGAGCTAAAGTTATCAAGTCGTTTTTGCAAGCGTTTAGAATAAGCGATATAAGAAAATAGACCTTCGTATTTCATAAGAGTTGGAGGACACCCGATGTTAGAAACATTACAGAAAATGTCTGATACGAAACTGTCGCTAGAATTATTAGAAAAAGTAAAACTAGTATCCAAGCAGTTTGCTGAACAGTATGGAAGAAAACCAATTTTGATGGAAGTTTGCGGTTCGCATACACAGGCGTTTGCTAAGACAGGTGTGAAACAAGCAATCACAGCGTATATTAAGCTGATCACAGGGCCTGGATGTCCTGTCTGTGTGACTGACCAAACGTCAATTGATTCGATGATTGAGCTTTCTAATATGGATCATGTCATTATTTGCACTTTTGGTGACATGATGCGAGTGCCGGGTAGCCATTATACGCTAATGGAAGCGAAGTCAAACGGGAAGGACATTCGCATCGTCTATAGCCCACTTGATGCTGTCAGAATCGCGGAAGAGAACCCGAGTAAAGAAGTGATTTTTCTTGGCATTGGTTTTGAGACAACGATCCCACTTCTAGGCGCTTCCATTCACGAGGCAGAAAAAAGGCAAGTCGCCAACTATTCGATATGGATGAATACCAAATTAGTAGAACCGATTCTTCGTTACCTAATCAAACTAGGAGAAGTTCAGTTAGACGGTTTTATCTTACCAGGGCATGTATCAATTGTTACCGGAGCAGATTTTTATCACTTTCTGAAGGACGAATATCATATTCCAGGTGTTATCAGTGGATTTGAACCAGTTGAACTCTTGGGTGGGCTCTATCGAATGATTGATATGGCAGTGAATGAACAAGTTGATATTATTAATGATTATCCATTTGTCGTTTCAAGTAAAGGGAATGTGTCTGCACAAAAAATGATGAACATGTACTTTGAAGTAGTCGATGAGCCATGGCGCGGAATGGGCGTCATCCCAATGAGCGGAATGGATTTTAAAGCTGATTTCGATCGATACAATGCGAAGAAAAGGTTTTCGGTGACGATTTCACCTCCAAAAAAGACGAAATGTCTATGCGGGCAGATCATTCGCGGTGTCATTGAACCACCGGCGTGTCCATTGTTTGGAAAGGCATGTAAACCAGTCAACCCGATTGGTCCATGTATGGTTTCATCAGAGGGTAGCTGCGCTGCTTATTATCATTTTATGCGGGGAGAATAGTCGATGAGTAAAACAATTACAATGGCGCACGGAGACGGGGGCGAACAATCACACGAGCTGATTCAGGAAGTGTTTGTTGCACCGTTTGCAAGCAGTAAGGAAGCGATCTTTGATGCAGCCACTTGTCCTTGGCCAAGTGGTGAAATTGTTGTTTCCACAGATTCTTTTGTCGTAAGTCCAGTTTTCTTCCCAGGTGGAGACATTGGGAAACTAGCGGTGACCGGGACACTCAATGATATCTCTGTTAGTGGTGCTAAACCTTTGTATTTGACATGTGGGTTCGTCATTGAGGAAGGGTTTCTCATCGATGATTTAAAGAGAATCGTTGCTTCAATGAAACAAGAAGTGGACAAGTTCGGTGTCAAGATCATTGCTGGCGATACGAAAGTTGTCGAAAAGGGATGTGCAGATGGTATTTTTATCAACACGACTGGCATTGGCATGTATGAGCATCGTCGTCCAGATCCAACACAACTTGCTGCCGGTGATTCCGTTTTAATTAATGGCACATTAGGTGATCATGGTATCGCGATTGTGACGGCACGCGGAGAGTTAGGAATTTCGTCTTCAACCCAGAGTGATTGTGCTGTGCTCACGGATATGCTTGGTCAATTGCAAGCAGAAATCCCTTCAATTCGAATCATGCGCGATCCAACTCGTGGCGGACTTGCTACCTCTCTTGTGGAAATAGCCGAAGATTTTCATTGCAAAATTGTTCTCGAAGAACGTGCAATCCCAGTGCGAGATGATGTCCATGGTGCTTGTGACATCGTTGGATTTGACCCGTTGTACCTAGCAAATGAAGGCAAAGTGATTGTCATCGTTGCAAAAGAAGACGAAGCGCGGGCACTTGAAGTGATGCGTACGTTTAAAACGGGGCTGAATGCGACAAAAATAGGAGAGGTAACTGAGCTTGGAAGTGGGCAGTTACTCATTGCAACACCGCTTGGTGCGAAGCGCCGCTTATCCCGGCTAGCAGGCGTGATGTTGCCTAGAATCTGCTAGTTTGTCGCTTTCATTAGACTGTTCAATTTGTCGCTAATTTTCTGCTAAATAACATCGTATGGTCATAGGAACATGAATCATGTATAATAGTGCTATATTAAATAAGGGTGGTAAGTAAATGATAAAAATTGTAACCGATTCTACTGCTGATTTGTCAAAAGAAATGATTGAACAGCTAGAGATTTCAGTAGCGCCTTTACAAATTTTGATGTCGGGAGAAACCTATCTCGATGGGGTTGACATATCGAATGATGAATTTATCACCCGAATGGAAGCTTCAGATGAACTGCCCAAGAGTTCGCAGCCCCAAGTTGGAAGCCTCTTGGATCTTTATGATCAGCTTGGTGAAGATGGGAGTGAGATCTTGTCTATCCATGTAACCGATAGTTTAAGTGGAACCTATGATTCCGCATGCAGTGTTGCAGCAATGACTGATTCAAAGGTTACTGTACATAATTCAAAATATGTTTCACAAGCGCTTGGCTTTCAAGTGAGAGAGGCTGCTAGTATGGCTAGAAAAGGCATCAAAGTGGAAGAGATCATTGCACGTTTAGAGGAAATTCGTGCGAATACTTCGCTCTACATTGTTGTTGACAAACTCGATAACCTAGTTAAGGGTGGTAGAATAGGGAAAGGAAGCGCATTTCTAGGATCTCTATTCAACATCAAACCAATTGCTAGCTTGGCAAATGGAGAATACACGCCAGTTGCCAAAGCCCGGAACTACAAACAAGCGCTTAAGATTATTGCAACAAAGTTCGCAGAAGATGTGAAAGGGAAAACGGTTAAATATGTCGGTATCTCTCATGCCAATGCGATAGACCATGCACAGCAGCTTTGTGAAGCGATGAAGGAATTCGTTGATAAAGAGAATATTATTATCTATACAACGACGCCAGTAATTAGCACACATACAGGCTCAGGCGCATTAGCACTGATGTTTGTTGCAGAATGATGAATGATGACTGAGGTAAAATGCATGCAAAAGGATGTGCTTAGATGACACGCCTTTCATAGCACTTTATTTCAGTTTTTTTATAGGATAAAAACAAAAAAGAATGGAGTAATTTCGTGAATCAATTTTCATTAGTCATTGACGAGCGGATGAGAGAATCGTTCGAGAAATATGATCAAACACTTTTTCAAGTGGTGAGAGTAACAAGTTGTTACCGTAATATTTATAAAATAACGACTGGAACCACGGAGCTATTTGCCAAGCTATCTGGAAAGTTTTCTTTCCAAGCAACAAGGGAGCAAGATTTACCAGTAGTTGGTGATTATCTTGTGGTTTCTAATGGGAATGGTGCTGATGAAGCGATTATCCACGAAATCCTACCACGAAAAAGTAAACTTTCAAGGGCAAAAGCGGGGACAGCATTTGGTGAGCAGTTAATTGCCGCAAATGTTGATTATTGCTTAATCGTGATGGCACTGGGGCATGATTATAACTTACGCCGACTTGAGCGCTATTTAGTGGCTGTTTGGGATAGTGGAGCAAGTCCTGTGATTATTTTAAACAAAGCTGACCTGTTTACTGATGTGGCAGAGAAAATAGCTGAAGTGGAGCAAATTGCTTACGGTGTTTCTGTTGTAGCGATTAGTGCGACTGACCCGGAAAAGATGGCACAATTTGCAACCAGTCTTGAAAAGGGGAAAAGCTATGTATTAGTGGGTTCTTCTGGTGTTGGAAAATCAACCATCACAAACTTTTTATTGGGAAATACCGTTCAGGATGTGCAAGCTGTCAGGGAAGATGATGACAAAGGAAAGCATACAACGACAACAAGGGATTTATTTTACACAGCATCTGGTATCTGTTTAATTGATACACCAGGGATGAGGGAGTTTGCCTTATTTGGTGGTGATGAAGGCGTCGGCACTAGCACTGGCTTTCAGGATATTGAAGCAATTATTTCCAACTGCCGGTTTCGTGACTGCACACATGCGAACGAACCCGGCTGTGCAGTCAATGAGGCATTGAAGCTAGGTTCGCTAAGCGGGGAGCGCTTTCAAAGTTACCAGAAATTATTGCGTGAAGAGGCTTATGCGCTTCGTAAGAACGACGTGAAGCTTCAGGCCGAGGAGAAAAAACGTTGGAAGCAGATTCATAAAGAGCTTCATGCGCGCCCGAATAAAAAGAACTAAGCCCTTGGTTAATAAAAAGATCGTGATAAAAGCACTCAATAGGGATAAAATGGTTATAAACCGCCTTGTTAATTGATGTATCAAGAAAGATTTGCAAAATACTGGGCAGGTGCCTATGCATGAAGGCGTTTGCCTCATATTTTGTAGGGTAATGATTACACAAATTATTGGGAGTGGTAATATGTATTATGGTGGCTACAATGCTTGTTGTCCATCGCCATGTGGCGGAGTAGGATATGGTTATACTGGTGGTTGCGGTGGCGGGATCGGTTCAACGTTTACAATTGTTGTTGTACTGTTTATCCTCCTAATCATCATCGGGGCATCATTTATCTGCTAATAAAATGTGGGTGTAAATTAAAACGGCGCAAGCCGTTTTTTTGTGCGTCTAAAAATTAAATAAGCCGGCAGGAATCGGGATTGATTCACGATCACTCTAGGGTTTTTATGCCGTATTTTGTTCTGATATTAGTTTGACCAAATTTCGCTGGTTTGCTATAGTGAGAATGTTTGTTGTAGCAAACCTAGGTATTCATGCCACTGTATGTTGCGTGTAAAGGCGAGCTCGTTATGTTTTACTCGCAAAAGGAGGAGTTAGAAATATGAAACAAATTTATGATGTCGTGGTCGTTGGTGCAGGGCCAGCAGGGATTTTTGCTTGTTACGAGTTGACAGTGAAAATGCCAGAGGCTAAGGTATTGTTAATTGACAAAGGACATGATATTTATAATAGAAATTGTCCAATTCTACAGAAAAAGATCAGTAAATGCCCACCTCCAGCGGGAAAGAAAGACTTTGCTGGATGCTTGCCTGCATGTTCTATTACTAATGGATTTGGTGGTGCGGGTGCATACTCGGACGGGAAGTTTAACATCACAGGCGAATTCGGTGGCTGGATGACAGACTATTTACCACAATCTAAGGTACTAGAGCTCATCAGGTATGTAGACGAAATTAATCTCTCG
>JAVBKE010000199.1:0-3450 GCA_031554185.1 Caryophanales bacterium
ATTATAATGTTTCCCATTTATCCATAATTTCTTTGGCTTCTTTCAGACTATGCAAACGACCGTTTTTAATATCTTCCTCTCCTTCTGCAATCATTTTATCCTTGCGTTTTTGAATAACATATGCTTTAGCCATTTCATAGAACATTTTAACGAATTTGTCGTCTCCTTCATTGATAAACTCATGTAGTTCTTGTTTTAATTCTAATGTACTCATAATGACAGCTTTTATTATTATTTTACAAAATTACAAATTCTGTTTCATATTTTTGTTTTTTATTTAATCGGATGGTGCTTTTCAATTGCATTCTGCAGGGCTTTAATTCCCGTTTGTTTGTATTTTTCTGTCGTGTCCAGATATTTGTGACCTGCAAATTCCTGAACCATTCTCAGATCGTTTCCTTTGCTTAAAAGATTGGTAATTACACTTTGCCTTATTGTTATTGAAGTGAGTTTTTTAGTAAACTCTTTTTGATACGTTGAGATCAGATAATTAATATCTTCGCCTGTAATTGGACTGTTTAATTTATTGAGTAAAAAAGTGTTTGAAGAATGATTTCTACTCTCTAAATAGTTATAAAACAAAAGGATTTGTTCGGCTTTTAAAGGTAAAATTCTGCTGTTGGTCTGCGAAGTTCCTGTGATATTTATTTGTGCTTTGTCCAGGTAAATATCACTAGTTTTAATTTGGATAATTTCACCTGTTTTTAAGGCTTGATATACAAATAAACTCATTATAATCTGATTTCTTTTTGCTTGTAATTTATACCTTTCTTTTCTTGGCTGTAGTAGTTTCTGCAGTTCGATATCGGTAAATAAATCCTGTAACTGGATTGGTTTTTTCTTAATATCCCGCAGTTGGATTGCTCTTGTTGGATTATCTTTTCTAATGCCGGTTATTACTAAATAATCATAATATCTTTTGAGCGCCGATAAGATTCTTGTAATGGAAGCCGATTCGTATTTTCTGCGGATCATTTCTATATATTGCATTACATTTTTATAGCTGTAATATTCTGTTTCTCTGTTTAATAATTTAAATTTATTAATTTCATATAAGTAACTTTTTACGGAAGATTTTAATAAATTTTCTTTTAAGTATTCTTCTAAACTTATCATTTCTCATTTCATTTTTAATTGGTTTATTCTAGTGTAAAGTTGTGTTGTAGATAATTGGCTGTGTCCTAAAAAATCCCTGACCATTTCTACACTCATATCATTTTCAAGTAAATGCGTTGCAATACTGTGGCGCAGACTATGGAGACAATACAATTGAAAATCTAGGTTATTAGTTCTTTTTAAAAGATTTTTAAAAGTTGTATAAATAATATTTGAAGACATTGGTTTTCCTGAGTTATTGAGTAAAAAAACAACTTCGTGTTGATGCCTTATTCTTAATTCCTGATAGCTTTTAAAATCTTTTATAATAGATTCTGTAAGAGGAATAACCCTCCTTTTTTTGCCTTTTCCTTTACGAACATAAAGGAGTTTTTTTTCTAAATCAATGTCTTTTGTATGGAGATTTATAACTTCTGATCTTCGCAGGCCACAACCGTAACAAAGATGCAAAACAATGATTTCTTGTTTGGTTTGAGCGGTTTTGTAAAGTGATTTTATTTCGCTTTGTGTAAGTACAATACGCTCTTTATGTTTGGGGCTTTTGAGTTTTAAGGTAAAAGGATTTTGCTTAATCTGATCTGTTCTTTGCAGATAATCAAAAAAACCTTTTATGGCCATTTGCTGACTGTAAATATGACTTTGGCTTAGCTTGTCGGTTTGTCTTTTATTGGGTCTGTTTTGCAAGTAATCAGCGTAGTTTTTTATGTGTTCTTCGTTTATGTTTTGTGGTAATTCACGGCTAAATTCTAAAAACCATTTTACATATTTTGGGTAATTATTTATTATCGATTTGCTGTAACCTAACGTTTCTAATTCTTTTCTATATGCATATATTTTGTCTTTAAACATTGCTTTGGGGTTATGACGTTTTTAATAGTTATGACGGCTTTTGCTTACTCCTTTTTTTGGGTTTAGGGTCGCCAGATCAATTGTTAATTGTAAATTATTAATTATTAATTACTTGCACGTTGTTCTAGTGAACCATGAGCGACCCAAACCTTTATCATACTTGTTTTCTTTATCATACTGGTTTTTTCTTTTCGGTCTTTAATTGCTCGATTTGTTTGATTAAAAAGTCCTTGATTTCGGTTCTTAATTTTTGATGATTGTCCCAATAATCAACTACATATTTGAGTCCCTTGTTAGAAAAACCGCCTTTGTATTTGATGTATTCCAGTTCAAGCAAACTATTAATAAACCGCTGTAATTGGGTTTTACGGATGTTGAGTTCCTGTCGTATTTCTCTTTGGGTAAAAGTAATATCGGTGTTTTTTACATACTTTTTAAGCCGTTCAAAAAACTGTCTTAAACTTCCGTCAAGTTCATCTACTTTTAAAACAATGCTTTCAAAAAGAACTTCTGTTGCCTGTTCAATATCTTCAATCTCGGTAATTAACTGATTGTCTTTTGTGAGCTGTCTTTGATGCTGGTTCAAAAATGTAACCTGTTTAATAACCGCTTGGTACATTTCATTTAATCGTCTTATTTTGTGTACTTTCTCAGGCAGTTCCAATTTTGTAGCATAAGGGTTTATGACTTCGTAATGCTTTAAACAACGCACCATTTGCTGTATAAACAATACCGATTTTTGTTGTGTTTTCGGATCAATTTCTCCTGCATTTCTACGGTTTTGATGGGTTATGATTCTTTGGGTTTGTTCCTTTGATTCATCCACAGCAATCAAAAAACTACGGCTCATATTGTCTTCGTAGGTTTCGCCTTTTGTCGTTGCAGACAAACTGCTGAATTGTCCTTTTACTTCTTTCTTTGCCGATTTATTATTTCCTTTTTTGTCTTTTATTGATACCGAACTGCTCAAAAATTGATTGGAAATTAATTCCCGAAGCGCATACAATGCATCTTCTTTAAGTCCGTCGAGATCTTCAATTATGATGATCTTTCTAAACAAATCAAATTCTCCCCAATTGTACAGGCTGCTTTCTGTGATTCTTGTAAATCTTAGTACGTCCTCGCTTGGCATTAGATCTGCTATTCGGCTTATAATATGGGTTTTTCCTGATCCTGAACTTCCTTGTACAATACCGTGAATAGGGCTTTTATTCATGTAACTGATAATAATTAAAAACAACAATAACCTTGAATTTTCCTCGCCAACAATTCCCGATTTTCCTATTTCTACGCCCAGTCTTTTTAATAAATTTTTGGATTTTAAAAACTCGATTGGTTTGTATTCTGCCAAAGATCCTACAGTTTTAACTGGTTTTTCTATCGTCGTATCTTCTCCCGAAGCTTCGGGAGAAAAAGAAAAATTCACTTCTTTTCGTTGCTCTAAAAGTTCGATAAATATTTCTTTTTCATGTAATTGCAAAGTCT
>JAVBKE010000145.1:0-10958 GCA_031554185.1 Caryophanales bacterium
ATCAAATCAATGCCTATCCTACAAGCTTTTTCATCGACGAAGAAGGTGTTGTTCAGCGGATTGTAGAAGGCGGAATGAAATATGATGAGTTCGAATCAGTGATGGCAGACTTGTAAATCATTCACAGGAGAGAAATCAGTCAAAGTATCCATCCTAAAGATGTAGCGCTTTTTAAGCGCTAGTGGTGTCTGCCAATTAGAGTTCTAAATCATTTTGCCAGATGCGTCAGTAAACTATAGGAGGATTCTCATGAGTAATCCGAAAAAAGACTCAAAACATTTTGTATCAGAAAATATTGGGATGAAGCCAATGAAAGCTGGTGGGAATAAAGGAAAGCAGATGCAAGATAAATCGAGCCCAATTCCTAAGTTAACCAAGTAATAATAATGATCTAAAAATCCCTCAAGAATGCGAATTCTTGAGGGGTTTTTACTATACAAAAATTATATCAAGATGATATCATAATGATATAAAGAAGGGGAAGGTGATTGCATATGTTGGAGAAGAAATTATTTAAGGTTAGTGGCTATGTCATGTGCGTTGTTATTTTAGGATTACTTATTACTGCAGCATACACCATTTTCATCAATATCAGTGAAAATGGTGATACACCTAATTTACTACTGTTGATCATTTCAATTGTTTGTATATTACTTGTTGCTGTGATTGTTACTGGTTTTACAGTAATCCAGCCAAACCAATCAAAAGCGTTTACATTGTTTGGTAATTATCTTGGCGTTGTTAAAGAATCTGGTTTTTGGTGGACAGTACCTTTTACAACGAAACGTTCTGTTTCACTTCGTGTATTAAACTTTAATAGTGATAAACTAAAGGTCAATGACCTTGAAGGAAATCCAATTGAAATTGCAGCAGTTGTCGTTTATCGCGTTGTGAATACAGCAAAAGCCTGTTTTGATGTAGAGGATTATAAGGAGTTTGTTCATATTCAAAGTGAGACCGGGATTCGTCATATTGCTAGTCAATATCCGTATGATAACTTCAATCATGCCGAAGAGATTTCTTTAAGACAACATTCTGATGAAGTTTGCGAAGAGCTAAAACAGGACTTACAAAAACGCTTTGAACTAGCTGGTGTTGAAATTCTGGATGCGCGTATTATGCATCTTGCCTACTCAAGTGAAATCGCTTCAGCTATGTTACAACGACAACAAGCCAAAGCCGTTCTTGCCGCCAGACAAACAATTGTTCTTGGCGCCGTGTCAATGGTTAAAGATGCACTAGACCAACTGCATAATGAGAAAATTGTTGAGCTTGATGAGGAGAAAAAAGCGCAAATGATTAATAATCTGATGGTAGCGCTTGTTTCCGAAAAGGGTGCCCAGCCAGTAATGAATACAGGAACGATCTATTAAAATGGCTGAAAAAAAGAAATTTCTGCTTCGGATTAACCAATCAGACTATGACGCCTTAGAAAAATGGGCTGCTGACGAATTGCGAAGTGTGAATGGACAAATCGAAATAATTTTGAAAAAAGCACTTCAAGCAGCAGGTAGAGGCAGTAAGAAAGACAGCTAACAATTGTTTAGCTGTCTTTCTAATTCGCCAAAATTGATGTGAGTACTATGCTAATATGTTGTTATAGCCATTTGACTTTTGATTCTGTTTTATTCATAATTCGAGCAATATTTGTACGATGTCGGTAAATAATAAAAACGGAAAATAAAGCGAGTAAAGCTAGTTTTTGCCATCCGCCATCAAAAAGAAAAAATTCAATTAGACCGTAAAAAAGACCTGCAATTGCCCCAAGAAGAGAGGCGAGTGAAACATATTTTGATATTTTCAGAACAGTGAAGAAAATAATTGCTGCAAATAGAACCAACTTCGGATCTGCTGCTAGCATTACACCACATGAAGTAGCAACAGCTTTTCCGCCTCTAAACCCAGCAAAAATCGGATATATATGCCCAATGACAGCTGCAAGCCCAAAGTAAAGCGGATCGATTCCGCTATCAATGCCAAAGAAAAAAGGCAATAAAGTGGCGACTGTTCCTTTGGCAATATCGAACAGAGTAACAAAAGCCCCGGCTTTTTTCCCAAGTACTCGAAACGCGTTCGTAGCACCTAAATTACCACTGCCGTGCTGTCTGATATCTGTTTTGTAGAATAACTTACCAATGGCAAGCCCAGAAGGTATTGATCCCAAAAGATAAGCGATAATGAGTAGTAGTACTTGCATTCGTGTTCGTCCCCATAATGATTATTTTGTTCTATGTTACCACGTATGGGTACTAGCTACAATCAAAATATGAGGTTAAGCTGTAGTTACAAAAATTTTACTTTGGATAATCCACTCAGCCTGAGTGCTCCTATTTGAGGATTTAAAATAAGGTGATTTTCTACTAAAAAATAAAAATAAAGTAGATTCTAGGGACAATTTTAATCAATTGTTGCTGGAAATAGTGGAGATTAGTGGCCAATAACGACGCTAAAGTATCTAAACAGTGCTCTTTTTGACAGTGCAAAACACTTATCATATTTAGGGAATTGAAATTATGCTCGCTTTAGTGGTAAAGTAGATTCTAGTTGTGTGTTGATAAAGTCCGTTCGGGATTGTTTTTGAAAATCTACGCCAAGCTTAGAAGTGTGGTACCTGACTGATATATGGTGATTCGTTAAGTTTTTTTGCTCCTGTGCGGCGAAAGAGCGAGAATATCGGCAATATCCGAGCTTTTTCTAGAATGATGGTAGAAAGTAAGGTTGTTTTATCTGGAAGAGGATTAACAGCTTGCTTCATCTTCAAGCGGATAACTCGAAAAATGCTGCCCGAAAGTACTTTATCACCACATAACAAATTGATTTTGAATGTTCATTTTTTATGTTTAGATGTAAGGGAGATTATTGAATGGCAACAACAAGCAATTATAATGAAGACGCAATACAGATACTAGAAGGTCTAGATGCCGTCCGCAAACGTCCTGGAATGTATATTGGTAGCACCGATGCAAGAGGATTACATCATCTTGCCTATGAGATTTTCGATAATGCGATCGATGAAGTGCTCGCAGGATTCGGGGATCATATTATTGTGAAAATCCGTTCTGATAATAGTATTAGTGTGACAGATAGTGGTCGTGGTATGCCAACTGGTATGCACAAATCTGGGAAACCGACACCTGAAGTTATTTTAACCGTGCTGCATGCAGGCGGTAAATTTGGTAACGGTGGTTATACGCAATCTGGTGGACTCCATGGCGTCGGCGCGTCCGTTGTCAATGCCTTATCTGAATGGCTCGTTGTCACAATTAAGCGTGATGGCGCTATTTATGAACAACGATTTGAAGATGGTGGAAACCCGGTAACGACACTTGAGAAAATTGGTACTGCGAAGGAAACAGGAACAACTGTTCATTTCAAACCAGATAGCAGTATTTTTTCAACAACCATTTATAATTACGATACGCTAACAGAGCGGCTCAGAGAATCAGCCTTTCTTTTAAAGGGATTAAAGATTGATATTTGCGATGAGAGAAATCAACTGAATGATACTTTCTGCTTTGAAAATGGGATTGAAGCGTTTGTTCTCTACATCAATGAGGAAAAGGATACGCTTCATAAAGTAGCTAGTTTTGAGGGGAAGAATGGCGATATTGAAATTGAATTCTCATTTCAGTTCAACGATGGCTATTCAGATAACATTCTTTCTTTTGTTAACAATGTCCGTACGAAGGATGGCGGAACGCATGAAACAGGTGCAAAGACCGGGTTAACGCGCGCTTTCAATGAATATGCACGACGACAAAACCTTTTAAAGGAAAAGGATAAGAATCTTGATGGTTCTGACATCCGTGAAGGAATTACAGCGATTATTTCTGTTCGTATCCCCGAGAATTTGCTGCAATTTGAAGGGCAAACAAAGAGTAAGCTTGGTACAAGTGAAGCACGTTCTGCAGTAGATAACTTTGTTTTTGAGCAGCTCGGTTATTACCTAGGAGAAAATGTAGATGTTTCGACCATGCTTATTCGAAAAGCAATTAAGGCAAGCCAAGTTCGAGAAGCAGCACGCAAGGCAAGAGAAGACGCAAGAAGTGGTAAGAAAAAGAAGAAATCTGACGGTTTACTCACTGGAAAATTAACACCAGCACAATCTCGCAACCCAAAGCGTAATGAACTTTTCCTTGTCGAGGGTGATTCTGCCGGCGGTTCTGCAAAACAGGGGCGTGATCGCAAATTCCAAGCGATTTTGCCACTACGCGGTAAAGTTTTGAACACTGAGAAAGCCAAATTAGAAGATATTCATAAAAACGAAGAAATTAGAACGATTATTCATGCCATTGGTGGTGGTGTCGGCTCTGATTTTGAAATCGATGATATTAACTACGACAAAATTATCATTATGACCGATGCCGATACAGATGGTGCCCATATTCAAGTGCTTTTACTGACTTTCTTCTTTCGCTACATGAAACCGCTGATCGAACAAGGTAAGGTTTTTATTGCCCTACCACCTCTTTTTAAAGTGAGTAAAGGTGCTGGAAAAAAAGAAGTGATCGAGTATACTTGGACAGAAACAGATTTGCCTGCAGCAATTGAAAAGATTGGCCGAGGGTACATGTTACAACGATACAAGGGTCTTGGTGAGATGAACGCAGATCAACTTTGGGAAACGACAATGGATCCTGAAACGAGAACGCTAATTAAAGTAGCAATTGATGATTTGGCATTGGCAGAGCGCCGTGTCACAACACTTATGGGAGATAAGCCAGAGCCAAGAAGACGTTGGATTGAGTCTCATGTTTCTTTTGGAGCAGATGATGAGACCAATTTCTTAGAAGCAAGAGGTGAACGAGGATGAGTGAAGCATATAAAGAAGAATATATGGAGCAGTTGCTAGAGGATGTCATTGGTGACCGATTTGGTCGTTACAGTAAGTACATCATTCAAGATCGTGCTCTTCCTGATGCACGTGACGGGCTAAAACCGGTACAACGACGGATTCTGTTTGCGATGCACACAGAAGGAAACACAGCAGAGAAAGGCTTTCGAAAGTCAGCCAAAACAGTCGGTAATGTAATTGGTAACTACCATCCGCATGGAGACAGTTCCGTGTACGATGCTATGGTTCGGATGAGCCAATACTGGAAACTACGCAATGAATTAGTTGAAATGCACGGCAACAACGGTAGTCTTGATGGCGATCCGCCAGCTGCGATGCGTTACACTGAAGCGAGGTTATCAAAGATATCAAGTGAATTGCTACGCGATATTGAAAAAAAAACAGTAGAGTTTGCCTCAAACTTCGACGATACATCAACTGAGCCAACTGTATTACCAGCAAGCTTTCCGAACCTACTTGTCAATGGATCAACAGGGATTTCTGCGGGATATGCAACGGAAATTCCACCCCACAATCTAGCAGAGGTAATCGATGCTTGTATCATTCGAATCGAGAACCCTGCCTGCACAATTGATGATTTGATGAAGGCAATTAAAGGACCAGATTTTCCAACTGGTGGGATCATCCAAGGAATAGATGGAATTAAAAAAGCTTACGCAACTGGTAAGGGTAAAATTATTATTCGAGCCAAAACAGACATCGAAACACAAAAGGGTGGCAAGAAACAAATTGTCATTACAGAAATCCCGTACGAAATCAATAAGGCTAATCTTGTGAAGAAGATTGATGATGTTAGAGTCGATCGTAAATTAGATGGGATTACAGAAGTTCGTGATGAATCTGACCGAACTGGGCTCCGGATTGTTGTTGAAATCAAGAAAGAAGCAGATATTGAATTAGTTCTCAACTATCTATACAAAAACACGGATCTTCAAGTGGCTTACAATTTTAACATGGTAGCGATCAACAAGCGTCGCCCTGAACAAATGTCTTTACCCAGCCTACTCGATGCTTATATTGATCACCGTAAGGATGTCGTTGTGAAACGTTCTGAATATGAGCTAGCAAAAGCCAAGGCGAGAGCGCATATTGTTGAGGGATTAATTAAGGCACTTTCCGTGTTAGATCAAGTGATTGCTTGCATTAGAGCATCAATTGATAAAAAAGATGCAAGAGAAAACTTAATGAAAGCTTTCGACTTTACTGAATTGCAAGCTGAGGCGATTGTTACCTTGCAACTATATCGGTTAACCAATACAGATATTACGGCGCTTCAAAGTGAAGCAAGCGAATTGCGAAAATTCATTGCGGACCTAGAGGATATTTTAATGGATAGCAACCGTTTGTTCTCTGTCATTATTCAAGAGTTAAAATTGGTGAAGAAACAATTTAAAGAGAACAGAAGATCTGTTATTGAAGATGAGATTATTGAAATTAAAATTAGCCAAGAGCAGTTAATTTCAAGCGAAGATGTCATCGTTACAGTGACGAAAGAGGGCTATATTAAACGGACAAGCCTTCGCTCATATGGTGCTTCGAATGGTAGTGAGTTTGGTGTGAAAGAAGGAGACCGGATGATCGAGCTCCTTGAAATCAACACGACCAATACCTTACTTTTGTTCACAGACAAAGGGAATTATTTATACTGCCCTGTCTACCAATTGCCTGATATTCGCTGGAAGGACGCTGGTCATCATATCAATACAATCATTCCGATAGAGAAGGATGAGCAAATCATTCGGGCAATTGCAGTTACTGATTTTGAGCAGCCATTATTCCTGACTTTTGTCACAATGAATGGTTTGATTAAAAGGTCAGAACTTGGCCAATATAGAGCACAACGAATTTCGAAGCCACTGGGTGCGATTAACCTGAAGAACAATGATCGGGTTTGCGATGTATTTGTCACTGATGGTTTCCACTACATTATGTTAGCAAGCTCAGAAGGCTATGGACTTGTCTTCTTCGAAGAAGAGGTACCAGTAGTTGGAGCAAAAGCAGCTGGCGTGATCGGAATGAAACTAAAAGAAGGCGACCATGTGATCGGTGCAGTACCTGTTAAAACGTTGACAGGTAATAACCTAGCCATTGTCACACAGCGTTCTTCACTCAAAAAAATTCGTCTCACAGAGTTTGAAGTTGCCTCCAGGGCGAAGCGTGGTGTTGTCATGTTACGTGATTTGAAGACAAATCCGCATCAACTAGTTGGTGTACATTTAGTGACTGAAACTGATCGCATTGTCTTGCAATCCAGTAGAGGTGATACCAAACAAATTGAAGCGGCAACATTGAGACTGAGTGACCGCGTTTCAAATGGTTCTATGGTGATGGAAGGGAATGTTGGTGATATCATTGATACTTGGGTTGAATCCGAGAAGCATGAGTAATTGACCTGAAAATAGTATCTAAAAAAAGGAACTTGTTCTAGATGACCTATGTCTAAACAAGTTTCTTTTCAAATTAGGTCACCACGATTTTATTTGGAATAAAGAATCAATATTACCTATTATCACAAATATTTAGTCATTTTTCGATTAACAATTTTCAAATTTGCCTTGTATTTATGTTTTTTTTTTGCTACAGTCACTATAGAAACAGCATTTTTTTATCGGTTGTTGCTTGGATCATTTGAATGGGCGATTTTCAAGTACATGATTCGCCATGTTTTTGCTAATAACTAATAAAGGAATGAACTCGAAACAACGGTAGGATAACCTGGTGGATTCGGTTAGTAGTTTTGAAAAGAGCAGCTTAATACCTAGTTATCATTTCGTTTTTTCGAGAAATCAATCACATGGAAACGAGGAATAAGAATGGGTAAAAAAGTAATTGTTGCACTTGGTGGTAACGCAATTCAAACTGGAAATGGTGCAACTGCAGAAGATCAACAGCAAGCATGTTTTGAAACAAGTAAGCAGATTGTTAAATTAATTGAAGCTGGATTTAAAGTGGTCGTTAGTCATGGTAATGGTCCACAAGTAGGGAATATTCTACTACAACAAGCGGCTTCCGAGTCTGATAAATTGCCAGCAATGCCAATTGATACTTGTGGTGCAATGACTGAGGGGATGATCGGTTATTGGTTACAAAATGCACTTGACGAAGTACTAGCTACAAGCGGATCTGATAAGAAAGCAGCTACAATTGTAACGCAGACCGTTGTTGATAAGGCAGACGCTGCATTTCAAAATCCTACAAAACCAATTGGTTCTTTCTACACGAAAGAAGAAGCGGATGACTTGAAAACAAAGGGTTATGTGATGATTGAAGATGCTGGCCGTGGATTCAGACGCGTTGTTCCATCACCTAAACCGATTGATATCGTCGAAAAAGAAGCAATTAGCACACTGGTAGATAGTGGCGTTGTTGTGATTGCAGGTGGCGGTGGCGGAATTCCTGTCGTTGCTGAAGGTCATAAATTTGTTGGAGTTGAGGCAGTAATCGACAAGGATTTAGCTTCAGAAAAGTTAGCTGAGTTACTTGATTGCGATTGCTTTATTGTGTTAACAGCGGTTGATCACGTGGCAATTAACTTCGGTAAACCAAACCAAGAGAATTTGGGAGAAGTTAATGTTGCTGATCTTAAAAAATATATTGGAGAGAAGCAATTCGCGCCAGGCAGTATGCTACCAAAAGTAGAAGCAGCAATCGATTTTGTTACTTCTAAATCAGGTAGAACAGCTATCATTACTTCATTAGAAAATGCTGCAAATGCTGTACAAGGCATTTCAGGTACAAGAATTAAAGCGTAATAATAAAAATCGATGAAAGATAAAAAGCGAAAGGTCTAAGACTTTTCGCTTTTTTGATTAGGTGTATCAAGTGTCATCGACCGGGTTATCTGATAAGTGGCCCGAAAAAAAAAGATGACTCAATTATTTTTGAGTCATCCTACACATATATTTACATCTCTTCTGGCGCTTCGATTCCAAGTAGGCGCAAACCTTCTTTGAGCACAATTGTAGTTGCTTTTAGAAGGGAAAGTCTTGCCTGTTGTTCATCATTATCCTCTAGAATACGTACATGACCATAATAGCTATTAAAGCTCTGCGCTAAGTCAATCACATATTTCGAGACAACAGACGGTTCTAATTTATCGTTTGCTCTCTCAACGATTCTTGGGAAATCAGCCAGTAATTTAACAATTTCAAAACTCCATGTATCATTTAGCGAGATAGCCGTTTCTGATATTTCAAATTTTGCATCGCGTAAAATTTTATTGGCTCTAGCGTTTGTATATTGAACATAGGGACCAGTTTCGCCTTCTGCTTTTAACATACTCTCAAGATTGAAATCAATATCATTCATTCGGTCGTGACGCAAATCATGGAAAATGACAGCGCCGACACCCACTTGACGAGCCACTTGCTCTTTGTTTGTAAGAGTAGGGTTTTTCTCTGAAATCGCATTTTCAGCCATTTTAATTGACTCGGTCAGAACTTCCTCAAGTAAAACAATTTTCCCTTTACGTGTTGATAGTTTCTTACCGCCTTGACGGACCATACCAAAAGGTGTATGAATCATCAAATCTGACCATTCGAAACCAAGTTTTTTTAGTACTGCTTTAAGTTGTTTGAAGTGTAATGATTGCTCGTTGCCAACAGTATAAACACTCTTTGTGAAATCAAATGTGCGATGACGGAATAGGGCAGTTGCTAAATCACGTGTGATATAAAGAGAAGCACCATCTGATTTGGTAATTAAACAAACAGGTAGGTCAAACTCTTCAAGACGAACGACTTTAGCACCTCTATCTAGCTCAAGGATGCCACTGTTTTCAAGCATATCAATGACTTCAGGCATTTTATCATTGTAGAAAGATTCACCATGCGTATATTCTGCTTGCATACCAAGCAAATCGTAGATTTTATTAAACTGCTTTAGTGATTCATCGCGGAACCACTTCCATAGACGTGTGGCTTCTTCGTCGCCATCTTCTAGTTTTTTAAACCAGTCACGACCTTGTTGGTCTAAATCTTTGTCTGTTTCGGCTTTCTCATGAAAATCAACATAGAGTTTAAGCAGTTCCTCGATTGGGTTTCTGAGTACTTTTTCCTCGCTACCCCAAGCCTTGTAGGCTACGATTAGCTTACCAAACTGCGTGCCCCAATCACCGAGATGGTTGACGCGAAGAGGAACATAGTCACATTTCTCAAGAATTAAACCGATTGAATTTCCAATTACAGTTGAACGTAAATGCCCAAGAGAAAATGGTTTTGCGATATTAGGCGATGACCAGTCAATTGGCACATTGCGCTTGTTACCTAGTTTTAAATCTCCGTAATGGCTACCCTGTTTAAGAACTTCACTGATAACTTGATTTGCAATGACGTCTTTTTTGAGGAAGAAGTTCACATATGGGCCAAATGCAACTACTTTTTCGAACTGCTCGCCTTGCAAGGTTGAAGCCATTTCTTCAGCAATGATTGTTGGTGCTTTTTTGTATTCCTTTGCAAACGAAAAACAAGGAAAGGCGAAATCGCCATGTTCTGAAACTTTAGGTATTTCAACTAAACTTTGTACCTGTCCTAAAGTTAATCGATCAGCCAATTTCTCTTGTACATGATTAACTACCAATTGTCTTAAATCCAAAATAATCCCTCCTACAGTAATAGCACCTAAATAAAAAGTTTTATAAAAGAAAGCTGAATTCAGAGATAAATGAGACAGTTGTTTCACTTTGAAATCCAGTTAACCAATATCACATCAATCAATGTTGATGGATACAATTATATTCTTTGTGCAATCGTCATTTAATTATAATGAAAAATTAATATAAATACAACTGAATTTCATTTGAAACAGAGGATTTACACCACTCGTGAGAAAAGTAATAAATATTTTATTGATCAATGTGAAAGTAGAAAGAAGTAAATGGGCTTGCAGAGTGATTATCCTACAGATTGACAGGTATTTCTAATCATTAATTTTAAAAATAACCATTTCTGGCTAGAATGATGGTACAGAAAATGATTTTCTAGTGAAAAATGACGGGAGACCAACATGAAGAGAATAGCCTTTTTACTCATGCCACTATTGATTTTAGGTGGATGTACACCAAATCAGGAGGCTGAAAACGCGGCAACCAAGCAAATACCATATG
>JAVBKE010000094.1:0-10202 GCA_031554185.1 Caryophanales bacterium
CAAATAAAAATCTGATAATAGCTGAACCATTCATCTTATTTGAAAAACACGAAAAAACACAGGTAGAGGTTTTTACCACTCTACCTGTGCCTAGTTAGCCGCTTATCTTATTCATCAACATGAACATCTGAACCGCTACTACCTGATGATTCTTGATCCGTGTCATTTGCCTGATCACTTGTTCCGCTTTGCTCAGTGCTCGTGTTGTCTTCCGCTTGATCCGTCGACTTCTTCTCGTCTACTTCTTTATGCGTGACAGTACTGTCTTTTTCAGTGTCAAACGATTTCAAAGCGCTTAATGGCTTTTTGATAAAAGTCGTTGGATTGACAGCGACACCATCTTTACGCATTTCGAAATGAACGTGAACTGCGGCATCTTTATTGATCTCACTGTTTCCTGCTTTTGCAAGTACAGTTCCTTGCATCACTTTGTCACCAGCTTTTACTTGAATATCCTTTACAGAAGAATATTGCGTGACTAAGCCTTTCTCATGTTCGATTTCGATGATGTTTCCTAGTAGCGCATCTGTTTGAACACGCGTTACTGTTCCAGACATTGCTGATAGCACATCAAAACTGCTATTGTCCTTTAAAGCGTAATCAATTCCTGTGTTTGGCTGATAAGTGTCGCCATACTTTACTAGTGCAGCTTCTTGGGCTTGATCGTCACCGTTGATGTCATAGAATTGACCTTTGATCACCACGTTCTCAGAATCGAGAATCGGCATTGTGAAATTCTCAATTGGCTTGTTTACTTCAATTGCTGGAAAGTGTTTATCGCTTTGAGATTCCGCACCTTGTTTTTTAGGTGTTGCACTATTCTCTTTACCATTTTGGTACCAGACTGCCCCGATCATGATTAACGCCACACAAGCTAAGTATACTGCTGGCAAAAACCATTTTTGATTCAATAGATTGTTCTTTTTTGGAGAAGGATTTTCCTCTCTCATTTTTCATCACCTCTGCACCCATTCTGAACAGGTCACAGAGAAAATATACATGGTCATTATTTTTTTCTTTTGTTTTCTCATTTCTGCGGCTAGACCTGCGGAGATTGTCTACTTTTGTGCAGTAAATTCAGGTAGGAATGCGCTTGCCTCTGAGATCTCTACACCACTATAGTAATGGGCGACAATCTGCTTGTACTTGCTTCCTTCTTTCGCCATCCCATTAGCACCATATTGACTCAAACCGACACCATGTCCGTACCCTTTGGTATCAATGATGATTTGCCCGTCTTTTTGTTTCCAAGTGAAATCGCTCGAACGAAGCCCCAACTTTTCACGCACTTCTTTTCCAGTAAAAATTTTATCACCTATCTTGAACTTAGCTACTCGGTTACCTGCTGTTTCTGCTATCTCTTTGGCCTCTGCGGCTTTAGACAGTCTTACGGCTAGTTTTGCTTCTACATCTGCTACTGAAAATACGGCCTGATCAGTGAATTTGGGTGACTCACTATCCCAATGGCTGTCGACACTTCTGAGATAGGGTAATGAACTGGACCAATAATCTTCCGAATTTTCTGTTCGGCCATTACTCGTAGAGAAAAAGGAGGCCGTGATTGGCTGTCCATTATAAGTAAGTACCTTACCGCTTGTCTCTTCGACCGCCTTCTTAATTCGCGCAATTTTCCAACTATAGTCGTTTTTCCATAAACTACGCAATTCTGCATCATTTTTATACACCTGATCTTTCACTGTATCGGTTACATCTCCTGCTGTCATGTTCGTTGGCTGGTTCATTTTTGCTTTTACAATATAGGTGCGCGCTGAGAGTGCCTGTGCCTTCAGCGCTTCCATCTCAAAGTCTGCTGGCATTTCAGTGGCAACAACACCAACGACATAGTCCTCTAGTGGAATGGTATCGACTGTCTGTGTGCTGGATCGAAAAACAGCCACAACGCCACCTTGAACAACTTTACTTGCTTCTACTGCTTCACTATCGGATTTTTTTTTTGCAAGAGGCGCCTCATCCTCGTGAGGAATCACTAGCAGAGTAGGAATGATCATGACCATGACAAATACGACGGCAACAGCTATAAATACTGGTTGGAATTTTTTCATATAGACTCTCCCTCTTTTGGTTTAGCATTGTAAAATATCTATGCACCTAGTGAAGAGAATATGATAAAAATAAATCGAATCACATGGTTGCACCCCCTTTTTAATGCCAATTCAACATCGCTTATTTACTTGGCATCTTTTTATTCCACCGTGCATACCGTAATATGCATGGACAATCGCACGCGTGCTTCTAGTTTATTGTTTGGCATGAAAAAAGCACCTACAAAGTAGATGCGTGAAATTGCTATTAAAATGGGTTTTACAGTTGCATGAACATCATGCAATGCTTGTCGTCTCTGCCTCAATACTTTCTTCGGTTACACGCTCCACATTTGCTCCTAGAGCTAATAATTTACTGTGGAAATCAACATAGCCGCGATCAAGATGCTTTAACTTAGTAACACAGGTAATGCCATCTGCGATCAGGCCTACTAGAACGAGCGCTGCTGCTGAACGTAGATCTGTAGAGCTGACATCTGCGCCTGATACTTTCTTCATGCCATTAACAAGGACAGAATGACCTTCAATTCTCACATCAGCATTCATGCGATGAAATTCTTCTACATGCATAAATCGATTTTCAAAGACGGTCTCTGTAATCACACTTGTTCCCTTTGCTCTTAGCATCAGTGACATCATTTGTGACTGCATATCAGTTGGAAATCCTGGATGCGGGAACGTCTTGATATCAACAGGCTGCAAATCATCATTACCAATGACACGCAAACCCCCATCTTCATCAATAATCGTTACGCCCATCTCTTCCATCTTGGCAATCACAGGAAATAAATGCTCGCGACATGCACCTTTAATGAGTACATTTCCACCAGTAATCGCTGCTGCAACCATAAAAGTGCCCGCTTCAATCCGGTCGTGAATAATGGAATGCTCTGCTCCAAACAGCTGCTCAACACCAACAATTGTAATTGTTGACGTGCCTGCTCCCTCGATTTCGCCACCCATTTTGTTAATAAAATCAGCCAGATCCTTAATCTCAGGTTCTTGTGCTGCATTTTGGATAATTGTAGTTCCTTGTGCGAGCGATGCAGCCATCATAATATTCTCTGTAGCACCTACGCTTGGGAAATCAAAATAAATGGTTGCTCCGCGCAATTTTCCATCCACTTCGGCATCTACATAACCATTTTCTACGCGAATACGTGCACCCATCGCTTCAAATCCCTTGAGATGTAGCTCAATCGGCCTTGAACCAATGGCACATCCACCAGGGAGTGCAACTCTAGCCTTGCCTTTACGAGCAAGTAATGCACCCATAACGAGAATTGACGCTCGCATTTTTCTTACATATTCTATTGGTGCTTCAAAATCTAAATCCTTAGAAGCATCTACAGTAACAACATTCTCAGCGAATGTGACATCTGCCTTGAGTGAACGCAACACTTCATTAATCGTGTATACGTCTGAAAGCTCTGGCGAATTGCGTAGTACGCTATGGCCCTCGCTTGCAAGTAGTGATGCTGCTAAGATCGGCAAAACCGCATTCTTTGCACCTTCTACTTGGACAGTTCCTTCAAGTTTACTTCCTCCGCGGACTAATATCTTTTCCAAATGAGTCCCCTCCGCGCTGTTCATTTTACATATTAATATTCATTGATAATGATGGGGGTTCCAACAGTGAACCTGACCGATCCAACTCCCTCATCACTTCTAAATGCAAATTGTAAATTCATTTGATTCGCTCAGCCATCTGTGAAGAAATGGCTCTTAACAGAGCAACAGAGAAAATTTCGTTCTGTAGTCTGCTCAATCATTTGTGCATCAAAATCATCCAACCATTGCGACCGCATTTTTGACGAGTCCTTATCCATATTACCATCAGTCAAGCCCGTCAAACAAGAAAAACTTTTGGCCTCTTCACTAAATTTTTGTTTTCTGAGTAAATTGTGTAAAAGAGTCCTTGATTCCTGGCTCCAACTATTACCACTTACTGTGTAAATTAACATCGATGTTTCTTGGTCAGTAACGACAATTCGTGCGGATACTTGCATATCTTGTTGAGGAAAAACCTGACTTGCTGTAATAGAAGAACGGTCTGACTGTACATCCTTAAACTGATTTTCTTGTTGAAGCAATTCGTACATATCGCTACTGCTCATTTTTCGCTCATCCCGCACTACAGCTGTCCAGCCACTAATTGTTGCATCCGGATTGTGCTGTAGAACGACACTGACAAGTTGGTCAAGATCACTGACCGCAGTAGCTTCTGAGGTGTCAAGCTGGAGAAATAATAGCAAAAAAGGTAAAACTAAAATCATGTAACGTTTCATATAAAATTCCACTCCCCATACTCATTTTTTCCGGAAGAGTGGATTTACATACTAGATATTAATGCCAATTAAAAATATTGTTTTTTTTACGCAGCATTTTGAAATTGATCCGCATCTATGCCTTACAGACTTACCAATATTTATAACAATTAGCGCCACTGATGTACAAAACTTAAAACCTTTTTGCATACCGACAAGATCATTGATATAAGAAGAGCTGTTCATCATCTAGACAAACAGCCTTTTCATCGCTATTAATTGCTAAAAAAACCTGATAACATGCCGCCAAGTTGCAAATAATTCAGGAAGAAATTAGCAACCATTGAACCTAATGCAATCGTAACGAGTATAAATAATACCCTTGCTTGGAATACTCTATTACCGCGTAGTATTTTATCAAAATTGACAGATTGTAGTGCCCACCATGCAATTGTTATAAAACATAAGTAAGTAATGATCACAACGGTTGCACCACCTGCACCATAATATTCCATGTTTCACCTCAATTCACGTTAAGACAATATGCTATTAAGGAAATCAAATCCAATGCTTGGTACAATTCCTAGCACAATCGTACCAATCGCGCAAAATGCAATTACGACCATAACTGCCACAGGAATGTGAAGTCGTTTTGTATTCCGTGCTTGTCTGAAAAAGATTTGTGTTGTCATACCGAAGTAGTAAACATACGAGATGACGGTTGCTAAAAGCAATATTGCAGCAAAAATATACAGTTGTGCTGATTGGTTTAACAGCAATAAGAAAATATTTAATTTACCAATAAATCCTGCTGTAAGCGGAATCCCGGCTAGTGATAGTATAAAGATTGTCGCGCATACTGCAAGTATCGGTGAGCGTTGATATAGTCCTGCAAATACAGTCGTTGTTTCTGGTTCCGATTCATCCATCACCACTTGCAGGATGGCAAACAAACCAATGGTCATCAACATATAGGCTAATAAGTAAAACCAGATGGCATCGTATGTAAACACTGCATCGTAAACCGAGAACCCTAAAAGCAAGTAGCCGGCATGGGCAATTCCTGAATAAGCTAGTAACCGTTTCACTTTTCTTTGTCTGAGCGCCAAAATGTTTCCGTAGAGCATGGCGATACATGCGATGACACCAATTAGGATTTGACCTGATTCAAAAATATTATAGTCACCTATCTGGTCACCTGAATTTAAAAATAGCGTATAGAAAAGCCGCATTAATAAGATAAACCCAGCTGTTTTTGAGACGACGCTTAAAAATGCTGTGACAGGAAGCGTTGATCCTTCATATACATCCGGCGCCCACATCTGAAATGGTACGCTGGCAATTTTAAACGAAACACCCACCAAAATCATAATGAAAGCAATCACGATCAAATATTGTAACTGTTCTGTCGCAATCATTGACAGATTTTTTTGAATGACCAGCATATTGGTTGAACCTGTTAGTCCATAAATATAGCTGAATCCAAACAAAGTGATCGCTGCTGAAATACCGCCACTTACGACGTATTTCATAGCCGCTTCATTCGATTTCAAATTGGTTTTTCGTAGCCCAACTAGTACGTAAGAAGAAAGTGAAAGCAATTCCAACGCAACAAAAAGTGTGACTAAGTCGTAGCTGGAAGCCAGCATCATGCTTCCGAGCAAGGCGGACAAAAATAGCATATAGTATTCAGCTCGGTAAGGCTCTAAGCGTTCCTTCGGCTGATAGTTTGTTGCGAGTAATAATACAAGTGCTGCACCCGCAAGTACGAGTAACTTAAACGCCCTAGAGACGCCATCAATGTATACCGTGTTATTCAGTAGCATCGCTGACTCATCATTTAATTGGAATAACACCGCGATAAGTGCTGCAATAACACCAGCAAATGCGACATATCCCAGTAAAACCCGGGAAGCGTCTTTACGCATGAGTAAGTCAGCAAGTAGCACACCGATTATCGTACAAATAATAATCCCTTCAGGTAGCAGTACACGCCAGTCCAATGAGGTCATATCTTGTAGCATACCATCACCACCCCTCAATTCTTTGAACTAGAAAGTTAATAAATTCACTGAGATCATCACTCAATAATCTTGGATAGATCCCGATTAGCGTAATAAAGAATGTTAGAAAAGCCACTGGAATAATTTCTAGACCATGGATGTCTCTAAAATTCGTTATTTGACTTGGTAATTTTATCTCACCAAAAGTCATACTCATGGTTGCCTTCAAGATATAGGCTGCCGTAATGACTAAGGCAATCGTTGCGACTATTGCTAATACCTGATCCGCTTGGAACAAGCCGATAAACGACATGACTTCACTAGCGAAACTCGACAATCCTGGTAAACCGAGTAAGGCCATGGCACCAAACAGTAACACACCTGCAAACATTGGTGCTTGTTTTGCCAGTCCACCCACCTGATAAATATCCGTTGTTTTCGTCCGATCATAGAGAATACCAACGAGAAAGAATAGAAGTGCAGACAAAAGACCATGCGATACGAGTTGGAATATAGCGCCTTGGAAACCCATTGCATTCATAGCACCAAGCCCCATAAATACAAATCCCATATGCGATATAGATGAATAGGCAAGCATCAACTTGAAATCGGTCTGAACGAATGCAAGGAATGCACCGTACAGTAAGTTGAAAACGCCCACCAATGCTATGAAAGGCGCAATATCATGAAACTGTTCTGGGAACATTTCAAGCCCAAAACGGATCAGTCCATAGGCACCAATTTTCAAAAGCACACCAGAATGAAGCATAACGACTGGAATTGGTGCTTGCGTATGCATTTTTAACATCCACGAATGGAATGGGAATGATGGTAATTTGATCGAGAATGCTAACACAATCCCAATCAGTAAGGCCATTTCCATCTGATCTGACATCAGCGACTGCGAAGGATCTGCCAAATTGTCGATCAAATAATTGATATCTGTGGTACCGACAGTGGCCTGAATCGTCATAATCACTAGGAGTAGGATCGCTGAACCGATCCCGTTATAAATCAAGAAACGAAAAGCTGCTTTTTCCTTTTGCTCATAGCCCCATTTTCCAACAAGGAAGAAAGCTGAAACCAATGTCATTTCGAAGAAAAGGAAGAAAAGAATCATGTTTCCTGCTGTAAACACACCAAGCATACCAACTTCCAGCAATAGGAATAACGTAAAATACCCCTTTAGTTCCTTGGTTATTTTATAAGAAGCAATTGCTGCAAAAGTTGTTAAGATCGCTGTTAACAGAAGCATAATCATCGAAAATGCATCAATGTTCATCTGATAATCGACAACAAAGCTTTGTCCGTATACATTTGTACCATTACCGAATTGAAACCAATCAAGTCGTAAGGAAAAATCACTGAGCGATTTGCCCATTCGGTGTGCCACAAAAATATAACTAATCGTCACAAGTGATGGTAAGGTCGCGAGGACGCCCACCAATTGAATTAGTTTTGTATTATTTTTCGGTAAACAAAAAATGATGAACACACCAATGAGTGGAGAAAAGACAAGGAAGTTAAGTACTATTGAATCCAATCCAAATACCCCCCTGCTAATACAAATACGATCAAAAGAATGACCATCCCCACAAATGCAAATGTACCGTAAGTTTGTACCTGGCCATTTTGCACTCTCGCAAATCCACTAGAGGAGGCTTTGATCACGCGCCCAATCCCATTCATAAATCCTTTGATAAAAATAAACTCAACTAGCGACAGCAGCGTACTGAATGTTTTTGTTGCCGGAATAATTGATACTTGATAGAGCTCATCAACATAGTACTTATGACTGAGCACATGATGGATTGGTCCCGATCCTTTAAACACTCTGCTGAACTGCTGATGTAGCTTTAAGCGCTTGCCGGTATCTTTCCCGAAGAACGGGGTGACATATCTCGCAAATGGATCTTCTGGTTTCACATACATGACACCAGCCGTAAATGCACCGATTAATGTGGCACAGATTGCCAGTATCATAATCCAAACAGGTGAACTTTCATGTGCAAGGTGCAAGTATTTGTTGCCATCCTGCAACCAATCCCCAAGGAAAGTACCAAACCAAGTCGTGTTTATATAGCCAACAAATATCGCCAGTACACCAAGAACCATCATTGGCCAAACCATTGTATTAGGCGACTCATGTGCCCGCTTCGCACGAGCTGCCGGCTGTCCAAGAAATACTTTGAAAAATAGGCGGAACATATAGAACGCCGTAAGCGCTGCTGTAATCACTGCTAGTGCAAATAATATGGGCTGATCTGCATTCCAAACCGACACTAAGATTTCATCTTTACTAAAGAATCCAGATAGAAACGGAACACCTGTAATTGCCAGCGTACCTACTAAGAACAATGGCCCTGTAAAACGCATCTTCTTCCAAAGACCACCCATTTCATCGATGTTCTGGGTGTTCACTGCATGAATGACACTACCAGCGGCAAGGAATAACAGGGCTTTGAAAACAGAATGCGTTGTCAAATGGAAAATTGCTGCCGTATAGCCAGATGCGCCAAGCGCCAACATCATGTACCCAAGCTGACTAACCGTTGAATAAGCGAGTATTTTCTTAATATCTTTTTGCACAAGCGCAATCGACGCAGCAAAGATTGCCGTAAATCCACCGACAATTCCAACCACTAATAAAGCGGTCTCACTCTCAGCAAATAGCGGGAACATTGTTGCGACTAGATAAACACCTGCTGCAACCATTGTCGCTGCGTGAATAAGTGCAGAAACAGGTGTTGGTCCTTCCATCGCATCAGGTAACCAAGTATGTAGTGGAAACTGACCCGATTTCCCCATTGCCCCAATAAAAATCAAGATTGCGGCAACAGTAATGCCTGTATCAGAGAGAACGCCCATTTGCACTTGTTCAAAAATCTGATCAATATTAAATGTACCAAGTTGTGAATAAAGAAATAAAATCGCGATAAAAAGACCGATATCGCCGATTCTCGTCATGAGGAACGCCTTCTTCGCAGCCTTTTTGGCACTTTCTTTATAGTAATAGAAACCAATTAATAGAAATGAACCAAGACCGACAAGCTCCCAGAACATGTAGAGTTGCAATAAATTTGGCGATAGGACAAGTCCAAGCATCGCAAAAGTAAAGAACCCTAGATAGCCATAATAGATATGGAAGCGCTCATCACCTTTCATATAGCCCATTGAATAGAAATGAACCAATAAACTGACCAGCGTCACAATAACCAACATTAGCGCATTTAGTTGATTAACGACAAATCCAAGATTAATGCTACTAACCCCATCATTGATCCAAGCAAATTCATAGCTATAGGTTTCATTGGTCAATCTTGAAACCAGTACAAATATCGCTAGGATAAAGGCAACAGCCATTAACGCATTCGCAATATAAGCACTTGCTGCTTTCAGTTTCTTACCAAATGTCAACATGATGATGCATGACAAGAGAGGTAGAAGTGGGATTACCCAAACAAATTTCATCATAAACTGCATTTCCCCTTTTAAAAGGTGCTTTGCGGAGCGTGTGTAAACTGTTCACGGCTTAAATCCGCGCGCCCGCATTAATGTTTCATTTTACTTGCTTTATCAATATGAACTGTTTTCATGTTTTTGTAGAAAGCCATCAAAATAGCAATTCCTACAGCCGCTTCACAAGCCGCTAGCACAATCGAAAACAGAGCGAAAATCTGACCTGAAATCGACGGCGTCACGCCATACTTACTAAAAGCGACAAGATTAATATTCACTGCATTCAGCATCAGCTCAATTGAAATCAGGACAATAATAAAGTTTCGCTTTGTCAGCGCACCGTATAACCCGATGCAGAACAAAATCACTGCTAGCATCAAATAGGCTTGCACAGGAACTGGTCCACTCAT